>CBHWET010000130.1:0-11738 GCA_966112985.1 uncultured bacterium | reverse complement strand
TTGTACGTTTCTCTTGAGTATGGCCTCACGAACGTAAGTGCAATTCCGGTCGCGGCGCTTTCTCACGAGAAGAAAACGGAAAAGCCGACGCGCGTCACTGTGCGTCGGTTCGTTTGTACAAAACCTGCTTAAACGTTTCCTGCTGGAAAATTTCTGGCCAAAAGCGCATTTTCGCCGTCCCCACAACACGAACGCATGCGCTCCACTCACATTGTATTTCGAATTGCAGCGGGACTTCTTCTCGGTTTGGCATCCGCCAACGCTGTTGAACCATGGGCCGACAACAAACTTTCCGTCACAAATGGCCTCGAACTCTGGTTCGACGCTTTGCACGAAATGAGCGCACGATCGAAGCAAGCGAACTCTGAAACCAGCAACACCGATCAGCCGGTGACTAATCTGCCGCTCGATCTTTGGCACGACGCGTCGGGACACAAACGAACCCTGCGCCAACCGATCCCCGAAGCGCGCCCAAAATTATTTCGGACGGCGTCGGAAGCGTTCGTTCGATTCGATGGCATCAACGATTATCTTTTGACGGCTGGTCTCAACGGCGGCCTGCATGAAACAACGATTTTCATTCTCGCCGCACCGCATTCCAACACGAACGGCTTTGGTGCGTTCGTCGCGCTGAACCGAGACGGATCGAACGACTATTCCAGCGGCCTCAATGTAGATATGGCCGAGGGCGCAAAAAAACAGTTCGACTTTGTCAACGTGGAAGGAGCCGGCTTTGTCGGCGTCCAGAACTTAATGACCAGCGTCGTTCCCTTTGGCGAAATGCATGCGCTGACAATTCTCGCTGAACCAGGAACAAACGTCGTCGATTTGCGGATCGATGGAGTGCCGCAGGAACGATTCTTCCACCCGATTTTTCACAGTGGCGGTCGACTGAAAGCTGGATTGTCGGACACGAATGCGGTGTTTGGTTTCGACCAACTCATCGTCGGAGCACGTTTCTTCTCGAATACCGGCGATGCGCCGCACGTGCAGCGATTCCTTCACGGCGATATTTCCGAGATTCTTATTTATAATCGCATCCTGACTGAAGATGAGTGCCGGGCCGTTGAATCGTATTTAAAATCAAAGCTTGTTTCACGAGTTCCTGGACGCACGCTTTCCTTGCTGACAACGGTGTCCAACGCACCTCCCGTGCAAATGTTTATCCCCGGGTTCACCGTGCGCGAACTGCCGGTGACACTGAACAACATTAACTGCGTCAAATATCGCGAAGATGGCAAACTCGTGGCCCTCGGCTATGACGGAAATATTTGGTTGCTGTCCGATTCCGACAACGATGGTCTCGAAGACAAGGTCACGGCGTTTTGGAACACGAACTCGTTGCGCGCGCCGATCGGAATGGCACTGACGCCGCCTGATTACTCCCGTGGGCGAGGAGTATTTGTTCCGTCAAAGGGGAAATTTTCGCTGATCGTTGACACGAATCGCGACGATATCGCTGATGAAGAAATTATTGTGTCGCAAGGTTGGAAAGAGAGTTTCCACGGGGTCGATGCCCTCGGCGCGGCAGTTGATAAAGATGGGTCCGTCTTCTTTGGGATTGGTTGCGCTAATTTTGCGGACGCTTACCAGGTTGATAAAAACACCGGTAAGTCAGCATACGACATCAACAGCGTGCGCGGCACTATCTTGAAGATGTCACCCGATTTCAGTCGCCGTGAGGTTGTCTGCACCGGAATCCGGTTTCCAGTGGCGATGGCGTTTAATGCGCTAGGCGATTTGTTTTGTAGCGACCAGGAAGGAGCGACCTGGTTGCCGAATGGAAATCCATTCGACGAATTGCTCCACATTCAACCCGGGCGGCACTATGGATTCCCCCCACGTCATCCGCAATATCTGCCCAACGTGATTGATGAACCGAGCGTTTTCGACTACGGCCCGCAGCATCAATCGACGTGCGGCTTGAATTTCAACGAGCCAGTAAACGGCGGCCCGTCATTTGGGCCTGCATGGTGGCGTGGTGATGCAATCGTTTGCGGTGAGTCTCGCGGCAAAATATATCGGACAAAGCTCGCAAAGACTGCGGCCGGCTATGTCGCACAGAATCAATTGATCGCCGGCCTCAATATGCTAACTGTCGACGCCTGTGTTTCTCCCCAGGGCGATCTCGTGGTATCGACCCACAGCGGAAAACCCGATTGGGGCAGCGGCCCAACCGGCGTCGGGAAACTTTACAAAATCTCCTATACCGAAAAAGAAGCCGCGGTCCCAGTCGCGATTTGGCCAGCAAGCGAAACCGAAACGGATATTCAATTTGATCGGCCATTGGATGCGGCTGCTGTTCAAACCTGGACGAAACATATTTCTGCAACTCAAGGCAAATACATCGCAGCGGGTGACCAGTTCGAATCCATGCGTCCCGGATATCAGGCCGTCCAAAACCAACTACTCTATCCTCGTTATAATCTGAAAGTTTTATCCACCGCAGTTTCAGCCGATGGCCGGACGCTAATTATCCGCACCGAACCGCGGAGAGAAGCGATTAACTACGCGTTTACGATTCCACGCCCGCCGCAACCGACGAAAAACAAGCAAGTCGTGCAGCAGCCTGAAATTGATTTGTCCTGTGACCTCACCGGACTGGCAGTCGACTGGGAAAGCGCGAGTGCAAGGTCAAAGAATTGGTCTGGTTGGCTTCCTCACTTTGATTTGGCGGCAGCGGAACAATTCACGAAAGCAACTTCGGTACATCCCAATCTCTGGCGCGATCTGTCCACGCCGGGGACTTTGAAAATGCGAACTCAACTGGACCTCTGGGAAATGCTGCGCTCCGCGACTCAGCCCGGTTCAAAACTCGATTATCAATACCCAGACGAAACAGTCACTGTCGTCCTGAAAAGCAATGGTCGACTGGACATCACTGCGCCGTCGATGACAACAAAACGTATCAGTGAGGGTGAACTTCATTTAACGGCGAAACCGAAAAAGGATGTTTGGTTTCCAATAAGCATCACTGTCCGAACGGCGACGACAAAACCGGTACTGGATGTCGCATGGTTTACCGCTGAAGACAGCCGTCCGCGTGCTCTCCCGCTACGACGGATTTTGATGCCGTGGGCAACGCCGGAAAAGCGTGGTGGCGAGGAGCAAACCGAGCGCAAAATTCCGGAGATCGCAGGCGGCAACTGGTTGCATGGCAGAAAGCTTTTCTTCGGTGATCAATTAGGATGCTTCAAATGTCACGCAATCAATGATGCCGGCGGTAAAATTGGCCCGGACCTTTCAAATCTCATCCAACGCGATTACGCCTCTGTCCTGAAAGACATTGTCGAACCAAGCGCCGCGATTAACCCCGACCATGTCGCATACAATGTGGAATTGAAAGATGGCGAAGCGTTAACAGGAGTTTTGGTTGGCTCAGATCAGACTCGCTCAAAGTTCGCGGATGCGACCGGCAAAATAACAACGGTTGAAAAATCCCAAATCGCGTCCATAAAGCCATCCGCGATTTCATTGATGCCCGAAGGATTGCTCGGCGCGTTGAGCGAGCAACAACGGAAAGACCTCCTCACTTACCTGCTGATTCCTTCGCCCTTGGAACCCGCACCGATCGAAGCGAAAGGAGAACCTGCGCCCCGGCCCCGTTCCGAACTGGATAAAATTTTGAGGAACACAAAGTCAGCTTCAAAAGCCGCGCAAAACCATTTGCGCATCGTGCTCTGCAGCGGGCCGAAAGATCATGGGCCGGGTGAACACGACTATCCTCTCTGGCAAAAACGTTGGGGCAAATTGCTGACGCTGGCCGACAATGTTGTGGTTGAGACGGCTGCTGATTGGCCAACACCGGAACAACTTTCGAAATCAGACGTGATCGTCTTTTACTCGAACAACCCGGGATGGTCAGGCGGACGTTCAGGTGAACTCGACGCTTTTCTGAAACGCGGCGGAGGGTTGGTTTATTTGCATTACGCGGTAGATGGCCACGAACATGTCGCTGAACTCGCACAACGAATTGGCCTGGCATGGCGCGGTGGAGCCTCAAAGTTCCGGCACGGCATTGTTGATCTGAATTTCAAGCAACACCCGCTAACCGCGGACTTTACTGACACACGTTTCGTTGACGAAAGCTACTGGAACCTGGTCGGAAGCGAGACAAACATTCAACTGGTAGCCCAGGGTGAAGAAGAAAATCGCCAGCAACCCCTAATGTGGACGCGAGAACAAGGCAAGGGGCGCGTGTTCGTCTCCATTCTCGGACATTATACCTGGACGTTTGATGACCCTCTGTTTCGCTTACTGATCCTCCGCGGCATCGCATGGTCGGCACACAATGACCCCAATCGTCTTTCAGATTTAGCTGACGTCGGAGCCCGCATTGCGCCGTAGCGTCGGGTGTATCGGCCAGGCAAGAAGTTCAGCAGTGCTCGATTGATTCGAAACCAAGACGATACTAAGCTGAACCTTTAATGCCGACATTGCTCGAGAAGATTGAAGCCAGTGCCGCCGCCCGTCTGCAAGTGCCCCCCGGCACCAAGCCGCAGGACGAATTGCGTCGTTACAAAGATTTCCTGAAAGTCGAAACGCATCGTCTTAAGATTCTGCATCGTGCGGGCGCGAGCGGAATGGAAATATGCAACGCGCGCGCGGCAATTCTCGATCTTCTGCTGCGCAACATACTGCAGGCGGTACAGAACACCTCCCCTTCCCTGCAACCAGCAGCGTTGCCGCGCATGGCCCTTGTGGCTATCGGCGGTTATGGCCGGGCCGAGCTCAATCCATTCAGCGATATCGATTTCATGTTTCTACATGACGGGAACATGGTGTGGCGTGGAAAACCGTTGCCGAGTTTGTCAGCTATCACCGATGGGCTCCTCTACACACTGTGGGACATTGGATTGAAGGTCGGACACTCAGTTCGAAGCATCGAAGATTGCGTGAAGGTCGCGACGGGAGACATGCAATCAAAGACATCTCTTATCGAAGCACGCCTCATCTGTGGTGACGCCGAGCTTTTCAATAAATTTCAAAAGACCGTTCTCGTTAAATGTGTTTCCGGCTATGAAGGCCCTTACATTCAGGCTCGCTTACAGGACCAGGCAGCACGTCGCGCCAAGTTCGGCAATTCGGCACTGATGCAGGAACCGAACATCAAAAATGGTTGTGGAGGATTGCGCGATTTTCAAAACCTGGTCTGGATGACGTTCTTCAAGTATCGCACCCGTTCTCTGAAAGAACTCGAGCAGAAAGAAATGATCAGCGGGGCCGAACGCAAGCAACTTGAAGCCGCGTACGATTATCTCCTCCGCGCACGGAACGAGCTGCACTACCACGTTGGCCGACCTGTCGACGTGCTCACAAAGAGCGTTCAACCGAGTGTCGCGCACAATTTAGGTTATACAGATCGATCGCCCAGTGTGCGGTTGGAAAACTTCATGCGGGACTTTTACGTGCACACGCGCAACATCGATCTCATCACGAGGACGGTCGAACAGCGATTGGCGCTCGTCCCGCAACAAAAGCTTCTGCCGAGCTTTCGCGATTTGCTCAGGACACGCAGTGAAAACCTGCGAGCCCAGGTTGTTGATGGTTTCAAATTTCTCGACGGTCAGATTTATCCGCAGCACTCGCAGGTTTTTCGCGACCGACCGTGGCGCCTGATGCGTGTATTTCTTTACGCTCAGCAACGCGGATTAACACTGCATCCTGACACGGCGCAACTGATTCGCAATCAACTGCCGCTGGTCAATAAACAGTTCCTTCAGGACGAGCACATTCGGCAAACGTTCCTGGAAATCCTGGATCAACGAGGGAACGTTGCCCGCATTTTGCGTGCGATGCACGAAGTCGGTTTGCTTGGCAAGTTTATCCCGGAATTTGGAAAACTTACCTGCCTCGTTCAACATGAGTTCTATCATCAATACACAGCGGACGAACACACACTTGTCTGCATAGAGAAACTCGATGAGGTCGCCACAGCGAAAGCGCCTCCGTACAGCGGCTACACCGAACTGTTTCAACGTGTCGAACGGCCATTCATTCTCTATCTGGCTCTTCTGCTGCATGATTCCGGCAAGGCATTTGAAGGCAAATCACACGAAGAAGTCGGGGGCGTTAATGCATTGAAAGCTGCCAAGCGCCTTGGCCTCGACGGCGCAACGACTCACTCCCTCCGCTTGTTAATCGAAAATCATCTTGCGATGGCTGTCACGTCCCAGCGTCGCGATCTCGATGACACGGCCGTCATTCGTAATTTCGCCGCATTGGTCCAAACGGTTGCAAACCTTGACATGCTCACGCTCCATACGTTCGCCGACTCAATGGGGACGAGTGACAAGCTCTGGAACAGTTTCAAAGACTCCTTGCTTCGAATGCTTTATGAGCGGACGCACGAAGCGCTAACTCGAGGTAACGCGATTCTAGAGACGAAGCACCGCGAACTCCTGGCTGATGAGGTCCGACGCATTATGCCTCAAACCTTCAGCGAAGAAGAACTCCACGGCCACTTTGACAACCTTCCGGCGCGATACTTCCAGATCAACGATGCACGCGAAATTCTTGTTGATCTCGAACTGGTGCATCGTTTTATGCATCTGCAGCTTTCCGAACGCGAAGAGGCGTTGGCTCCGGTAGTGCAGTGGCGTAACGAACCAGATCGCGGATACACCGTCGTTCATATTTGCACATGGGATCGCACCGGTTTGTTCAGCAAAATCGCGGGCGCCCTGACCGCAGCCGGATTCAATATCCATAGCGCGGAAATCATCACGCGTAATGACGGTATCGTGCTGGACACATTTTTTGTCACTGACGCCAAAACTGGATTGCTCGCAAATCGCGAGGAGCGGGAACGATTTGAAAGGTTACTCACAGACATCTTGACCGGCGAAGAAGTCGATCTGCCGCATCTGATTTCGAAGGCGCAAAAAGCTGGTGGTGGATATCGCTCCGTAGAGGGCGAAAAAATTCCGACCAGGATTGACGTGGACAACTCGGCTTCCGAAACGCAAACCGTCATTGACCTTCAAACCGAAGATCGCGTTGGGCTGCTTCATACGATCTCACAAACTCTGCACGAACTCGACGTGAACATCACTGTAGCGAAGATCTCCACAGAAAAAGGCGCGGCGATTGACACGTTTTACGTCACTGACAGTCTGGGCGGCAAAATTACAAACGAAGATCAGCAAAAGTGGATTGTTAAGAAATTGCGGGAAGCTGTTCATCGTCTGGAAGCCGCCTGATGTAGTCGTCAGCGTAAACGCCGAGTACGCGCGTCAACAAAACTTGATTGGCGGTTCAACTTTGAACCTTGCACTTTGAAATCCGGAATTTAAGGTTTTATTGATGACGAAACATTCCGGTAAAGCGCGGCAGGCGGCCATTAAACTAATTGGCGCTTCGTTTGTTTTACTGCTCGCTATTCTTGGCGCTGGACTAATCGCGAAGTTCCTCGGTGGAATGGTGCTGGCCTTAGCCTCGGCGCTGATTGTTATCTGGCTGCTGTTCGTCGCATTCACTCTCTATTTCTTCCGCGATCCGACTCCAAATGTTCCGGCAGGTGATCAATTTGTCGTCTCGCCGGCACATGGCACTGTCGACCTGGTCGATGAAGCTCCCATTCGCGAATACGACGGACGCAAATGCAAACGTCTCTCGATTTTCCTGAACGTCTTTAATGTTCACGTTCAGCAATCACCAGTCACCGGCAAAGTCACATACCTGAAACACACGTCCGGCCAGTTTCTGAATGCGATGAATGCTGATTGCGCGTTGCACAATGAAAACGTGCTCATCACGTTTGTCCCGAACAGCAAGCCGGAAGACCAGATCGGGGTGCGTGTGATTGCTGGTTTGATTGCGCGAAGAATTATTCCGTGGGTCGACGTAGGCGACGAAGTCCAAAAGGGCGAACGCATCAGCCTTGTTCAATTCGGATCACGTGCAAACGTTTATTTACCGTTGAATTACCAGGTCCGCGTCAAGGTTGGCGATAAAGTCGTCGGTGGCGAAACGATCATAGCCGAACGAATCTAGAATTATGGCAAACGGTTCTGACAAAGCAGCGCCGGTGAAACCTGAGTTGAAGATTTATTTCCTGCCGAATTTGCTTACGGCAGGCAACCTCTTCTGCGGCTTTTTGGCCCTGACAAAGATCGTCATGGCGAACGTAAACAGTCCGGATTACAACCACGTCATTCGTCTATCCATTGGTTTCATTCTGCTCGCCTGTATTTTCGATTTGTTCGACGGACGCGTAGCTCGCATGGGTGGCGTTGAAAGTCCTTTCGGACGGGAATTCGATTCGCTCGCCGATGTAGTTTCATTCGGCGTGGCTCCCGCGTTCCTTGTCCATCGAATCGTCCTGCGCGATTTGAATCCACCTGAACTCGGCTGGTTTATCTCCTCGGTGTATCTGATCTGTGGCGCACTGCGACTCGCACGATTCAATTGTTTGTCAGCCATGGGATTTTCCAGTGGGAAGGAATTCATGGGCTTTCCAATTCCCGCGGCGGCTGGACTTGTCGCCTCGTTGACGTTGTTCCTTTTGTGGTGCGATGAAAAGGCGCTGACTACCAGCTCGTGGCGCTTTGTCCTCCCTGCCATCATGATCTTCCTTTCGATTATGATGGTGAGCGAAGTGAAGTACCCGAGTTTTAAATCAGTTGATTTCCGTTCAAAACGGCCTTTCGCCAAGATGGTCGTCATCCTCGTCTTTATTGGCGCCCTCCTCGTCTCCTGGAACCACATTTTGCCGTGGTTACTGCCCTTGGGATTCACCGCGTATCTCGTTTACGGCTTTATTCGTCCACGCATCTCACGAGAAATGCGACGGGAAATAGAAGAAGAAGAGGAAGACGAGTCGCCGGCGATGTGATCCCATGAGCGAAGTTTTTCCGACACTTCTTGCGTGCCTTGTCGGGTTTGTTACCGGCTTCCTCGTTTCGATTCCGATCGGTCCGATCAATATCACAATCATCAACGAAGGGGCGCGGCGCGGTTTTCATTGGGCGCTATTCATTGGCTTGGGTGCTGTCGCAATGGACCTCATTTATTGCGGTGTGAGCTTTGCCGGTTTCAGCAGCCTTCTCGATTCCAAAACGGCCCGTGCGACCATGGAGCTTCTGAGCTTCGTGCTGATGGTTTTTCTTGGCGTGAAGTACCTAAGACTTCATTCAATTCCGGCAACAAACAAGACTGTCGAAGCGGTCGAAGAGAAATTGCATCCACACTCTGCTTTCATGACCGGCTTCGTTCGCGTCCTCGGCAATCCCGGCGTCCTGCTGATGTGGGTTACAATTTCCGCGACCTTTATTTCACACGATTGGGTGGACGAAACCTGGTATAGCAAGACCGCTTGCGTTCTCGGCGTTGGACTGGGAGCTGCCGCATGGTTCTTTCTTGTGAGTTATATCGTCTCACGCAAACACAAAGAGTTTTCCCGTCAGACTTTAGTTCGCATGTCCCATGTTTCCGGGTTGTTTTTGCTCGGCATCGCCGTTTACCTCGGCGTGCGGCTTGTTATTTTGCTGTCGCGAGCCGGCCATCACCTTTTGCAATAAACCGCAGGTAAATGCACTTCAGGTACTCCGCTTCTTTGAAGGCCGCAGCATGATCGGGCGCATGTCCCGTTGTCATCATTTCGGCGAACGAACGCCCGGAATTCCGTGCTGACCTCCGCACCACATCAAAAAACTCCTCAGCTGAAACATGCGCCGAGCATGAAGCGGCCACAAGGATTCCGTTGCCGGACAGACGGTCGATCGCCGCGGAAACAAGTTTACTGTAGGCACCGATCGCATCCGCCCGTTCAGCTTCGCGTTTCGCCAGCGACGGAGGATCAACGATAATCAGGTCAAACAGCCGAGTTACCGGCGTACGAAACCATTCGAATACATCTGCTTGCAGCGTTTCATGATGACAACGAGCTATACGCGGATCATCGGCATTAAGGGCAAAATTTCTCATCGCACTTTCCAAAGCGTGCGCGCTCAAATCCAGACTCACAACGGATGTCGCACCACCGCGCGCAGCGTAAAGGGAAAATCCACCTGAAAAGCTAAATGCATTCAGGACACTGCGATGATCAGCCAACGTTTCGACAATGCGCCGGTTTTCACGTTGATCCAGGAAGAAGCCTGTTTTCTGCCCTTTGATAACGTCGGCCTCAAACCGCAATCCGTTTTCGAGGAATGTTATCCGTCCGGACAATTCGGCACCTGAAACAACTTTTCCATCACTAATCCCCAATTCCCGTTGTGCAGCCTGTTGAATGTTTCGACTCAGTCGTAAAACAATTCGTTCATTTGGGACCCGTTCTTTCAGCAGATCAATGATCTCATTGAACCGCGAAAACCAAATCGCGCTGTAAATCTTCAGCACGAGCGTCCCGTCGTATCGATCAACAACAAGTGCTGGCCAGCCGTCGCTCTCACCGTTAATCAATCGATAGCCCGTTGTATGCGCATCGAACAGCCCTTCGCGTCGCGCAACTGCAGTGGAAAGCCGTTGACGCCAAAAAGCTCCGTCTATGTTCAGCGGTTTGCCAACATGAAGAATGCGAACTCGAATCGGTGAGTCGGGATCATAAAGACCGATCGCGAGAAAAGAATCGTTACGGTCGTAAATGATGGCAAAGTCCCCTGCCTTTCCGTCACGGTTTTGTTCGCGGATGCTGTCCGAATAAACCCAGGGATGGCCGCTTCGAATTATTTTTTCGGCGGCTGCAGTAAGACGCAAGCGAAGTCGGGACACACTTGCGACTGCGGGATTCACATTGGATTCGCTTCGACTGATTCCTGAATGTGCGGTTGCGATCCGGAATCTGCAATGTGTTTTGCGACGAGAAGGTACGTCGTCATACGGCCCTTGCCTTTCACTTCAACGCCGCCACGTTTCGTGAACGCGAATTTGTCCTTCAAAAGTTCGTAGGTCGTCTCGGAAGTTTGAACGCTTCCGATGTATGCCAGCGATTGCATACGACTGGCAATGTTCACCGTATCGCCCCACAGGTCGTAAGAAAACTTTTTCTTTCCAATCACACCTGCGACTACAGGCCCGCTGTGAATTCCGACGCGCATCCGCAAATGCAATCCGTTCTTCGCGTTCAGGCGCAGCAACTCGTTCTGCATTTCCAGTGCCATCTCGGCGATCGCAGCCGCATGGTCTGGTCTTGGGTGGGGCAATCCGCCCACAACCATGTATGCATCGCCGATCGTTTTGATTTTTTCGAGGCCATAGCGCTCCACCAGGCGATCGAAGGCAGAAAAAATTTCGTTGAGTGTATGCACCAACTCAGCCGGTGAAACCTGCGAAGCAAGCTGGGTGAAGCCAACAATGTCGGCGAAGAGAACCGTTGCTTCAGGAAAGCTGTCAGCGATTGTGCTTTCGCCTTTTTTCAATCGATCGGCGACGGGCTGAGGTAAAATATTGAGCAACAGTTTTTCAGATTTCTCCTGCTCAGCCTGCAACTGCGTAAGATACGCCGTCTCAAGATCGCGCAGCCGCTTCTTTTCCAATGAAGCGGCAATACGTGCTCGCAAAAGCGCAGGATTTACGGGCTTGGGCAGATAATCGTCTGCACCGAGTTCAATGCAACGTGCAGCGCTGGTTGCTTCGCGAACGCCAGACAACACGAGAACTGGAATATTCCGCCAGTTCATGTCGGCTTTGACAAACTCCAGCAGCTGATAACCATTGATGCCCGGCATTGTGAGGTCGGCGAGAATCAAATCGATCTCTCCCGTGTGCAAAGCAGCCAATGCTTCCTCGCCACTTTC
>CBHWET010000129.1:0-11841 GCA_966112985.1 uncultured bacterium | reverse complement strand
GTTTTGCACCGGGATAAGGTTGTCCTTGTTCGCATTGGCTTTCGAGCTCTTTGCTCGCGGGGACAATCTTCACATACAACCGATCATCGCAAACCAAGGCCACGACCTTGCCGTCGGCGTACAAGGCATATTCCCCAAACATCGCCCGCGTCGAAAAGCGTTCGGACGGTCTCAATTTGTGCAGGAGAAATTCGATGGTCGCTTTCTGGGTTGCCATAAAGAACTTCAAACTTCAAACGCGGGCTCCGACGCCCCGAAGCTTCAAACTTATTCGCGCTGTCATCTCATTCGGATGCATCAAAACATACAACCCGCGCCTGAGACTGCAGTCGAAACAGTACTTTTCATAACGATCTGCGATTTCATCCAACTGCTCTGCCGTGGTGACCCTGCGCGCCGGGCTGCTCGTGGCATATTCGGCAATTTTCTTTTCATGCGCTCCGAACAGCTGCCCCGGTTTGCCACCGATAACGCGATGAACGATAACACCCGGCGACGGCATAAACTGCGGCTTGCTATCGCTGGCCACCAGATACTGTCCGTCCTCAAACTCCGTCAGTAACGTCGCAAGGCATTTCACCAACCGAACCGGCGGATTATTGGCAATGGTACAAAAGAGTCGAAGAACACATGTTCCTGAACTGTGGAGCATGGTGATGAAGTAACTCGACGTCTCCTGTTTCCGCGACTGGAACAAGAAGAACCGTGGCGAATGAAAACCAAGTCGGCCAAATTCATCGTAGGACTGCGCAAGCCGATGTCTCACCTCTTGCGGTAATTGTGCTTCGGGAATTTCGAATTCGCGTTGGCCGACGGGATAAGGAATTCCGGAACCGAACGGCAGGTTCATTCCAAACAACTTCGCCGGCCAGAGCATCAGAACTCCGAGCACCGAACCAATGTTCCAGCACTCACGATACGTCATCTTTCGAATATCGACTTTGTAATAGGCGCGCATTTGTAAAGGGCACTTTATGGACTAACTAAATGCATTCTCACCTCCGCGCACTCTTCCAGCGGCGAATCTTCAAAATGCGCCCGAGACGAATTGCGTAGTAGGCATCTTTTCCTTTTCCGTATTTGCGGACTCCGAGGAATTCCACCAACATCTCTGGCGCCTTCGTTGCGTAACCATTGCGAAATTGAATTACATCGTATTTACGATCTTCCAATCGTCGCTTCCAGTAAGCTGTCTGCCCTCGATACTCGATTTTTTTCCGCTTGGCGGCGATGTCCCCAAAGAATTCGCTATGGAGATTGAGGTGAAGAACTCGTTGTTGGGAGATACGTTCTTTCATTGGACTTCTATTACTTAGGTGCCTCTTCTGCCGCCGTTTTTACCAATTTATAGATACTTGAATCTTTGCCATGCCGTTCGGCGAGCTGCAATGTAATCCGTCCGAGGCCGTCAGCTTTGTTCGGATTTAGGCCTTGCTTCAGCAACGCCTCAAGAAAGCACTCCATCCGTACTTTTGCGGCCAACGCACCGAAAGTAGTTAGCGTTTCTGGAAATTGCTTTGCGATCAACGCTGCCATAGCATCTGGCCCGGCATCGCGGGCCGATTTGATTTCGTCGAACGATGGGACTCCTTTAGCGAATGCGAGGCTCTTGCTCGCCAGTGCGTCGCTTGCATCCAAAAGTTTTCGTTTCTGAACTTCCGCATCGTCTCCGTAATTCTCGTTCATTCGCGCGTTAAACTCGGGAAGCCAACCTTGGATCAACATGCAAACGGCGTGGGTGAATATAATTGGTGCCGGATCGATCTCGACGGCAGCTTCTTCCTTTGCGGAGACCGCTTTGTTCGTAACGCTTTCAAAGGCCGAAAAGTCTTTGAGGATTTCCTTTCCCTCCACTTTGAAATATTTAAGACCGAGCGTCATCCGGTCTGAGTCGATACCGAGGAATCCTGCCAGTTTGCGCAGCACTTCTTCTGCAAACGCGGGACGGTCATCTTTCGAATGAAGCAAACTGTCCAAATCATCTCGCTGCGTACCTACGATACAGAGTGGCAGTAGAGCATCTGTATTGCCCCGCACCCGTTGGCATTCTTCGTTGTCAATTTCTTCGCCGAAATAATCTGGACAGGAATTAAATTCGTCGACGATTTTACCATTGCGATACAGCCAATAAACGGCGATGTCACTGTCGTGAACCATAAAACCAAAGACCTCGGTTTTTAGCTCTTTGGACATTTTGGCCGCGATGTTCGTGATCACGCCCTTAGCCTGCGTCTCCGACTCTTCGGTGTAGACGGTAACCCAGCCGTTGTTCGCGGGCGAAAAGTACGCTTCGCCTGTAATTATTTTAGGAAGAATTTTTGCAACCTTGGCCGTCGAACTGTTGTGTATCTGGAAGTTTGTGAAGAATGAACCCATTGATGGCGAGCTTAGCGTTGCGGTTTGTGGGCACAATTGAAAACGAGGCGATATCACTTTGAAACTCGCTGCGCTCGCGCCTGCGGCAAAATGAATTTCGTGCGGTGCCCCTCAGCCTAGGGTAGCGCGTCGGGCGCGCAACCCGAGGCTGAGGGATGAACACTTTGGCGTTCGTGGCGACTTACGGCGACGAATTCGACGGTGGAATTGTTTGCTGAATCCTCTCGGTGGGTTCTTTACGGCCCGAAAGAGTTCCTAAGATGAATGTAACTACGCCAGCGACGAAGCAGATGGGACCGACGGGAATCAACAGATTAAATGGGATGAAAAACAATATGAGACCAATGAAAAGCAGAATGATGCCTTTGCGCCGGAGGCCGGCCGCACGGGTGGTTTGCGGTTCTTTGCGCGAACGGATGTAGGTTCCAATTACGAAGACAATTGCTCCGAGTGCAGACCATTTCAAAAAACGCTCGATCGCAGTGCCGTCGAAGTTTTCTGAGTAGTTCGAGCCTTCGGGTGGTATCCAATGTGGTTTGTAAACTTTACACGAGACGATACCGATAACGATCAACGCCACGCCGAGAAGTCGAAGAGCGTTGGAGATAAACCTGGTCGTCGGCACGGAGGCAGTTTACGCGGCCGGAATTAATTTAGAAGGTGGAACATTGGAACTTGGAATTCACGGATCAGGCACCCTCGGTCGCTTGAATTTCAGGCAAAACGTTTTCTGCGGCTCGGGCGACGAGGATGTCGTCGTTCGAGCCGGGGATGGGCCGTTTTTGACGACGAAAAAAACCGTCCATCCACGGAGATGGGTGGGAAAAGTCGACGTGGAAAACCGTCCATCCCTGTTCTTTTGACATTTTGCGGAGGAAAAAGTCTCCAAATCCCAGGGATGGGTGTATTTCGCGGACGTAAAGTTCACCGAAACCCAAGGGATAGGCCACTTTGCTGAATCCAAATTCCTCAAATCCCGGGATGGACCACTTTTGCTGACGTCAAATTCCTCAAATCCCAGAGATGGACGTGTTTTGCGGAGGTAAAATTCCTCAAATCCCAGGGATGGGCACTTTTTTAGACGAAAAAAACTCAAAAGAACGGAGATGGTCGGTTTTTGAAACCTGATAATCAGCAACTTACGGCAAAAACCCGGTTCAAAGTTCCAAAAGTTCGAGCTTCAAAGCGGGTTAAACGCACAGCGCGAAATGGGAAACGGGAGAACAGTTTCAAGTTCGAGGCGAAGCCTGCGTTTGAAGTCTAGAGTCGATGGAAAAGACAACCTGAAGGATGAACTCCAACTTTGGCACCCGCCCTGCCCTGCCCTGTCCACGTTAACGCGGAAACTAAGGTAGTTGAGGCGGACCAATTAACGGATGTTGTAGTCCGCTGCTGCCGGGATCGATGAGGCCGTCGCCGCCCGGGCCTGGGTAAGGATTGATCTCGTGAAGGCGATAGAGGCGCGACGGCGCGTTCACGAGGTTTGAGATAACGGTGGTATGGTAGGAATTCCAATTGATTGAGTTGGTCGCGCCTTCCCATTCAAAAGGTGTGGTGCATAGGGTTTGTTCGAGTCGCATCCAATCCGATTGGCACGCCCAATAGATCTCCGCTTTGTCGCCAAGGCGTGTCATACGAAGTTGTGGTGTGCCGGCGACGACGAGGTTCAGCGTATTCGTGTTGTCCGCCGGATTCTCGTCGATGCCGATCTGCGCGGTAGCAGTTGCTGTCAACGGGTAGGTGCCTGTCCCGAAGAAATTGAGGACTACGCTCGCCGTCGCACTATGGCTGAATTGCAAAATGTCATTAGCGCCGCTTAGCCGAACCAAGGAACCGTCGACTGTACCCTGCATGCAACGCAAGCTGTCGAATGGCGTAAGGCAGCTCATGCCCCCAATAGTAAACGGCACGGTAGATGTCACCATGTCGCACGCCTGATAAGGCATCGATAAGCTCAAAGCTACATTCGACGCGCCGGCGACACCGCGGTTGGTCAGAACGACCGTCCAAGTAATATTCGTGCCGACAAGCGCCGGGCTTTCTGACACTGTAGTGATAAGGGCAAGGTCGGGACGTTTGCATTTTCCATCGGAACCGCCGGTGTAAATACTGTTCATTTCCGCGGGCGCAAGAAAGCGGTCATAAATCGAGATTTCATCGAGCGTCACGGCAGACAGACCGCTGCCACCGATCGCTAAACTGCCGCCAGAGATAACCGGGGGCACCGTCCAAGCGGAGCTGTCGACGACGTTTCCATTCATCATGAGATAAACAAAACCATTGCTCGCGCACGCAAAGCCGATGTGCACCCACGTATTGGTCGGAATAGAGCCGCCGTCGAGAACGGCGTTCGCACCGCCCGGCGTGGTCAGCGACGCACGAATATAGTTCAGGGAACCCCAGGAGCCAAGGCTGGTCTGATCGAAGTAGAGCCTAAAGATCGACTCGGCGTTGGTGCGGCTGAAAAAAACGTCGCCGACAATCAGGGAGTCAAGACGAAGCCACATCTCAATACTGAAGCCGTTGCTGCAGACGAGGTCGGGCGGATTGATCGGCATCATTGGTTGGCCGTTGAATTGAAGTGCTTTACCAACTTTTCCGGTGACGAAACTGCCCGATCCTCCGCCCAGGTAATGACTCATCACATCGCGTGAGTGCCCGTCACCTGTCCACCAGGCGACCATGTTCGTCGGCGGGGTTATGCAATCCGCGAGCGCGGTCGCAGTTAATAGTGTCGCGAAAATGGCGGCGATAAGACGTGGAATTAGTTTCATTCCTGCTGCGACTTTAGCAGGAGGAGCAGCCTGAGGAAGTTCAAAGTTCAAAGGTTCGAATTCAAAGTTAAACGGGCGCCGAAAGCGAAACGCGGCCTGACTTCATTAAGCTTCAAGGTGGCGTCGAACGACTTTGAACCTGGAAGATTGAACCTTGGAACCGCCTGCGCTACGCCGCGTCATCGTCAGACGCCGGATCCTGCGTGATTTCAGTCAGGTGCTGGCGATCACGGAGGAAGAAATAGACGAGGCCGCCAACGATACTCCAGAAGAGGCCGCCGGCAAAAGTCAGCAACGAAAGGGACAGCGCTTCGGTTTTGCCAACTGCGATTTGCGGCAACGCGAGGATGCTGACGAAGAGGCCTTCACGAACGCCGAGACCGCTCGGGGTAATCGGCAATGCGGAAATGCAGGTGATCATCGGGACGATTGCGAATAAGGCGATGGATGGAATCTTTAAATTCAAGCCATGCGCAAGAACGATGACCTGGACGACGCAGATGGCGTTGAGGAGCATCGAGAGAACGACGCTTTTTGCCAGCAAAGCGCGCTGTTTGCCGAAGACGCGGCACGAATCAAGTGATCGTTCGAGGTGCGCGCCCTTCGGGAGTTTGCGCAGAAAGACACGGGCGTTCGGCCAACGGTTCGATACCCCACCCCACAATGCGAGCGCAAGGAAGCCGCTGCAAGTGACGAGCATGCCTAGGATGATAATAGCAGCCATGCGCAACGCAGCGACGGCTGTTGACGTGTCGGGAGTCGTTGTTGCCTGCGTGAACAAAGAAAGATTCGGCACGATCATGATCGCGGCGAAGGCGAGCATTGACCAGAGGCCGAGCAAGCGGTCGATGAAGACGGTAACAACGGCTTCGGTCTTCTTGTGATGCGTTTCGCGCGCCGCGTAATAAGCTTTCATGAGGTCCCCGCCTGTCGAACCAAGTAGAAAAGAATTAAAGAACTGCGCAACAAAGGAGATTTCTGTGGCGCGAACAAATGAAAGATGAAGTCCCTGCGCCTCAAGAATCATGCGCCAGCGCAGGACGCCAATCAAAATTGTCGAGAGAACGGCTACGAGCGACCAGACGAAGGCGCTGATATGAATAAGCCGAAGCGTATTCCAAAGTTCATGCGGGCCTACGGTCCATGCCACTTTCCATTGTTCGGATCGCGTGAGATGAGTCCAATCTTTGTTTTGGGCTTCGAAGGCGAACTTGCCTTCGTTCATGAAAATGGAATGGAAAATCCAGGCGAGCAGCAGGCCGCAAATGAGGATGCGCAGGCCGGTGTTGAGGATTTTCTTGGGCGCGCTCAATCGTTACCCCAGATCGATTTGATATGAGCCACGCCTGTTTGGACTTCTTCCAGGCTGAGCGATGGATGAAGTTCGAACACTTTGATGTGTTCTGGTTTGATGAAAGGTTTTAAGGCGGCGTAATCGATTACGCCGGAACCCGGTGCGCAATGGTCTCTCGCGGGCATTTTGACGTCATGAATGTGCAACCCTCCGAGTCGCGGCGCAAGGCTCTCCAGATGAAAACGATGATTGATAAACCCAAGATTCTCTTTGATCTGGGCATGACCGCAATCGTGCCAATAGATGACGAATGGACTGGAGAATTCCTTGAAGAAAAAACGGAAATCACTGTCGAGCGGGATTTCTTCCAATGCTTCGCGATTCTCGATACCGAGCTTAATGCCGCGAGGTTCGGCAACGGCCAGCAAACGTTCGAGCATTTGATTGGCGAGTTTGACCGCTTTCTCCTTTTTATCTTCCCGTTTCTCGAAGACTTCGTCGCAAATCTTTTGGAATTTGTCCGTCTCGCGTTCGCCCCGTTCAAGCATTTCGACGAGTCGCTCGGTATAGACACGCATGTCGATGCGTCCCATGTGGAGTACGACGGCTGGAGCGTTGACGCGGGCAGCGGTTTCGATTGTCTTCACCGTGTGGCGATAGGCACTTTCCCATTCGCGTTTGTCCGTGGAGGTGAATTTGTAAAGATTCGGTGCGGGGTGCAGGACACCCATCGGCAACGGGCAGAAATTATGGAGCGAGGAGATCTTGATTTCGCCGGCATCGACCGCCTCAAGAATACCCGGGAGGAGCGTCATCCGGATGCCATGGCTCAGTTCGGCATATTCGAAACCGAGTTCACGAATTTCGCGCAACATGGCGCGACCATCGGTGTGGCGATGAGAGTTCCAGCAGGTCGAAAACGAATACATTCCTCAATTAGTTACGCTGCAATATCTGGCGTCGCAGCGATTTATCAAACAGCCTTCGTAAATTAAAAAACCGAGTGCAGTAATAAACCACACTCGGCTTGGTGAAATCAAAATGATTTACAGATCGGCGTAGCGAGCGCTGAGCATCGCAGAAAAGCGCGCGGCTTTTTCTTTGCGACGGCGGCGTTCACTTGGCTTTTCATAGTGCCTATGATTGCGCACTTCTTTAAGCGTACCTTCGCGGTCGATTTTCTTCTTCAACCGGCGCAACGCCTTGTCCACTGACTCGCCTTTTTTTAATCTGATTTCAGTCAATTAAATTCACTTCCTCTCCGAATCAAAGATGGGGTGTTGTGCCCATCAGTCATATAAGGGAGGCAGAGGGTAGTTTCGGAATGACCAAGTGTCAACCGGCAAAAAACCCTGATTCTGCTCTCTAAAACTTGTTCTTTCGATAGGCACCCATGGCCGGGGCATCAGGGTTTACCTCTGGTCCGAAATAACGCAGGACAACGAGTGGTTCCGTTTCGCTGGTGTTTTCGAACGTGACACCCGCTTTGGCGCCATCTTCGGTGCAGAAGTATTCGTCCTCGGTCAGTTCAGTGAAACGGATGAGCTTTGGGCTATTCAATGGCTGGCCGTTAATTTTGCCAATGCCCTGCACACAAATTAATCCGTACGCGCCATTGTCTTTGATCGTGGCTTTGGCGCCGGGATCGACGGTCAATTCCTTGGCGGTAAATAATTGTTCGCCGTCGACCTTTCCGTAAACAATCCAGCGATCGACGTAACCTTCCTTGCGCGTGTCAGCGACCGGGACGGGTTCGAGGTAATGATTCTCTTTGAAGTTCGGATCGACGTTCTTTTCCCAGTCGAGTTGGTCAACAATGAAGTCGAGGTCCTTGTGTTTACTCTTCGGCATATCCTTCACGAGGAGCGACCATGGGACTTCGCGGCCTTCGACGAGAGATTGATACATACCGAACACATCACTGCCCCACTGTGGTTCGTAGGTACAGAGCGAACCCGGCGCGTGCAGGATGCAAGGATCGATCAGCCACCCGCTGCCGACTTTCAGGCGATAGGCTTTCGAAAGATCAAGAATGCCGTTGTCCCCTTTGTTCCAGTTTTCGAGGCACTTGCGGACCTGCGCCTTCGTGGTGCCCGGTTCGAAGCCCATAAACGTGTAAGGGAAATTGTTGCCGACGTTATTGTGCTGCGGCGGGAAATAGTAACTTTCCGGTTTGCCTTCCTGCCCAACGAGCTTCGCCTGCTTGGCGCTCTGATGCATGTGATGCGGAATCGGTCCCATGTTGTCGAAGAACTTCGAGTAGACGGGCCATTTCTTATATTTCTTCCAAATCGAACTGCCGATCAACGTAGCGCCGCATTCAGCAACCGCTTGTTGCAACGTGAAACGGGAACCGCCGACGACGCAGTAACTGAGACCTTCATCGGGGGTGCGGTTTTCATTGGCAGCCGGAGTGGTGGAGGCAAACCACCGTTCGTCGATACCGCCGCGGTTCAGGCCGTAGGCATACAAATCATCGGGGTGGAGCTTCAGACGTTTGCCGGGCTGGAGAAAGGAGCGCGGCACCCAGCAGGGTGCGAGTCGAAGCAGGCCACCGGTGCTGGAAAGAGCGTTTTCGACGGTGGACTTGACGTTTTTCTTGAGAGTCTTCAGCTGAGTGACAGATGTGAATGCCATAAATTTTGATTCGTTACTGTGCAGTGATGCCGAGGTTGTAGCGGTTCCGTGAAAGTTGTGAAGTTTTTTTGTTCATGAATGCGCGAGGGGGCGCAACCGTCCAGATTTGTCACCGTGATGCGATTCATACGAACTTTGTGCTTTATCTGCGTTGTCACTCTTTGCGCCGTCCCCGCAGCATTCGGCAAAGAAACGACGTTTACGTTTTGTTGTTCTGATAAAAACGATCTCTATATCACCGCGCGACACAGTGGGTTTCGCGTGAAACGATTTGATACACCAGCGGAAGCGGTGTCGGCGGCGGCAAAAGGATCGCCGGTATTAATCCTCGCTGACGAATATCCGAAACAAACAACGAAGATTGACGCGGATATCTTTGATAAGGCAGCCGAAAAGGAGCTGCGGTTGTTCGTTGAATACCCCGAATCCATTCCCGGAATGCAACTCAGTAAACCGCACTCGACACAATGGGAACGCGGTGTCGTTTCGGATGACGTTTTTGGCGCGACGCTGCTCAAGTTCCGGATTGTGGCGGTGCACGATTGTCATTTCCTGCCGTGCAAGGCTGACCGGCCATGGCTTGTCGTTGCACGGGTGGCGGGATTTGATACGGCGCCATATGGACTTCCATCGAATGCTTCTCCCCTGCTCTTTGAATTTCCACAACGTCGCATGATCGTCGCGACGACGAAACTCAGTCAGTTCATCACCGCGCGATATGCACCGACGGAGGCATGGAAGACGATTTGGCAAACGATCTTTGCGAAGCTGGATCCAAACGGTGGAACGCGTGAACTGAAATGGACGCCAAATGTTGCACCAGCTTATACGGCGAATGAAAAGCTTCCACGCAACGCGGAGCGCAACGCCTTTAATGCGGCAGCGAAGTGGATATTTAATTCCAAGCTACTGGTCACCGAGAATCGTACGAACGAAATCACGACGCTTCTGGCCAGGAATGCTGCAACTATAGCCGCACCGGAAGAAAATAAGCCGAGCGATGGCAGGTTTGGAATCCAAGAAGGGTACGCATCGGGCATTCAATATGATGGAAGTCAATTGCAGAACCTTCCTTTGCGAGCCGATTGCAATATCGAATCGGCGATGGTGCTCGCTTTGAATGCGAAGTTGAATGCTGATAAGCGCTCGATCGATGTCGCTCGGAATCTTTTGGATTTCGTTTACTTCAATTCGGGGATGTGTGCCGGGCCGCGTGCCGATGAAAAGCATGGTGCATTCGGAACAATTGGCTGGGGCGACATTTCACCTGCATGGCTCGTGGCAAATTATGGTGATGACAATGCCCGAGCGATGCTTGGCACGATGATCGCAGCGGCAGCGCTCGGCGATCCAAAATGGAACGAACCTCTCGCGAAAGCATTGCTGGCGAACTATCGTACGACCGGAAAATTTGGTTTTCGCGGTGACCGGATTGATATCCCTGCTCTGGCGAGCGGTTGGAAGCAATTTTACAACTCCGAAGTCATCAATTATTCACCGCACTTCGAGGCTTACCTTTGGGCGTGCAACTTGTGGACCTATCGCGCGACGGGTGATCGGCGGTTCCTTGACCGCACAACGAATGCAATTGCCATGACGATGAAAGTTTATCCGACAGGTTGGCGGTGGGGGGACAATAGCGAGCGTGCACAGATACTGTTAAGCCTGGCGTGGCTCGTGCGAGTTCAAGATACTCCTGAACATCGGCAATGGTTAAATAGTGTCGCAAATGACTTGTTGCTAAGGCAGCAGCCAAATGGCGCTATTCACGAGTGGCTCGCAGGGACTGGTGGCGGCCACTATCATATTCCGACATCGAACGAAGCATATGGAACCGGGGAGACTCCGCTAATTCAGAACAATGGTGATCCAGCGAGCGATCAGCTTTACACGACGGGCTTTGCTCTGCTGGGTTTGCACGAGGCAGTGGCTGCCACTGGTGACACGAAGCTAAAAGAAGCCGAAGACCGACTCGCTCAATTCCTCTGTCGTGTTCAGATTCGCTCGGAAAAAGTTCCCTATTTAAATGGCTGGTGGTTTCGTGCGTTCGATGATGTGCGTTGGGACTATTGGGCTAGTTCAGCTGATGCGGGCTGGGGCGCATGGTCCATTGAAGCGGGCTGGGCGCAGGCTTGGACGGCGACGGTGATGGCATTACGACACAACAAAACAACCGTTTGGGAAATGACTTCGGGAGTGGGCGTGAAAAAGGACATTCAGCAATGGAGTGAGAAGATGTTGCAATAGAATGTGCGTTATTTGCAGATAGAGTGAGTTGCGATCGTTGGTGACTAAACGGATTGGTAGAAAATTGTGGCTTCGTCTTCGGTGCGTCGTTAGCCTTCGCTTTTATGAGATACCGCCGTTTCGGGAAAACAGAACTTCAGATGCCTGTCATTTCATGTGGAGGAATGCGTTACCAATACAAATGGCAGGACGTCGACCCCAAGGAAGTTCCTGCCGATAACCAGGCGAATCTCGAAGCGACCATTCATCGGGCGATTGAGCTCGGAATTAATCACATCGAAACCGCGCGCGGGTACGGCTCATCCGAGATGCAGCTCGGCAATGTTCTGCCAAAGTTGCCTCGCGATAAAATCATCGTTCAGACGAAGGTGGCGCCCAAACCAAAGACGGAAGACTTTGTTGACACCTTCGAGACGTCGATGAAATACCTGAAGCTCGATCACGTCGATCTTCTCTCGTTGCATGGCATCAATAACCGCGAGTTGCTGCAGCATTCGTTGAAGAAAAATGGCT
>CBHWET010000128.1:0-11990 GCA_966112985.1 uncultured bacterium | reverse complement strand
ACGATTTGCTTTTCGGCAAGTATGTATTGCTGCGGAAGGGTAAGAAGAATTACACGGTTTTGAATTGTAAGTAGGAGCGCCGCCCTTTAGGTCGGCGAAATTCCAAGCGTCCAACCTCCAAGCTCCAGAGAAGCACCAAAAACCAAAGCTTTCGGCCGGCCGGTGCCTGCGAATTTTGATGTTTGGAGCTTCTCTGGAGCTTGGAGCTTGCGTGATTGGTGCTTTGGATGGCTCCTCAACGTTTTCAATGAACCAGCGAAAGAGGATGCTGGTTGTGGCCTCTTTAGCTGCGGAGCAGCGCAAGAAAGTAGCCCACGGCGCAGCCGTGGGTAATGGCGGCTAATCGATGTAAAGCCGCAGAGCGGCGACAGAAAACCGCAGATTGGTATGCCATTCTTCCGCTCCTACGGAGCTCAACGCTTCCTCCGTGCTAACCCCACGGCTGCGCCGTGGGCTACTTTCTCGCGCCTCTCCGAGGCTATCTCGCTGAAAACGTTGAGGAATCTACTTTCTTTTATAACTACCTGACGTCCAGCCATTAAAAACTTACTTTCCTGTGGAAAAATGTTTTTTCAGCCTAAAAAACGATTTTTCCCTGTGGATGGAGGCATTTTCAACCTGAAAACGGACGCTGCCACGGGGAAATGTCGGTTTTTACTCTAAAAAAACGTTCTACCACAGGGCAGAAGACATTTTCAGCCTGAAAAAACACTTTTCCCTGGGGATTGAAGCGTTTTCAGTCATGAATCGGACGCTGCCACAGGGAAACGTCCGTTTTTACTCTAAAAAAACGTTCTGCCACGTGGCAGTGGACATTTTCAGCCTAAAAAAACATTTTTCCCCAGGGATTGAGGAATTTTCAGTCATGAAACGGATGCCGCCACAGGGAAGCGTCCGTTTTTGGCGTGTCAAAACCGTATTTTCGGGTGGGCACGGAGGGCTTATCGTGAAACCAGGCCCCGAAACAAAGTTCATCAGACTTTAAGCGGTTGAGTTGTCTTCGAATGCGGAGACGGGATCTCGGTGAAGCTAAAAGATCATTAACCGCACCTCAGTGTACGCACTGCACCAACAAAACTCTGCCGGAAACCCGAACTGGTCACACTATGCTTCCAAGGTCCCGCCGAACATCCTGTCTATGAATTCCCGTAATGATCCGCGCTCCTCGTTTGTAGGTGAAATAAGAATACGCCCATTGCCATAGAACGGAAATCTTGTTTCGGAAACCAACTAGAAAAAACAGATGGATAACCAGCCACGCCATCCATGCGAGAAAACCATTAAACTCTAATTGTTTAATTTGAGCCACGGCAGCGGACCGACCAATGGTCGCCATGGTTCCTTTGTCCCAATATTTAAATGGCCGACGGGAACGGCCGGGAAATTCAAATTCGTCATAGATGATCCCCGCAACGTGGCGCGCCATCTGCATCGCAGCAGGAGAAACACCGGGCACCTGCTTGCCCTCTTTGTCCAGGACAAGAGCCATATCGCCGATGGCAAACACCTCAGGATGATTTGGCAGCGAAAGGTCTGGATTCACTTTTACGCGCCCGGCTTTGTCCAATTCGACGCCTAACTGTTTGGTAACAGGCGACGCACCGACGCCCGCAGCCCAAACAATGTTTTCCGCGTATATCTTTTCGCCGCTATTTAGCTCCACACAACCTGCGGTAATATCTTTGACCCGGGTGCTGACACGGATTTCTACGCCCAGTTGCTCCAGCTTTTTGTGGGTCAATTCGGAGAGATACTCAGATAAATGACTCAACACACGAGGACTCGCTTCGATGAGGATGACGCGGGCCTTTGTTGCATCGATGTGATCAAAATCAGTGGCAAGAACGTAGCGACGCAATTCAGCAAACGCGCCGGCGAGTTCCACACCCGTCGGTCCGCCACCCACAACAACGATCGTCAAAAGCTTTTCTCGAACAGCAGCATCGCGTTCACGTTCGGCTTTTTCGAACGCGAGGAGAATATTGCGGCGAATGCGAACCGCGTCATCGAGAGTCTTCAGCCCGGGCGCGAATTGCTCCCATTCAGGGTGACCGAAGTACGCGGTCACACCGCCAAGAGCGAGGACAAGGTAATCGTAGGAAAGTTTCTCGGTTCCTAGTGTGACTTCCTTCGATGCCAAATTTACGCCCACGACATCATCCATCAGGACGGTGAGATCATGTTGAGTGGCGAGGATGGAGCGAACTGGTTGCGCGATGTCCGGGGCGGCGAGACCGGCTGAGGCGACCTGGTAAAGGAGCGGCTGAAAGAGATGATGATTCTGACGATCGACGATGGTGACCCGGGCATTCGGGTGTTGAAATGTCTGACAAAAAGTTAAACCACCGAAGCCCGCGCCAAGGACCACGACGTGACGTTTATTGTCCATGTACCGCCAATGTTTAACTCCGTCGCGAAAATTGCAAACGAAAGAAAGCTTTTCCGGCCGCTTTCTGACCAGTATACATCACAGGTTCGAATGATGAAGGCTATTACATTGACACTGGGTGTTGCCCTGATGGCTCTCAGTTTTGGCTGCGCAACAACCAACAATTCCTCGGCCCTGACGCAGCGAATTGATGCAGTGCAAAAGCAATTCGCACCAGACCGGCACCTCGCAATTTTTAACGTCGAAGCTGAACGACGCGGAAAAGCCGTCGTGCTCCGCGGAGAAGTAAACGATGCGGCGGCGAAACAAGCAGTGATCCAGGCTGTCGGGGAAGTCACTCCAAACGTTACGGATGAAATAACTGTCCTTCCACAGGAGAAGCTCGGAGATAAAACGTTCGGCATTTCAATTGTCAGCGCTGCGACGGTTCGCGAAGAACGCGGGCCCGGTGCGGAACTCGGAACCCAAATCTTATTGGGCCATACTTTTAAAATTTGGAAGGCAGACGGGATCTGGTTTTACGTGCAGTCGAAGGACGGTTACCTCGGCTGGATTGAGCGCGATCAATTCGTTGCCTGCACCGCCGAGACAGTCAATTCCTGGAGCAATGCGACCAAAGTAATAGTTACCGCGTTCGCTGACCATGTTTGGAAGGACAGCACGAAGACGATTCCCGTATGCGATGTCGTTCCGGGCTGCTTATTGAAATATAACGGTAACGAAGGTGAGTGGACGAAAGTCGAACTCGCTGACGGTCGCAAGGGCGTCGTCGCAAGCCAAAGCGTCGCTGATTATAATGAATGGAAAAAATCACGTACCCCTACGGCCGAGGCAATTGAACTGACGGCGAAATCGTTGCTCGGAACTCCGTATCTATGGGGCGGCACCTCAACGAAGATGCTCGATTGCTCTGGATTCACGAAAACCGTTTACTTTCTTAACGGGATCGATCTCCTTCGCAATGCGAGCCACCAATTCCGGCAGGGCACACCTATTGAACCAGGTGCCCACCTCGAAAACCTGAAGAAAGGTGACCTGCTATTTTTCGGTCGCAAGAACCGGGACGGCACTCTCAAAGCAACCCACGTTGGTATCTATCTCGAAAACGGCCTTTTTATTCACTCCTCGGGTCTTGTGCACATTAGCAGCCTCGACCCGAAATCAGAGCTACGTGATGAAGCGCGGATCAAAGGGCTGATCGGTGCACGTCGTATTCTGCCAAATTAGTTTGTAGCAGCCGGTGTATGCGGGAGAACACGATCATCGCCAATGGACAGACCGTAAACGCGAAGCTCCCCTGCTCGCTCGAGGAATTTCTTGTGCTTCAAAAACTGTTACCCCGCAGTGTCGTTGTTGAGCACAATGGAGAAGCGGTCGCACCTTCCGAGTTTTCCAAAAGACAGCTTTCCGCTGGTGATCGCCTCGAAATCGTAAAAATTGTCGCCGGTGGTTGACGATTCTTCGTTTTACGCTAAATAGCAATCGCCTCGGCCCATGTCAGCCGGGTGATTTTTCACGTTGGTTCTGAGTTGGTTAAATATGAAACTGTTTAGATTCGATTTTTTCTTTCGTGCCACGTTGTTCGTAGCGCTGTCGCTCTTCTGTTGGTCGCTCTTTGCGGAGGCTCAGACTAATCAAGCGGCTGCACCAATTGTCATTAAGAGCCCTGAAAATCACGCAAAGTTTCGGGAAGGCACGAACATCCTCTTCACAATTGAAATTTCGCCGGCAGAGACAAATTACGAGAGCGTTCAATTCTTCGATCGCGAAAAAGCTTTAGCCGTTTATAGCAACGCACCGGGGGTGTTCGAATGGAAGAATCCGCCGAATGGCCACCACACCGTCGTTGCGAAACTGATCTATCCGGATGGAAAATCAAAACAATCGGAGGCAATCAGCGTTCGCGTCAATAATGCCGCGCTGACGTTCGGGTTGGACAAAATGGAATTCCTGACGCCTGCGCTGATGGGAATTCCTCTCTGGCAATATTGTGCTTCGTTAATTTACATATTTCTCGCGTTCTACATTTCCAAAGCCATCGACTTCGCGTTTCGTTCCTGGCTGAAAAAATGGGCGGAAAACACTGAAACAAAATTCGATGACCTGTTGCTGGAACTGCTCCACGGTCCGGTCAAAGTCATCGCGTTCGTTATCTTTCTTTTTATCGGTCTCGACCTTTATACGTGGCCACGGTTGCTCGAAGGTATCCTGGACAAAGGCTTCCGGCTGATTGTCGCATTCTCCATCACTTACACTGCTCTCAAGGCCGTGGATATGATGATGAACTACTGGAAGGATCGCGCCGCGGGCAATGAGGATATCGCTCTCGATGCCCACCTGTTCCCGATTGTCAGCAAAACATTGAAGGTGTTCATCATTATCGTCGCCGTGCTGGTGACGTGGCAAAATCTTTCGGACAAGCCAATCACGGCGATTCTCGCCTCCCTCTCTATCGGCGGTCTGGCCATCGGTCTTGCTGCCCAGGATACTTTGTCCAACTTCTTCGGCGCCGTGGTGGTTTTTGTTGATAAACCATTTCGGGTCGGGGACCGCATCAAGCTTCCCGACGTTGACGGCACCGTAGAAACAATTGGTTTGCGCAGTACCCGTGTCCGCAATCTTGATGGTCATTTGATTACCGTACCGAACAAAACGATGGGTAACGCGACAATCACAAACATCACCCGCCGACCGAATATTAAAACGACAATGAACGTGGGTCTCACTTACGACACCTCGACTGCCAAGGTGAAACGCGCCATTGAGATTCTCACTGAAATCTACAAACCGCATCCGAAAACACAGGACCTGATTGTCAGCTTCCATCAGTTTGGCGATTCGTCGCTCAATATTCTCGTTGTACATTGGTGGAATGGCACCGATCAAAAGGAGTACCTGGCCGGAATGCAGGAGATGAATTTAACATTGAAGCAGCGTTTCGACGACGAAGGCATCAGCTTCGCATTCCCGAGCCGCACGGTATACGTCCGACAGGATTCGCCGCTGAAGTTCGAACCTTCAGAG
The DNA here is from genome assembly GCA_966112985.1 of uncultured bacterium. Classification (GTDB taxonomy): domain Bacteria; phylum Verrucomicrobiota; class Verrucomicrobiia; order Limisphaerales; family JACDHS01; genus CBHWET01. The sequence goes on along the minus strand of CBHWET010000128.1, from coordinate 6,577 downwards.
AAACCTCGCGTCGCTTAGTACCTGCCATCAGCAAAATTACGCTGGCAGACTGTCGGGGCCGAACGCATACTTCGGCCGCTGCTTGAAGATGCTTTGCCACCCAGACGGGATCCGTGAAGCGGTTTCAGTTTGCAGACGTGCGCACGTGCGCGCGGAAACGGCTCAATCGGTTAAGAGGAATTATGAAAACGTTGGCGAAAGTCGGTGTGTACTGCGGACTCATTGCGGTAGCAGCATTAACGTCCTTGCCTGTTCAATCGGCCGCTACTAACGGCGGTACGAATGCCGTGGTCACAAAAGCTGATCCCGAAGGTGACAAAGCATGGGTGGAAGTGGAAAAAGCCCTTAAGCCACCAGTGCCGCCGGCAGAATGGAACGATAAGCAGCCTTCAAAAGAGGAAATTGCGGCGTTCAACGAAAAGCAAAAAGTCGCGCTTGGACAGGCAATCGATAAGGCGCACGAGTTTTATACCAAATTCCCGCAGCATCCCAAAGCCGAAGACGCGCGTCGCACCGAATATCAACTCCTCCAGTACGCCGCCCAGGCGGGCATTCAATCCCGTGCAAAGGATCTGGAGGCGCGCAAAGAAGAACGAATCAAAAACGGCACCGCAGCAGAAGACGAACGTTTCGAAAAGAAGTTCAATGATGTTCAAAAAGAGGCAATGAAGAAGAAGTCCGAAGGACAGGCCGCCGTCATGGCTGAACTCGAAAAAGGGGTGCGCCAGCTGCAAAAAGAATTTCCCAAGCGCAACGAGCTTTACGAAATGCTGCTTATGATCGCCAGCAGCAGTGACGACACGAAAAAAACACGCGAAATCGCAAAAGAAATCTCAGAAAGCAGTGCAAGTGATGAGCTCAAAACCGGGGCAGCCGATCTCATAAAGAAGCTGGACAGAGTCGGCAAGCCGCTGGCGATTTCATTCAAATCTGTAGATGGCCGTGAAGTCGACACAACGAAAATGACCAACAAAGTGATCCTTATCGACTTCTGGGCAACCTGGTGTGGTCCGTGCGTCCAGGAAATTCCCAACGTCAAAGCCGCTTACGACAAACTGCATTCAAAAGGATTCGAAATCATTGGCCTGAGCTTCGACCAGGACAAGAGTAAGCTCGAAAAGTTTGTAGCCGAAAAAAAGATGGGGTGGCCACAGTACTTCGATGGCAAGGGCTGGCAAAACAAGTACGGACAGGAATTTGGAATCAGCAGTATTCCCACAATGTGGCTGCTCGACAAAAAAGGAATTCTTCGAGACGTGAATGCGCGTGAAGATCTCACGGCCAAAGTCGAAAAATTCCTCGCCGAATAAACAATGGATTCTTTGACAAATCTCATTTGGCACGACGGAAAGCTGTTCGGGATCGAGTGGAGTTTTTGGAAAGCGATCGGGTGGTGCGGAAACGCGGTCTTCTCCTCGCGATTCATCGTACAGTGGTATGCCACTGAAAAGAAAAAACAGGTGGTGGTGCCGACTGCTTTTTGGTGGCTAAGCCTGATCGGTTCACTTTTATTGCTGATCTACGGACTGCGACAAAAGGATTCGGTCTTTATTTTTGCGTACGCGTTCACCTGGATTCCCTACATCAGGAATTTGATGATTCATCACAAGAACGATAAAGCGAATCGGGTCTGCACAAAGTGTGAGGCCGTTTCGGCGCCGTCTGCAAACTTTTGCTCAAAATGCGGAAATAATCTTTCCGGTCATCAGTCTGTTGCGGAAGTCGCATAAGTGAATCTTTATTTGCTTGCCACCACGTTTGGAGATGTCATTGACATCCCATGCGAAGGTTTCTTCTGCTCATCGCTGCCGCATTGGGTGTCAGCTATCCACTTCAAGCTGAAAACAAGTCTGATGACGTAAAGAAAGTAAAAGATGTTGTCATCTACAAAGACGATAAGTTCCATTCTGCATTTCCCTCCATTGTCCGCCGGCCCAACGGAGAACTCGTCGTGGCATTTCGTCGTGCGCCCGATTGGCAGCAATTTGGGGCGAAAGGCTATACGCATACCGATCCGAATAGCTATCTAATGATCACCCGGTCCAAAGACCAGGGAAAGACATGGACGCTACCCAAAACGTTTTTTGCACATCCATTCGGCGGATCACAAGATCCCTGTATGGTCCAGTTGCGCGACAACTCTCTTCTTTGCGCAAGCTACGGCTGGTCGTTTGTACAAACAAATATCTACGCGAAACTCAAACAACCCATTCTTCATCACGGACAATTTGTATTTCTCGGGGGGTATTTGCTGCGCTCTGACGACGGCGGCAAAACCTGGGGCGAACCTATTGTCCCCCCGCCGTCCAAAAATGAATCGAACTATAATTTGTTCGGCGAACCATCGCCGGCGTTCAACCGTGGGGCCATGTGCGAGGGCAAGGATGGACGGCTATATTGGGTGGTTGCGTCAAACGATTCTCTTAAACCGCGACGGACCTCCACTCATCTCATGATTTCTCCTGATCGAGGCAAAACGTGGCAGTATTCCTGCCCCGTCGGTCAGGACGATAAGATTACATTCAACGAAACTTCAATTTATGAAACACCCAAAGGCGACCTGGTAGCGTTTATGCGAACGGCGGACTTCGATGATCATGGATGTATCGCACGTTCCAAAGATCATGGAAGGAGTTTCGAAAAATGGCAGGATATGGGTTTTCAGGGCCATCCTTTTCACGCCTTACGTCTCCCGGACAAACGCATTTTGCTCGTTTATGGATACCGACACCCTCCCTTCGGGATTCGCGCCCGCGTGCTGGACTCTGAATGCACCAATTTTGCCACAGCGAAGGAAATTGTCCTGCGTGACGATGGCGGCAGCGTCGATCTTGGCTATCCGTGGGCCACAATGATTTCTAAGGAGGAAGCCCTCGTTTCTTATTATATCAACAATGGAGACGGCACACGTTACATTGCCGGGACTATTCTCGAAGTAGATTAAATGAAGAGTATTCCGAAAATCGGCACCACTCAGGAAACGTCGATCCTCGTGGAGACGAAACACACCATTGAGTTTGCCGGCGATGGTGGAATGCCGGCAGTTCTTTCGACGCCTAATTTAATCCAATTTCTGGAACGCACAGCACGCCAGGCATTACTGCCGTTCCAGGACGATAATGAGCGGTCCGTCGGCATCGAGATTGAGCTGCGACATCTCGCGGCGACACCGGTTGGAAAAACCGTTATCTGTCTGGCTCGAATTGTGCACGTTGCCGGCCGCGAAGTAACATTTCACATTGAGGCTCGCGATGACCATGAGCTAATTGCACGTGGCTCACATCGGCGTCACATTGTTCGAGTCGACCGATTCGCCAAACGCGTTTCGAATAAAAGTTCCTGATCCGCACACATGCCGTTCAGTACATGGATTTCAAAAAACTCGTTTTGCTATACGATTATTGCGGTCGTCACGTTTCTCGTTTGGGGACAAACAATTGGCTATGACTTTGTTTGGGATGACCATCTTTTTATTACCAGGAATAATAGTGTTTATTCTCTGAAGAATATTCCCGCGATGTTCTATTCGCTGGACGCACAATCGGCGATGCCTGATTTGTGCAAACTGTTTCGACCGTTGCGAACAGTGTTATATGCGGTATTCCACGCCCTAGGGGGACACTCCGCGCCCCTCCCGTGGATTTTCCATCTCGCGAATGTTATTTGGCACATGGGCACGGCGATGCTGCTATTTTCTGTCGCCAATCTTCTGTTCAGTCGTACAACTACTAATACTGATTCCGCCGGGGCACGAACCTTCGCCCTGCTGTTCGCAATAGCGTTTGCGACTCATCCCGTAACTTCGGAAGTGGTTTGCTGGGCAAAATCGCTCGACGACATTATGGCTGCGGTATTTGTGCTCGCGTCCTTACGAGAACTATTGAGATGGAATGGCACCGTGAGTTCCTACTGGAGAGCGTTGTTTTATTTCGTTCTTGCTGCCTATTCCAAGGAATCGGCGGTGCCGTTTGCTCTGCTGGTGTTTTTCTTATTCCGGCGTTTTCATAATTTATCGTGGTCACAAGTAGTGAAGCTGGGCAGCGGCTTTTTGGCGGCAGCATTTGTCTACGCCGTTCACCGTCATCTGGTAATGGGGCAGTCGTCGCAAATAGCGCCGCTTTCCGGAACTTATGGACAAACGCTCGTCGACATGTTTCCTGTCCTGATTAGCTATGTTCGGCTGTTGCTGGGGATTCCGCCGTTTCGAATCGACTATAGTTTCTTATCCGGCGGTCACGGCGTGTTATCCGCGGAAGTAATCACGGGGTTTTTATTGTTTGCGTTATTCCTTGCTGTTCTCACGTTACTGGCACGAGAAAAAGGGTTCTCGCTTCTTACATTTGGGCTTGTGTGGATAGGCCTCTTCTTTTTGCCCGTATCGAACATCATTCCCATGATGCAATATATGGCCGAGCGTTTTCTCTATTTGCCGCTCATTGGATTTCTTTTTGTCATCACAGCGATATTGCTGAAGGTCTGTCGTCTAGCGCTGGCCAATATCGTTCTCGCCATGGCGATATGCGTTTGGACTCCTCTGACGTGGATGCGCGAACAAATCTGGCACGACGAACTGACATTATTCGTCCAAAGCAGTATCCAGGGGCCTTGGACCAAGCGGCTTGAGAAGAATGCATTGATTGCCATTTTTAAATTGCCGGCATTGCGCGTGGTGTTTCCCGAATACGCGACGACGGGAAAGCTGACAATGGCGGAAACGATCCCCGCTTCGGAAGTGCAGCCCGCAATTGACGCACTGCTTGGAGCGCAAAGGATTTTCCCGAACAGCGAACTTGTTTCCACTACCCTTGGCCTCACCTACGCCAAGGTATCGAAATTGCCGGAAGCGCTCTCGATGTTGGAAACGGCCACACGCCAAAGTCCTGGCGATCCCCGCGTTTGGTTACACCTAGCAATTGTGCGAATGGCAAACAATGAACCTGAAAAAGCTCTGGCTGCTTCGGAGAAAGCGTTAGCAAGCGACGCGAATTATATCCCGGCACTGGATCTGCAGTTAAAAATCCTTCGCGGAAAAGGAGACTTGCCCCGCGCTCTGGACTGCGCCGAAAAGCTGAAGACCCTTCTCCCCGGCAATGCCGATTACGCCGAGCAGGCGCGAAAACTACGGCTCAGTCTTGAAGCACAAACGACTGCGCCCAAAAAATGACAGCGCTTTCCAAACTAATCACACGAAATTGGTTCTGCTACGTGCTAATCACGGCAGTCACCTTTCTCGTTTGGGGGCAAACCATCAGTTACGGGTTCGTTTGGGACGATCGCCTTTTCATCACCAACAACAAGAGCATTTATTTCCTGAAGAATATTCCGTCGATGTTCTATTCACTCGACGCGCAGTCGGCGATGCCGGACATCTGCAAGTTGTTTCGTCCACTACGGACGATGGTTTACGCAATCCTGTATGCCATCCAATACAAAATAAGCGGCCACCCAGCACCGAACCCCTGGATTTTTCATTTCACGAATGTCGCCACCCATGCGGTCGCGGCCATTTTGTTGTTTTCCGTTATGTGTCGGCTGCTCGCTGTAGTTGGCAAACCCAAGGATTTTCCAGCTCATCGAACCCTGGCGTTGCTTACAGCGATAGCGTTTGCAGTACATCCTGTAACATCGGAGGTTGTTTGCTGGGCAAAATCTCTCGATGACATCATGGCGGCGGTTTTTGTTCTGGCGTCGCTACGCGAACTATTGAAGTGGGACGGAAAGGCCAAGGGTTATTGTTACGCTCTCTTGTATTTTGTCCTCGCGGCGTATTCGAAGGAGTCGGCCGTTCCGTTTGCTTTGCTCGTTTTTTTTATTTTAGACCGAATCCACCAAATCCCAACCAAACAGAACTTAAAACTCAGCAGTGGATTTTTCGTTGCCGCAATATTGTATGCAATTCACCGGCATTTCGTCATGGGGCGGTCATCTCAGATTGATCCTATTTCAGGAACATACGGACAAACCTTAATCGATATGCTCCAGGTGTTGATAAAGTATGCGCGACTTCTTCTCGGAATCCCGCCATTCCACATTGATTACAGTTTCCTGCCAAGCGGACTTAGTATCGTGTCTGTCGACGTGATTGTAGGCGTCGTTATCGCGATTGCTTTCGTTGCGGCAACAATCTGGCTTTGGCGACGAAACGGTTTTTCACTTGTTGGATTTGGCCTTGCGTGGATCGCTGTATTCTTCGTCCCCGTCTCGAATTTAATTCCGATGATGCAGTACATGGCGGAACGTTTTTTATATCTGCCATTGATCGGCTTTCTTTTCGTAATCGCAGCGATCTTATTGCGTTACTGCCGTATCTCGCTCGCGAACGCCATTCTTGCGGTCATTATTTGCTTATGGATTCCCATCTCACTGATTCGTGAACAGATCTGGCACGACGAACTGACTCTTTTCGTGCAGAGCGTTGTGCAGGGCCCTTGGACGAAGCGCGTTGAAAAGAACGCGATTGTGGCGATTTTTAAACTGCCAACTATGCATGCTGTATTCCCAGACCTCGCCGAAACGGGCGACTTAACGATGGCGGAAACGATCTCTCCACAATCTGCACAAGCGGCCATCGAAACGC
>CBHWET010000127.1:0-12071 GCA_966112985.1 uncultured bacterium | reverse complement strand
GAAGAAAATCCATTTGTGCGCTCGTTGGACTTTTGTTCCTGGCTGATGCCTTGGCTGTTTACGATCAAATTCCCGGTTCCAAGAAGATGTTGAAGGTCTACCCCAATCTGGCTCACACCAGCTGTGTCGATTTTTACAATCTCAGCTGGACCTGGCTCGATTCGAATTTCCGTAATCCCACTCCATGAAAATCACAGACGTCCGGACCGCACTATTGACGGGACCCTGCACAAATGATCCGTTTCTTCGCGAAGCTCGCAAACTGCGCAGCGCTGCATTCATAGAAATTTTCACGGACGCAGGAACGATTGGAATAGGCGAGACCTACGCTGGTTATTTTTGTCCGGAGGCCGTTCCATCCATCGTTGATTTTTTTAAACCAATCCTGATTGGCCAAACGCTGGACGATATTCCCGAACTTTGGCGTCGCATGTATCACTGCGGTAACTTCTGGTGCCGCGTCGGGCTCGGTACGACCGTACTGAATGGGATTGAGGCGGCATTGTGGGACTTGAAAGGGAAATTGCTTGGTCAACCAGTGCATGCGCTCCTCGGCGGAGCGAAACACAAACGACTTCCTTGTTACGCGACTGGCGGCCCGAGCAATTATCCGAAGGACCGGCTGGCGAAGAAAATAGATCATTATTTTTCGCTCGGCTTTCGTGGACTGAAAGTCGGCGCCGGAAGTCTTTCTCCGGACGGTTGGTATATGCCGAAAGAAGCAAAGGAGGCAGTGGATTTTGAAGCGGAGAAATTTTCATTCATGCGTGCGCACGCCGGCGCTGACGCGTGGCTGATGATGGACGCGCACATGGGCAATAATCACGTTGCGACATGGTCGGTTGAAGTGGCGATCGCGGTCGCACGAGCTCTGGAGCCTTACAATCCGTTCTTCCTCGAGGAACCGTTGCATTACACCGATCCGTGGGGTTACGCCGAACTTTGTAAAGCGACTACGACGCCTATCGCGGGTGGTGAATGCCTGACCGCCGCCTATGAGTGGCGAGTGTTTGCAGAACAGGATGCCTTCGATATTGGCCAACCGGACGCATCGTTCACTGGTGGATTGAGTGAATTCCTCGTCGTTGCACAGATGCTCGAAAAGCGAGGCCATAAAGTCGCGACGCACGCATGGGGGGCAGGAGGTTCGCTTATGCAAAATATCCATGCAGGCTTCGCCGCACCTAACACCGCCATTTTGGAAATTCCTCCAGACTACGCCGGACTGCATTCAGATGTAATCGATGGTGGATTCGTGATGAAAGACGGTTACGCGACACCCCCCGATCGGCCCGGCCTCGGTATCGTTCTCACGGATGAAATCAAGCAGCGCTATCCGTTTAAACCGGGCAGCGGCGAATTCAACAGTGTGCCAGGAAAAATTTTAAAGGACTGAGCAGCCATTATCAGGCATGAAAATCGTCATCGACGTCGCTCCGCACGAATCCGCACTCGCCGCATTGAAACAGCGAGGAGATTGCCAGATCGAATTGATCCAACCGCCGGAGGAGAGATCACGTGAACTGGATACTGAAGTCATCCGCAATGCGGACATTTATTTCTGTTCGTTGCCGCCAACGAATCACGCTGTCATGAAACGGCTGAAATGGATGCAGATCGCATCCGTTGGTTATTCCCAATTATTCAATCTGGACCTTCCCGCACGCGGCGTTTGGGCAACAAATGCCGCTGGTTGTTTCGATGTGCCGATTGCTGAGTGGAATGTTTCGATGATGATCAATCTCGCGCGCGATTTGCGTCAGATGATTCGCAACCAAGAGGCGGCGGTGTGGGATCGTTCGGCAATTTTCCAAAACGAAATTCGCGGGATGACGGTTGGATTATGGGGCTATGGTGGTATAGGACGTGAAACGGCACGACTGGCAAAACAGCTTGGCTTGCGCGTGCATGTGCTGACACGAAACGGGGTCGGACCTCGAAAAGATATCTATGCAGTACCTGGGACCGGCGATCCAGCGGGCAAACTTCCTGATCGCGTGTTTTGCGCGGGGGAGGAGATGAAGTTTCTGCGCGATTTGGATTTCCTGATCGTGGCGATGCCTTTGACGAAAGCAACGGAAGGATTAATCGGCGAACGCGAATTACGAGCCTTGCCACGGCGGGCCTGGATACTGAACCCGGCGCGCGGACCGATTATCCAACAGGAGGCGCTGCTCAACGCGCTCCGCGAAAATCGGATCGCGGGCGCGGCACTCGATACGCACTATCAATATCCTATGCCACCGGAACATCCGCTCTGGAAGTTCCCCAACGTGATTTTCACGCCACACATTTCTGGTTCGAGCTTGAGTCCGAAATTCAAAGAACGTTTGTGGGAAATCTTCTCGATGAACGTGGAGCGCTTCTCCTGTGGCGAACCGCTGTTGAACGAATTAACACCGGCGCAACTCGCCGGTGGGTGACAACGGGCGGGAGACATTGCCTGACACCCTCATGCAGTTTGATCAGCTACCGCATGCTCACTAACGGATCGTTGGATTGAGGGCATCAGATCAAAATTTGTAACTCGCCCAAATCGCACCGTAATTCACGTCCTCGCCGCCATTCTGTCGGATGAATTGACCAACAAAGAAATGAGTGTAGGCAGCCGAGATATTGATGTGCCGTGTGGTCTGCCATCCAATAACGAACGAAAAATCTGTGCCGACGAAACGGGACAAGTTCGGATTGCCCTTGTAAATGACCGAGCCGCCCGGGGTGTAAATTCCATCGTTGAGATTTTCACGCCAGTAAAAATCGACACCTGTTTCAAAAGTCCACTTTGTGGCTGGACGAAATTGAAAACAGGGATGTACGTCGAAAAAGTTTTGTGGACCAAGCAGCGAGGCTTCTGTGAAGTAATTGCCGCGCGGAAAGAGCGGGCTGAATGTTTGGAGATTCGGGCTCTTTGAGTTGCGGTCGCCGCTGGCGATCGCAGCTTTCAATCCGAGACGCGGTTTGCCAAACACGTTGTCGAGTGTATAGCCGTGGTCCGTGGCGACCGACCATGCATTGATGTCGCCCGATCCAAAATGACCGAATTGATACAGCGCCTCGTGGTTGAAATCCCAATGATCCAATTTGCCAAAAAATCGCGTGCCAATCGTGTGCCGTTCTTCGCCACCAATACCTTGGGCATAGGTTGCCCGCGGGTTGTGCAAACCCAGGTAGTAAAAGTCCAATTTGATTCCAGGCAGGCGAGGGAATGGCACCGTGGCGTAGCTTCCCCAAAACCAAACATCGCGAATGTGTTGGTCGTCGAACACACCGCGGTCGACTTCCACCGGACTGGAGAAAAAGGCATCGACGGTCATTGCCTCCTGCCGGTACAAGATGCGCGCGGCGTCGAACGCACGGCGATTGTTGAGGCCTTCACGCACGCTGATCAGCCGTTCTGAACCGTAGGACATCTCCTGCCGTCCGACGCGCAACATAAGTCGCTCATCTTTCCAAGTGACATCCGCAAACAGTTGGTGAACGTCTATCGTATCGCGATCAGTGGGCCTTGGTCCGCCGGTTCTGCCGTCTTCGAGCGAGCTTTGCAACTGCCCGAAGACCCGTAACCATTCGGCAGCGTGGTAATCCGCATGAAACAGGTAACGTTGCAAAAAGTAGGCATTATCTGCATTCGGCTTCGTACTGAAGAATTCATTCTCATAAGCTTCGAAGCGTTCGCGTGCCTCGCCGCCGAACGAGAGAAATCCAGCGCGACCTCCGGCGATGGAAATATATTTCAGTGGATCCCAAAAATCCGTTCTGCGCGCGGGGTCTGAAAGGAACGAGTAGTTCTCGTCATATCGAAGCGGTTTGAACGGCGGGCGTTCCTCGTCTGCAGCTTGTGCGTAAGGGCATGTGACATGCCACGCCAACATGCACGTAACTACAATGAGCAATTTTGGGCTGGCAACGCGAAAAGATATTATGGTGTTCAAGGCTCCCAGAAAAGATGCCCCATTTTTCATGATGGGCGCGCCGCACGCGGCGCGCCCGATCAAGTCTTCGATTTCCGCAAACTACCGTCCCATGCCCGCTGGCTGCATCCCTCGCTTGGGTGGAGCTTGCTTCGCCGCATTTTTGGCAAAGTAACTCGTCATCAAATTTCGATAAGCCGGAATGTAATTGGCGAATAGATTGCCGAGTCCTTCGATGTCATTGCGCCAGTCCCGGTGCAGCTCGCAAGCGACGCTGAACCAATTCACCAATTGCGCACCGCCTGCCTGCATTCGTGCCCATGCCGAATGACGAGTCACTTTGTTAAAGGTGCCAGAGGCATCAGTGACTACGAATACCTCGAAGCCTTCTTCCAGCGCCGAAAGAGCTGGATACGCCACGCAAACTTCCGTGACGACGCCAGCGATGATCAATTGTTTCTTGCCGGTGGCCTTGACCGCTTTGACGAAATCCTCGTTATCCCAGGCGTTGATATTTCCGGGACGCGGAATGTAAGCCGCTTGTGGAAGCATTTCTTTCAGCTCTGGCACGAGTGGCCCATTCGGACCATCTTCAAAGCTGGTCGTGAGTACCGTCGGAAGATTGAAGTATTTGGCGCAGGCTGCCAGCGCCAGGACGTTATTCTTGAATTCAGCAGGCGCAAAATCCTGTACGAGTGAAATCAAGCCAGATTGATGGTCCACCAGCAGGGCGGCGGCATTTTTTTTGTCGAGTCGGCGATATTTGAACTTACCGTTTGTCGTGCTCATTCTTGTCCTTTCCCTTGTTCGTTTGTTTAATTCTGATTCGCGTAGGCCGTCGGCCTTCGACGGGCGGCAACGTGGGGTAGTTAGGCAATCCTAAGCTGGCTTGTCGCTCTATCAACTTGGATTTTGCTATCAGGCATTCTCCAAACATGACGCCGCGAAGGAATTTTAAGGGAGAAAACGGAAAATCCTTGGTTTTACTGGTGAGAGTGGTGGGCCCACTCGGATTTGAACCGAGGACCAAGCGATTATGAGTCGCCTGCTCTAACCGCTGAGCTATGGGCCCAAAGAGGAGCGTGTTTATTGTGCCTCGATTCGACTTTGCGGCAAGTTATTTTGAAACGGTCATGGGCGGAGGCCAAATTGAGTTAGTTTTTCACGCATTGTAATGCGGGATACGCCAAGCCATCTCGCTGCTTTGGCCTGATTGCCATTTGATCGTTTTATCGCCTGTTGAAAAAGTTCGCGTTCCACAGAGTCTATGATCTTGGCGTGGACGTCTGTTTCTTCGTCACGTTCAGCTCTTGTGAGGAATTCGGCAATCCAGTCTGCGGTGGACTGGTTGGAAAGAGACGAGAACTGATCAACTCGCCTGATCGCTTGCCGGACGTGCTCCAGGGTGATTGTATATTTTTGTGCCAACAGAATGGCGCGCCGCATCACGTTTTCCAATTCCCGGATATTGCCCGGCCATACTTGAGCTTGAAGGAACTCAACGGCCTCCGATTGAATGGCGGCGGCGCTGAACCCAAGTTCGGTTCCGTAGCGTTGCAGGAAGTAATTTACCAGAGCTGGAATGTCCTCACGGCGGTCGCGTAAAGGCGGGAGTTTAATAACAACGACGCTCAAGCGATAAAATAAATCCTCGCGAAACTGTTTCTCCTTGATTGCGGTTTCAAGGTCCCGATGCGTTGCAGCGACAACGCGGACGTCGATGGGCAATGTTTCTTTACCACCAAGCCTCTGAATTGTCTTCTCCTGCAGCACACGGAGTAGTTTTGCCTGAGTGCTCAAGCTCATGTCGCCAATTTCATCGAGAAAGATGGTGCCATGGTTCGCCTGTTCAAATCTGCCAATGCGCCGGACTTCTGCTCCTGTGAACGCACCACGTTCATGGCCGAAGAGTTCACTTTCCAGCAGTGTTTCAGGGATGGCGACGCAGTTGACGGAAACAAACGGTGCCGAAGCCCGACCACTGTGCTGATACAACGCACGGGCGATGAGTTCTTTGCCAGTGCCTGTCTCGCCCCGTAGAAGCACAGTAACGGGTTTTGCGGCGACGCGGCCTATCTCCTTGTAAATCTCCTGCATTAGACGGCTGGTCCCAATGATTGCATCATGGGTGGTCTGCGCGATTCCAAGTTCCACAGGTTCCGTCATGATGCGATTACTCTCGACGGCGCGCCCAATCAGATTGAGTAGTTCCTCCATCTCAAACGGTTTCAATAAATAGTCGTAAGCCCCAAATTTTATGGCCTCTATGGCGGTATCCGTCGTGCCGTGGGCTGTCATCAGGATAATCGGGAGACGCGGTTTCCTAAGATGGATTTCTTTAATCAGTTCGAGTCCATTGATGCCCGGTAATTTCAGGTCTGTGACGACTACATCGAAATCATCTGAATTGGCGGCTGAAAGACCAGTATCACCACGCGGAACGGTTTGAACCGTGTAGCCATCACTTTCCAAAACGCGGCACAATGCCTTGGCCGCGCTCAGGTCGTCTTCGATCAAGAGAATGTTTGCCGCTGTGCTCATGTTTCTATTGCTGGGAGGACGACGCCGAATGTCGTGCCTCGGCTGACTGACGTTTGAAATTCCAATGCCCCGCCATGCTTTGCGACGATGCGCGCGGCGATTGCGAGGCCGAGCCCCGTGCCGCCTTCTTTGGTGCTGAAAAAAGGATCGAATAATCTCTTTTGGACATCGGGACTGATGCCCTTTCCATTATCGCGCACCTCAAGGATGACTGCCGATCTTGTATGCTCGTTCAATTTGGTCCTCACATCGCGTGCGCGTACGACGATCTGTCCCTGTGTTTCTATGCTTTCAGCGGCGTTGCGAATGAGGTTGATCAGCACTTGTTTGATTTGCTGTGAATCGGCATAGAATTTTGTGTCAGAGCACCAATCAACGGTCAGACTTATGCCGTCATTTTGATATTGCGGGGCGAGCAAACCGCAGATTTCGCGTAACAGCGGCTCTGCCACTATAGGCGTAAGCTTCGGCTCAATTGGTCGTGCGAACTGCAAGACATCTTTAACAATCTGCTCCAGCCGATTGATTTCGCTTGAGATGACAACACTATCCTCGAACGCGGAGGAATCCCTCGCGAGTGCTTTCCGTTGTGTAAACAGACGTGCCTTGATTGCCGTGAGGGGATTACGAATTTCATGCGCGACGCCTGCAGCTAATACGCCCAACGACGCCAGCTTTTCCTGGCGTTCAAGCATATGATGACTTTCGACCAGTTTGCGTTGCAACGGGGCGATCATTTCCTTGTAGATGGTGATGAACAGCCACACCAAAGAGCCGACCAGAAGCAATAGCAGTCCGCTCCGCAAATATTGCAATCGCGTCAGCGATTGCTGCGACGTGATTAAAAACTGCTGCAGAACTGCGCGATGGGCGTCGGCCAATTGGCGCCCAAGCTCCATCAATTTGAGGGACGCGTCAGTCGTTTGATTGACACGCGCCAGTTTGCCTTCGTCACTTTCATTCAAGGCCGCTGTGCGATTGGTTGCCGCCGCCAAGTACTCGTCATAGGCGCGGTCGATCTGGGAAAGCAGGTCTCGTTCGCGGCCGCTTACAAGCTGGGGTTTTTGTTCGTCGATCCAACGGCTTAATTGAAGACTCGCCTCCTGAAATCGCTGGAGATCAAGAGCCGTGTTTTGCAGTTCGTAACGGGTAAGATTGTGGTTCAGCGTGAGAATCGAAGATTGGATGTGGTCGGCGATTTCAAAACTTCGTAATTGTTCGGTGCTAAACCGCTCACGCAGTTTTTCCGTTTCTTTCCAGCTGGAATAAGCAACCCAACCGACAGCCGCCGCGAGAACCAAAATGGTCGCTGCAAAGAGTGTCAGGCGATTCTTCAGCGGGCGGGTCATGTGGATCACCAAATCTAGAGTTTGGTTTTCGAAATGGCGCGCAAAATCGTATGTGGAAAGAAAGTTGCCTGAGGTGATAACAGAGTTGTCTGTGGCCCTCCAGGCCGATAGCTGTATTTACAGACTTAATTGAGGTTTTTACCAGGTCGTCTCCGTTTAAGTCGTTGGCATATGGGACGCTAAAAGGTTTTTCCCAAGTCCCATGAGCCAACAACAGCAACTTGCCTCTCCTGGTCCAGCATTGCTACCTGCGCTTGTGCAATGCGCGGAACTCTGGAAAGCCGGAGATTACGAACGTATCATTCAACTTTTGGGTCGCGCTCACGCTATTGATCCCGGCAATCACCGTGTCGCCATTGATTTGGGATTCGCGTATGCCATGCAATATGATTTCGCATCGGCTCAAAAATACTTTGATGCGGCACTGGCAGTTGCACCCTCGCGAGCCGATGCCCTTATAGCAATTGGCAATTACTGGGCGCGGGTTCGAAACTATGAAGAGTCGGCGGCGTGTTTTGCGCGCGTGATCGAACACCAAACCGTTCCGATTGCTGCATTGATTCGGCTTGCCGAGTTCTATCGACGCGGACGCATGCTTCGGGAAGCAGAGGAAATGGTCGCCCGCGTTTTCCATATCGACAAACGGAATGGGGCTGCTTTGCTCCTGCAGGCACGTTTATTCCGAGAGCAAGAGAAGTTTGGGCCTGCCGAAGGGCTGATTCGATCGATTCTAGCCGACGCAAGTTGCTCCACAGTGCATTCTGCAGCTTGGGATGAATTGGGAACTATTTTGGACAAGAACGGCGAGTTTGACGCGGCAATGGCAGCGTTCATTACAGGCAAATCGTTGATGCAGAATGAGGCTTCTCGTGCGTTACGGCAGCTGCAGTTACTGCAAGCAGCGCGAGAGCAAATGCGAAGAAGCCTTTCGCCAAATATTCTGAGACAATGGCGCAATGCCGGAGAAAATGAGGCGCAATCGTCGCGTCGACTCGCGTTGCTATGTGGACACGCCCGGTCGGGAACAACACTCCTTGAATACGTTCTCGACGCACATCCGGACATCATTTCTGTGGAAGAAACATTCGTTTTCTCAAATAAGGCGCACGTTCTCCTCGGCCGTTCACTAAAACCCCATCCGTCGATCATAGACCAATTAAATTCACTAACTCCGCGAACGTTGCGGCGGACGCGGGGTGATTATTTTCGCGGGATCGACGAGTTCATGCGAGAGCCTGTTGGGAATAGACTTTTACTCGATAAGAATCCGGTTCTTACTCCAGATATCCCTGCATTTTTGCGTTTATTTCCGGAAAGCAGATTCCTTGTCGCGCTTCGTGATCCACGTGATGTTTGTTTGAGCTGCTTCACACAATCCGCTGCCATGAGCCCCGATAGCGCCTCGTGGCTGACCCTAGAAGGCACAATCCGCAACTATGCGTCGATCATGGGCGTTTGGCTCGCGATGAGAGAACTTCTTCCGAACGCGATCGAGGTTCGATACGAAGACATGGTGGACAATCTGGAGAAGAATGCGCGATCTGTCCTCAGCTTTTTGAATTGTTCGTGGGATGAACGCGTTTTGCGTTTTGACGAAAATGCTCGCAGCAAATTGGTTCGTTCACCAACCTATGCTGACGTGACGAAGCCCGTGTACAGAACGGCTGTAGGACGATGGCGGAATTACGAGAAGTATTTTGCGCCTTATCTGGAAAAACTTCAGCCGTTCCTGCGTGCTTTCAACTACGAGTAAACCCCGTTGCTTTCTGTGCAAAAAAAATCCCCTGAGCCCGCGGCTCAGAGGATTTTTCGAAAATTGAACCTGCTTTAGATTGGCTCTTCGGTTTCGAGGAAGCCTTGCAACTGACGAATACGTGTCGGGTGACGCATTTTGCGTAACGCTTTCGCTTCAATCTGACGAATACGTTCACGTGTGACTTTGAATTGCTTGCCGACTTCTTCGAGTGTGCGGCTGTAGCCGTCGCCGAGCCCGAAGCGCAGTTCGAGAACCTTGCGTTCGCGTTCGTTTAAGCTTGAGAGGACGTCGCCGAGTTTGTCTTTCAACAAACTGTAGCTCGTCATATCCGAGGGATTTTCAGCGGACTTGTCTTCGATGAAATCACCGAAGTTGGTGTCTTCACTGTCCCCGACAGGCGATTGCAAGGAGATCGGCTGTTGCGCCATCTTCAAGACGGCACGAACGCGTTCGACCGGCATCTGCATTTCATCGGCGATTTCTTCCGGGGTAGGTTCACGACCGAAGTCTTGAATCAACTGCTTCTGCACGCGCATCAGCTTGTTGATCGTTTCGATCATATGAACCGGAATACGAATTGTGCGCGCCTGGTCAGCAATGGAACGCGTGATAGCCTGGCGAATCCACCACGTCGCGTAAGTTGAAAACTTGTAACCGCGGCGATATTCGAATTTCTCGACCGCTTTCATCAGGCCCATATTGCCTTCCTGAATCAAATCGAGGAATGACAAGCCGCGGTTCGTGTATTTCTTCGCAATGGAAATGACGAGACGCAAGTTGGCCTCGACCATTTCAGTCTTGGCTTGCACTGCGTTCTTCGAGAAATGCTGCAACTCCTGATAAGATTTCAGATAGGTTTCGTACGGCATGCGCACGAACTCTTCCAACGCTTTTACTTTGCGCTGTTCAGACTGAATGATCTGTTGTTGCTGCGTTGATTTGCGTTGTTCTTCCATTTCGCGAATCACGCGCATGCTGGCCTGAATCTTGTCGTGGATGTTGTCCGCGACGAGAGACATTTCTTCAATCACCTTCTGTTTGTAATAAAACTTCGGAAAGGTGCGTTGCAGCTTGCCGTCGAGCTTTTTGAATTCTTCTTCCAGTTTGTCGTGCTTGGCTTTGCTTGGAGCGTTCTGCGCTTCCGCATACTTATCGTCGACTTCCTGGTCCAGGACGCGCACGTTTTTGACGAGACGCCGCAAGTCGCGAAGGTGGTTGTCACGGCTATCGATTTTCTTGTCGACGATGACGCGGTCGAAACGTTCCTTTGGCGGCTCGGAAATCAATTTTTCAGCGAGCGCGATATGCTCTTTGCCGGAGAAGCCGAAGCTGTAGATGATACGTTTTACTTCGTTTTCAGCATCTTCAATGCGCTTGGAGATTTCCACTTCCTGTTCGCGGGTAAGCAGGGGAACCTGACCCATCTGCTTCAAATACATACGAACCGGGTCATCGAGAATGTCGAGACGCGACTTGTCTTCTTCTTCTTCCGGTTCGGGTTGCTTGACGCGATCAACTTCGGCCTGATCAACGATCTCGATTTCGAGATTACGGAGCTTGATGTAAATTTCGTCGAGTTCCTCCGGAGTCACCACCGCATCCGGCAACGCATCATTAATGTCGTTGTAGGTCAAGTAACCCTGTTCCTGCGCAAGGCGAACCAGCTCCTTGATCTTTTCGGTCAGGTCAATGCCGGATTGGCTTTTAACTGTGCCGATAGCTGGAACCGCGTCGGTCGCGGGAACTTCTCCGACTAATGCCGGGTTTGGTGAAGCCAAATTACCCGTCGCAACGGATGCAGATGCAGTTGTGCCCTCGCGGGATCCTGATTTGCCTGGGCGAACGGTTTTTTTGGGGCGGACGGGTTTCTTATCCTTCAATTTGGCCATAGGTTTAACGCAAAAATTCTCTAAAAAAGGCCGAACACTATGGTTAAAAGGTCAGCGGCAAGTCAAGCGACCAAAAATTTATTTTTGTCGGCTGCCAATTGGCACGGGGCGTGTATTTACGCGGTTTTCAGAGCAATTTTGCGGACAGGCTTCTCAGAGAATTTCGCACCGACATTTCATGCTGCGCTGCGTCCAGCCGCGAGCGAAGTTGAAGTATGCGAGCAATTTGGAAAGGTGCAATCAGCTTCGGGCTCGTCAATATCCCAGTCGGCCTCTATTCCGCGACCAAATCGGGCAGTCAGATCAAGCTTCATATGCTTCGGAGCAGCGATCAAAGTCCCATCCGCTACAAACGGGTGGCCGAAGCTGACCAAAAAGAGGTTCCTTGGGAGCAAATCGTCAAAGGTTACGAGTATTCCAAGGGGGAGTACGTCGTTTTGACCGATAAAGATTTCGAACAGGTCGAAATCAAGACGGCACAGATGGTCGATATAAAGGAGTTCGTTGATCTTGCTGACATTGACCCAATGTTCTTCGATCAGCCCTATTATCTTGCACCGGAAAAAGGCGGCGACAAAGCCTATGCTCTCTTGCGTGAGGCTTTGGAACGGTCCGGAAAGGTGGG
>CBHWET010000126.1:0-12271 GCA_966112985.1 uncultured bacterium | reverse complement strand
AACTTTCGCGCGAACCAAAAGCTTTGCCACAGATGAAGCTGAATCCTGCCGTGAAAAACATCCACGATTTCAAGTTTGAGGATTTTCAGCTGGTTGGATACGACCCGCACCCGGGGATTAAAGCGCCGATTGCCGTTTAGTTAGTTGGAGTTCAAGCTTTAGCTTGTCGGATGTACCTCTGGCGAAAACTCACTCCCAACCAGCGAGAAGAGGTTCTGGCATTGCGTCAGAAAAACATTCAGCCCTGGCATAATCCTCGTCATCGAATCGGCGACACCGGTCGGTATCTGCTCACTTCCGCGTGTTATGAGCACAAGCCTGTCATCGGCTTTAGCCCCGCGCGCATGGAAACCTTTTCCGCCATGCTGGTGGAGATACTTCAGACTACGTGTGATGAAATCAATGCATGGTGTGTGCTGCCAAACCACTATCATGTCGTTTTATACACCCGGAACCTCGCCGATACTTTAGCCGCCGTCGGGAGAATTCATGGTCGGACCTCTTTCGAATGGAATGGCGAGGATGACCTGCGAGGGCGAAAGGTCTGGTGTAATTACGCCGAAACTGCAATCAAATCTGAAAGACATTTTTGGGCGACACTCAACTATGTCCACAACAATGCGGTTCGCCATGGTTACGTCGCATCCTGGCAGGATTGGCCGTTTTCGAGCGCTCGAAGTTTTCTCGAAAACACAGGACGCGATGAGGCATTACGATTGTGGAAAACGTATCCGGTAATGGATTTTGGAAAAGACTGGGATGCGCCCGACCTTTAACCGGACACGCTAAAGCGTGAACTCCAACTTAAGAACATGAACCCCTTCAAAGCCATCGCAGCGATGAGCGAGAACCGCGTCATCGGGAATGGGAACAAAATTCCGTGGCATTTGCCGGAAGACTTCAAATGGTTCAAGCAAATGACGACAGGGCAGATCGTCGTAATGGGCCGTAAGACTTTCGAATCCATTGGACGGCCCCTGCCCAATCGCACGACAATCATCCTGAGCCGCACCGATTTTCAATACCCCGGCGTCCAAACGGTGCGCAGCCTTGATGAGCTGCCTGAGCCGGGGGACAAAACGGTGTTCATCTGCGGCGGCGGACAGATCTACGAACAAACGTTGGGAATCTGTTCAGATCTTTACCTGACCCTGGTGAAGAAGACAGTTGACGGCGACGCGTTCTTTCCGCGGTTCGAAGATCAATTCGAACTGGTCGAAGAAATTCGAGATACGCCCGACTTCAAGATCCTCCACTACAAACACCGGTAAGTTGGTGAAATGACGAATTCCGAAAACCAAGTGACGAAAGAAGCACAAAGTTCGTCATTCAAACTTCATCATTCGTCATTAACATCATAACCAAATTTTCCTATGCTCCGGCCCCTTCAGCCGCTAATCCTTTCGGCGAATGTTTTCGACCCTCCGCAAATGGGCTGAGTTTGTGCGCCTGTCGCACACTGTTTTCGCTTTGCCGTTTGCGCTGGCTTCCATGGTCGTTGCCGCCCGCGATACGCGCGGATGGCCGGGACAAAGAATATTTCTGCTGATCCTTGCGGCGATGGTCTCGGCACGAACTTGTGCTATGGCCTTCAACCGCATCGCCGACCGCGAGTTTGATAAACGCAATCCGCGCACCGCGAATCGACATCTGCCGAGTGGACAAATCTCGCTGGCGAGTGCGTGGACACTCTGCATTCTGAGCGGTCTTGGATTGATCGTCGCCAGCTTTTTTATTAATCGCCTTTGCTTTTATCTCTCGCCCGTCGCCGTTTTCGTCGTTTGTTTTTATTCGCTGACAAAACGGTTCACCGATTTCTCGCATGTTTTTCTTGGCATTGCGCTGGCGCTGGCGCCGATCGGGGCGTGGCTGGCAGTGAAAGGAACCGTGGTTTTCTGGCCGTGGCACGAAAGCTTTGTGCTTCCACTGCTCCTCGCCGTCGCCGTCGTTTTCTGGTTGATCGGTTTCGATATTATTTACGCGATGCAGGACTACGAATTCGATAAATCGGCCGGTCTGCATTCCCTCGTCGTCCGCTGGGGAATCAATAACGCGCTCACGGCAGCTTTTCTATCGCATATGCTGATGGTGATGATCCTCGGAGTATTTGGGCTCCTCTGCGGATTCAAAATCGCCTACCTCATCGGCATTGTGATTATTGCGGGCTGCCTCGTGCTCGAACATTGGCTGGCTCGACGCCGGAGTCTCAATTGGGTGCAGAACGCGTTCTTCCGGCTGAATGCGTTGATCAGCGTGGTTTTTCTTATCGTGACAGCAACGGAAGTGGTCTTCCCATTTTTCAAAATGAAGCCTTGAAGAAATAAACGAGCGACTTTCGGGTCACGAGCCCTTGGGCATTTGTCTGCCGGCAACTTGATGTTCCTCAAGGCAGTGCACAGCAAACGACCCTGCATACCCAATGACTTCCCAAGCAGACGGTTTTCGCCTTTTGAGAAATGTGCAGACCGTCGTACAACCCGGATTGGGAGCCTCGGAAGTGGCATGTTCCGCCGATCGGATGAAAACAACGGATCGGCAACGGCATGTAAGGCGGTACAGCCGTTTTCCATGGCATCGGAAGTGACATGTCCGCCGGTACAGGCAGTTTCCATGGCATCAGAAGTGGCGTGTCCACCGGTACAGGCAGTTTCCACGGCATCGGAAGTGGCCTGTCCACCGGTCCAAGCGGTTTCCATAGCATCGGAAGTGACATGTCCACCGGTCCAGGCAGTTTCCATGGCATCGGAAGTGGCATGTCCACCGGTCCAGGCAGTTTCCATGGCATCGGAAGTGGCATGTCCGCGGGTACAGGCCGTTTTCCAAGCCATGGAAATCCGCGTGTCCCGGTAGACATGCTTTTTTAGAGCTTGAAATTCAACAGCTTAGAGAAAGTCGGCATTCCAGTCGCCCCGTTCGTGGGTTCGTTGGTTAATACAACCAGGCTTAGCCCAAGAATTCTCAAGCCCGCGAGACCACTAGATCACTCACTTTCGGGTTTCGAGGGCTCAAAAGATGTAAATTTTGCTGCCTCCGCCCTGCCGTGGCTTCAAACGGCACATCCTTTTAAAATATTGTTAACATCGGCCTGTAACGTTTCTCCGGATTTGCTTCTGAGGAGTGACATATGGACAATGCCGGTGCGCAGCAACGAATGGATACTCCCAAACAATGTCCGGAATGTGGTCTGCCCTTGAAGAGCGATGCGCTGGCGGGACTCTGTCCAGCTTGCCTCTTGAAACACGGCGCAGACGACTCGATCACCGGAGGCGGTCGAACCCCATTTGTTCCCCCGACTCCGTCCGAACTAGCGCCGCTTTTTCCGCAATTTGAAATCCTCGAAATGATCGGCAAAGGAGGAATGGGGGCTGTCTACAAAGCGCGACAGAAACAGCTCGATCGCATCGTTGCTCTAAAGATTCTACCGCCCGGGATTGGGAATGATCCGGCATTCGCCGAACGTTTTGCGCGCGAGGCAAAGGCACTCGCCCGATTGAACCATCCTGCGATCGTCACGATTCACGACTTCGGACAAGCCGGCGATCTTTTTTACTTTTCCATGGAGTTCGTCGATGGCGTGACGCTCCGACAGCTGCTGAACCAGGGCCGCGTTTCATCGCGGGAGGCGTTGGCGATCGTCCCGCAGATTTGTGATGCGCTTCAATTCGCGCACGACCACGGCATCGTGCATCGCGACATTAAGCCGGAGAACATTCTGCTCGATCGGCTAGGCCGCGTAAAAGTCGCGGATTTTGGCCTCGCTAAACTGATTGATTCAGCGGGCGACTCCGCCGCCGGAAGCATAACGGATGCGTCTTCGGGTTCAACCGAAGCGGGAAAGGTCATGGGCACTCCGAATTACATGGCGCCCGAACAAGTCGATGCTCCTGAGTCCGTGGATCATCGTGCCGATATTTATGCCTTGGGCGTGGTTTTCTATCAGATGTTGACGGGCGAACTGCCGGACAAACAAATTCAGCCGCCCTCCCGCAAAGTGCAGATCGACGTCCGTCTCGATGAAATCGTCCTGCGCGCGTTGGAAAAGAATCCTGAGAAACGTTATGAGCAGGCAAGCGTTTTGAAGACACGGGTCGAAACGATCGCCGGCACTCCGCCAATCGGTGCTACCGAACCGCCAGCGCCGGCCGTGATGTCGCCGAGACGTGCGCGCCTGAAAGCAGCTTCGCTAATCGTCTTGGACGTCCTCATCGCAGCCTTCCTTCTTGTGCTCGGTTGGGCCGCAAATGAGATGGGCGCATTCTTCAACGTCCTGTACTTCTCACTTCTGGTGCTGGCAGCGGTTCGCATCGGGATGATTCCGGCACGACTAATCAATCATTCTCTCGAGCTCGGTTTCTGGCGGCGGCCTTTGTCCCGTGAGCTTCGGAAATATTGGGTGCAGTTAGTGAATCGATCACTGTTTTGGATCCTCGCCGGAATCACACTTGAAATCTGCATTGTGCCCGCACAATTTTCCGCTGGTGAGGAAGCAGTGCTCCATTTACTCGCATGGATAAGCATCGCCGTCCTGCTGTTGCTGGAGTTATTTCCCGCAAAAAGGATACGTCTCGCGACGAATGTTACGTTCGCAGTGGGGTCACTGTTTATCCTCGTGCAGTTTTTCGAGATTTACGCACCCATCAAGGATTCCGATATCGCTATTCTGGCGCCGCCCTTTCGCGGGGAATGGATCGTTCTCCACGGCGGCCGAAGTACGCTAATCAACAATCATTATCCTTATCCGAACCAACGCGATGCGCTTGATCTGGAGAAACTGGTCAATGGACGCGAGCGTACCGGCGGGCCACGCCATGACCTGGAATCATACGGCTCGTGGGGCGCCAGCATTTATTCTCCCGTCGATGGCAAAGTCGTTACTGCTGTCAATGACCTGAACGACAGCACGTTTGGCCATCCTGATTCGGAACACCTCGCAGGCAATCACATCGTTATTCAGAGCGGTAAAGACAGATACGTGATGCTGGCGCACTTACAAAAAGGCAGCGTGCTCGTTTCTGCGGGAGACGTTGTGCGCGTCGGCCAGCCATTGGCGAAGTCAGGAAACTCGGGCAACTCCAGCCACCCGCATCTCCATCTGCAAGTGCAGGACCGACGTAAGTTTGCAGCGGCGGGAGCACAAACCTTTCCGATCGCTTTCCGAAACGTGACGGGATTGCGTGTTCACAATGCCAGTGAATCCATATTTCCGCGGCGCAACGATCGATTGACCTGCAATGCTCCTGTTGTTGAAGCGACCATCAAATCCGATTACATCGGCCAACGGCTGTTTCCGGGCAATGATTCGATCGAAATCACGTCCGTCGAAAGGACAAAGGAAAGAATGTTGGTCCGCGGCAGTTATCATCTCGTCAGCGAAGAGAAAGCCCGGTTAATGGTGTCGATCAGTTCACGAACGCATCCGAGCGGAATTATCGGGAAGGAGCAATGGCAGGATATTACCAAAGGCACCGGCGAGTTCACTTTGCTGCACACGAATCTCGTCGACGGTTATCCACACATCAGTATGTATGGAACAAACGGCCATTCCTTTGCTGACCTTTATTTCGGAACGGCCGAAGAAGCGAAAAAGGAAAAGACGCTTCGGTTTCAAACCCAATCGAACCGCGCACAGGCTGCTGGGTTTACACAAACAATCTATAAAAGTTTGGCTGCGCGACAATGGCTCCGACTACACACCGACACCATCGTCAGGATGCCGCGCAGCGTATCCGAAACAGATAATCTCCAGAACCTGGATTCGGTAAGACAATGGATCGACGCGGAACGAGTAGATGTTGCGTTAAATCTCAACACGAATGCAGCTCAAGGACTAACCTTTTTTCTCGGCTTTGGCTGTAAAGTGATTCCTCTTACGTGGGATGACTGGAACACTATGAGTGCGGCAGAACTCACGCGGGAACTGGATCACGGCTCTCCAATCACCACGACAGCGCCGGATCTCGATGGAGCCACAGTTTTCGGAAGTCTGAGTCTGCCGGCAATATTTGGCGTGAAAACTCGCGAAGGAGACGTCGCCATGTTTCAGATAGGCGGTTATGATTCCAGTCGCGTGGTAAACATTGGGTACAAGCTCGTCAGCCGAACTGAATCTGGCGCTGCAGCCGCTCGGGGATTGAACGGTACCTCATCCTCGGAACATGACGATGCAACAAATCTGTCTTCCGCTACCGTTCCGCCGGTTGTCGTCGAAACTCTACCCCGGTCCGGCGATAATGAGGTGGATGCCGGTATCACCGAAATCCGCGTGCGATTTAGCAAGACCATGATGGATGGGTCATGGAGTTGGTCTACAGCGTGGAAGGATTCGCTGCCTGAGATTGTTGGTAAACCGCATTATGAAACCGATGGACGCACGTGTGTTCTGAATGTGCGGCTGCAACCCGATCAGACTTATGGCTTCTGGCTGAACTCCGAAAACTTCAAGAACTTCCGCGACAGAGGCGGTGTTCCAGCAGTCCCCTACTACCTCGTTTTCCACACAAAACCAGTCACTTCAACAAACAAGTAATGCTATGAAAAAACTGATGCTAAGTATCGGACTCGTCATTGCCTTAGGCAGTCGGACGAGTGTCACCAACGCCGCGGAAATCATTGATGCAATGCCACCCGTCGTCGTGAAGACAATTCCTGAGGCAGGCAGTAAAGATGTCTCGCCCGGCGAAATGGAGATCAAAGTCACCTTCAGCAAAGAAATGCAGGACAATTCGTGGAGCTGGTCCACCGGTTGGAAAGACTCGGCGCCTGCCATGATCGGCAAACCAAAGTATGATGCCGACCGGAAAACATGTGTAGTGAAGGTGAAGTTGGAACCAGGCAAAACGTACGGATACTGGTTGAACAGCCAGAAATTTACCGGGTTCCGTGACCCGCAAGGGCACGCAGCCGTTCCTTACCTGCTCGTATTTGAAACGAAGAAAGATTAACGGCTCTTGACCTCCGAACATTCAGATCAAACGGCAAGCACGCCGCCGCGTGACATTTTCGCGACGACACATTGGACCGTCGTCATCGCAGCCGGGAAACGCGCGACGCCTCAATCAGAAAAGGCGTTGGAGCAATTGTGTAAAACCTATTGGTTCCCACTCTATGCCTACGTGAGGCGCAAAGGTTATTCGAAGGAGGATGCCGAAGATCTGACGCAGGCTTTCTTCGCACGGTTCCTCGAAAAAAATTATCTCGAAGGACTGAGCGCTGAACGTTGTCGTTTCCGCGCTTTCCTGCTCTGCGCGCTAAAGAACTTTCTGATCAATGACTGGAAAAGAGAGACCCGCCAGAAGCGTGGTGGAAATGCGACCGTTCTGTCGCTCGATTGGGAAACCGCCGACTCCCATTTTCAAGTCGCATCGACAGCGGCGAGTCCCGACGAAGAATTCGACCGCGAGTGGGCCGTCGCTTTGCTGACAAAGGTCATTGAACGATTGCAGGCAGAATGTGAAGAGGAAGGACGTTCCGAGCAGTTCAAACATCTAAAAGTTTTTCTCAGCGCAGGTAAGGGCGCGCTTCCATATGCGGCTGCCGCCAAAAGCCTGGGCGTGGAGGAAGGCACCGTCCGCGTCGTTGTCCATCGATTGCGAAAACGATATCGCCAATTGCTAAAGGATGAAATTGCGCAAACGCTTGCCGACCCTGGGCACATCGAAGAAGAAATGCGTGCGTTATTCGCAGCCTTTGGCGGCTGAATCGCTCACAACTCCGGTTTTGCTAATTGGCGCAGTTCTGTTACTTCTTATGCGGAATGAATTTCTTCATTCAACGCAGTGAGTTGCGCGACCTCTACGACAAGGTGGCGGCAGGTGACCGTATTACGGAAGCAGATGCCCTCCGGTTATTCGAAACAAAGGATCTGAACGCGCTTGGCGCGATAGCGGATTTCGTTCGTCAGAAGAAAGTCGGCAATCACGCGAGCTACATCGTCAATCGCTACATCAACTACTCAAATTACTGCATTCTCAGCTGCCAGTTTTGTGCGTTTGCGCGAAAGAAGCGCGACAAGGACGGTTTCGAATTAAGTATCGACCAAATCGTAGCGAAGGCTCGAGAAGCATTGTCCGTTGGCATCACTGAATTACATATCGTCGGGGGGCTGCATCCCTCGCTGCCGTTCAGTTATTACACCGATATGCTGCGCGCCTTGAAGCAGCTTGATCCCCGGCTGCAGCTGAAATGTTTTACTGCCATCGAAATTCTCCATCTCGCCTGGCTGGCGAAGAAAACGGTCCGAGAAACTTTAGCGGAGTTGAAAAGTTGCGGGCTGGATTCGCTGACCGGTGGTGGTGCCGAAATTTTCCGTAAAGAAGTCCGATCGCAAATCGCCAAAGGCAAAGAGTCCGCTGAAGAATACCTGGACGTTCATCGCACGTGGCATCAGCTCGGCGGTCGCAGCACCTGCACGATGTTGTTTGGCCATGTCGAATCGTTGTCAGATCGCGTGGATCATTTGCGATATCTGCGCGGGTTGCAGGATGAAACACGCGGATTCGTCGGATTTGTGCCCCTGCCCTATCAGCCCGACAATAATTTGATGCAGGTGAAGCACGCGCCAACAGGTTTTGATTGTCTCCGAACCGTTGCGGTCAGTCGCATTTACCTCGATAACTTCGACCATGTCACCGCCTATTGGGTCGGAATGGGAATGAAGCTGGCGCAGGTCGCGTTAAGTTATGGCGCCGACGATTTGCACGGGACAATCATCGAAGAACACATTTTCCACATGGCGGGCGCAAAATCTCCGCAATTACAAACCGCAGCGGAGATGGTAAAAGCGATTCGCGAGGCAGGTAGAACGCCCGTGCAACGAAATACATTCTACGAACCGCTGAAGGTTCTCGAAACAACCCCTGCAGCCTCCAGCGAAGCAAATTCCGGCAGATCAACTGTGTTGGAAGGAAATCTCGCGACGGCATGAGCGACGAAATCCCAAAGCTCCGAATGGCTCCGCGCGAAACAGCGGAGGAACTCGCGCAGCGTTATGAACGCGAAACCCGTCGTGTAAACGATCAACGCGAGAGCGAACTCGAGAATTCACTGGCTCCATTTCGCGTCGGCTCTGTCCCTTATCTAAATGCGGTTCCGCTGACGCGTGGGCTCGAAGAGCAAATCCAATTTGTCGTCCCCTCAAAGCTCGCCGAAATGTTGCAACGCAACGAACTTGACGCCGCCCTCGTCAGCATTACCGAAGTTTTGTTCAACAATCGGTATGACATTCTGGACGGCATTGCCATTGCCTCCTTGGGCGAGGTAAAAAGCGTTTTCCTCGCGCACAAACAGCCGCTCGAACAAATACGTGAGATCTATTGCGATACTGCATCGCTCACCAGCGTAAATCTGCTGAAGGTGTTGCTCGCCGAGCGAAACTTAAAACCAGAACTCAAGCCGTTGGCGTCATATACCGCCGCCGCCGAACTCGACAACGTTCTACTCATCGGTGACCGCGGCATAGAATTTCTGCGGGCGAATCACCCGCATCAAATTTTCGATCTCGGTGAGGCATGGAACGAATTAACAAAGCTGCCTTTTGTTTACGCCGTTTGGGCTTTGCGTCGTGGAGTCGAAAATGAACGGCTACGCCGGCTGTTGCGCGAAGCAAAAGATTTTGGACTGGATACATTGGATCACATTATTGCTACGCGACCTGAATTCGACCGAGACTTCCGCCAGGATTACCTCGGCTGGCATATCCATTATCATTTGGGCGGCGACGAGAAACGCGGCCTGGCAAAGTTCGTCGAACTCCTCCGCAAGCATCAACTCGGGACGGTTTACGATCCGAAGTTTGTTGCTTAGTCGTTTACGGCTTCCCTCGTTTGTAGCGTTCGTATAATCCAACAATATCAGCAGCCTTTTCGTCGCCTTCGTGCAGCACAATCCGATAACGGAAGGTAACACTTTTGCCGGCTCGAATCTTGAGATCGCCTGTTCCTTTGGCCTTCTTTTCAAAGTCATGAACGCCGAAAGGATTTGCGGCAAACAATCCATAATCTCGAACGTGCCACCATGTTGGGTGTCTCGGATTTTTAGGGTGATCAAAGATCGCGATACCCACTATTTTGCCATTAACCAAGCCGTTATAGTCACACCATTCAGCGGTTTTCCCCCAGGTTTCACCATCAACAATTCCTGTGCTTTGGACGATGTGACCAGGCTTTGCCGACTTATCAACACCCGGCGCAAGTCGCATTGACTCAGCGATTCGAATAGCCAATGAACCTTCCTTCGTGTCACCGAAAACGACGTCGCCATTGCTCGCTTTGAGAGTAATTTCGAAATCAATAATCTTTGGGTTCGCTTGATTGTAAAACGTGAGCGTCCTTTCGTCAGAACAGATCCATTTGCCGTCCTTGGTCATCCATTTGTTCTGAGCTTGAATAATGCCCGACTTCTTCCCTGACTTGAGTTTGGAAAACTTTTGATGAGCAATGGGATTGACGGTGCGATCGTCCCAAAAGTTCACGCCATTCACTTCTCCATGAGCGTACCAGAAGGAACGATGATGCGGATGATCGTGTTCCTCGCCCGCAGGACTTTGCATGGGAAAATTGCGCGTCATTGGCAGATCACTTACTCCCAGCAGTGGATAACAAAACGGACGCGGGGTATTCGTGAAGTAATATTCGGTGAAAAGCTTGCCGTCGACTTCTACCCGAACACGGTCACCTAACTCAGTCATTTTTACGCCGTCACTGCTCCGAGCGAACGATTGAAAACCTGCAAAAAAGGAAACAACAAAGGCGAGTATGTGCAGCGGCTTCATTGCCCGCCATTTAAAACCAGAACCTGAGACTCTGGCAACCAACCAGTGCGGCGCGATGAATCAGCGACTTGCACCCACTTATCCTTGCGGTCTACGACAAAAATTTCGGCACCGTCGCGCAGGCTAAAGTAGCTCTGTGACTCTTCAAATGGCCCGCGGCGAGCGACAGCTTCTTGCACAATCACAACGGCTGGATTGGTAAATAATCGATCGCGCAGCGAGAAACTAAAACAAGTCCCGCAGAACAGCGCTCCTGTCGCAAAAACAATTGACCACAAACGTAACGTTTTCCGCCATTCCGGCCGCCAATGCCCAATAATTAATAATCCAAAGAACAGCCAAATAAAAATCACGGTTGCGCTCGTCCATCCGTTCAAAGTGAATCGATGCACCCATTGTCCCCAGAGCGATTCTGTCCACTTGCTGCCCGCTTCATTGCGTGCGAACTGCAGATTCGCCTGAATATCGGGATCACGTGGCGCAATGTCTTCAGCCCGTCGATACGCGGCAATTGCTCGACCAAGTTGCCCTGCCTTGAAGTAAGCATTTCCGAGATTGAAATAAATCGCAGAAGAAATGTTGCTGCTTTGAACTAGTTTTTCGTATTCAGCGGCAGCCGCAGCAAACTTTTGCTGTTCATACAGTTTGTTCGCTGCATTGAATGTTTCACCGGCATCAGCACGTACGCCAGCTGAAGACAGAAATAAGAGGGACAACGTCACCAAAGCGGCAGCAGAAACGAGGCGTGAGATAATTGGATAAAGTCGATTCATCGGTGCTGTTGCAATTCGGTCAGAACCTTTTCGACCTTTGGAATAAATGCAGCCAATTGCTGGCTGCTTCTCTGTGGTGCGTATCGCGCCTGGTTACAGGCCTGAAACAATTCACGCAGCATCGTTATCGTCTCCGGCTTTGCGCCAGCGGGCTTCAAGCGTTCATCAATAACCGCCTCGGTAATGGCCGACGCAGGTAAATCCAAATGCTCGCCTAATTGTTCCTGCAGCAACCGAAAGGTCGTAACGAAGAACTCTTCCGATTTGTTTCCCGACGCCTGATTGGACAACTCTTTCAATCCGTCCTGGACAATTCGTTGCACTTCAAGCCGACGTCGCAATTTAGGATTGTTGGCGAGCCGATCTTTACGGCGCCGAACGAAAATTGAGGCTAGCCAGAGCGCCGGAGCCAGTGCTTGCAACGCAACGAAAGCGGGTTGGCGAACCAGCGGGGGCTGAATTGCATGCAAGCTGCCGATGCTTGGTTTGATGTGAACAATCTCTTTCGGCGAAGCCTGATTTTCGTTTGCACCGCTGTTCGCAGAAATGACGGTTGGTTGTGGCGTCGCCGCTGTCGGCCGCACAGAGAGTCTAATTGGTTGAGTCGTAAGTGTTCTATATGTTTTCTGCTCCGGATCAAAAAAACTGAATTCAAAGGCCGGCAGTTCTGTAACTCCCGCGTTCTGCGGCGAAACGACTTCCTCAAACGTTTTCGTTCCCTCGAGCCCGA
>CBHWET010000125.1:0-12309 GCA_966112985.1 uncultured bacterium | reverse complement strand
GACCTTCGTGCGTGTGGTTTCGTTTACCGAGAATGAAGTCTGTATCACGATAAATGCCCTCTGATTCAATATTCAGCAAATTCGCAGGCCAGCGCTGGTTCAGCATTGGCTTGCTGGGCCTCACGGCGGTTTTGTTGATCATTGTTTCGTTGCGTTTAGGTCGCAAGGTGCCACCGCTTCCACCGCTGAACCATTCAACCGGGGTGCCAGCTTTGCCGGTTACATTGGACAAGATCGAACAACTTTCTTCCAAGACTGCGTTCATGCGTATTCGACCGTTTTCGAACGGCATGCATCCTTTTTATACGTTGCATTTTCAGCCGCCGCCTCCGCCGCCGAAGCCTACCCCCACTCCGCCGCCATCTACTCCCCCACCACCTGTCCAGCCAGTGGTGCAAAAAATTCCTGTCTTGTACCAAGGCGTATACGAAACTGCAGCCGGAGGGAAAAAAGCGTTTGTGGTGGTGAACGGGAAACTTTCAGTTCTCGGGCCTGGCGCAACAATCACGCACGACTGGACCGTCGCGAATATTGCAGTGAAAGACGTAACGATTACGAATCGGGCCCTGCAAACAAATACGCTAAAGTTTAATATCCCCGCTGAACTGGAAGTTCCAGCGCCGTAACTCAACGCACATCGCGTTCCTCTCCATATTCGAGGGTTTCTTTTATCACTGCTGTTGATTTATGATCATCGACATGCAGACATCGGACATGTCCAAAGACGTCGGCGACTTGCTGAAAGCCCAGGGAAAAATTACGGCTGAACAGCTCGAAGTCGCTCGCAGACGTCAGGAACGACAACATATTTCCATACATCGAGCCATCATTGAGCTGAATTATGCGTCTGAGGAAGCTACGTATCGTGCACTCGCCGAACTTAAGCATTTGGAATTCGTAGATGTCACCACAACGATCATTGAAAAACCGGTCCTCGACTCTGTCCCGGTCAAAATCATCTTTCATTACCACATTCTTCCTATTGCCCTCGAAAAGGACGTTTTAACAGTTGCTTTTGCCGAACCGCCTCAGCCAATCGAACAAGGCAACTTGCGCCTGCAACTTGGCAAACGGCTGAAAATCGTTTTGACGACACCCAGTGCCTTACACGCGACCATTAAAAAGCACTTCGGTCTAGGGGCGGCCACGATCGAAAAATTGCGGCAGGATCGAACCAAAGAGGACGCCAGTGCCGAAATCGTCTTTGACGTCAAAACGGCTGAGGACACCGCAGCCGCAGATCCAACGATTATCGGGTTCGTCGATCAGTTGTTAAGTGAAGCTCTGCGCCTCCAGGCCACTGATATTCACATTGAACCCTATTTTTCAACCGTGCGATTGCGATACCGGATCGATGGCATCATGCAAACAGTGCCAACGCCGGACGGACTGCGACAACTTTACGGATCCATCGTATCGCGTTTGAAGATCATGGCTTCGTTGAATATCGCCGAAAAGAGACTGCCGCACGACGGGCATATTGCGATGAAAACGGGCGGTGAAGAATATGACCTTCGCGTCTCCATCATTCCTACAAAGCACGGTGAAACCGTTTGCCTTCGAATTCTCGGACGACAAAACCTGTTTCTTGATGTTAGCCAATTAGGAATGGAGCCTGCGCACGAGGCTATCTTCAAAAGCATGATCCAACTGCCGCAGGGTCTCATTTTACTGACGGGACCGACCGGCAGCGGAAAGACTACCACGCTGTATGCTGCGCTTGCTCAAGCGAATGATGAAAAGCGAAAAATCATCACTATCGAAAATCCCGTCGAATACGAACTGCAAGGAGCCACTCAGATCCAGGTTCGGGACGATATTGGACTGACGTTCTCGAGTGCCATTCGCTCCATTCTGCGCCACGATCCCGATATCATTCTCGTAGGTGAAATCCGCGATTCGGAAACCGCTGAAATCGCAATTCGCGCTGCCCAGACCGGACACCTTGTTTTTTCAACGCTCCATACGAACGACAGCGTGAGCGCCGTTACACGCCTTATTGAAATGAAGATTGATCCATTTCTGGTCGCTTCCTCGCTGGTCTGTAGTATTGCTCAAAGACTTTCGCGCCGTATTTGCCGCCACTGCATCACGGAAGACACCGCCATCCCGAAACATATCCGCGAGGAAATGGCGAAATCGCTGAACATTTCACCGTCCGATGTAAAGGCATTCAAAGGCAAGGGATGCGTCGAATGTCATCAGCAGGGATATCGAGGACGTATTGCGCTGTACGAATTTTTTACGCTGAACGAAGAGATAATCGATGCAATCAATCCCGGCGTAAAAGCAGGATCGTTACGTGAATTGGCGAAACGAGATGGGTGGCGTTCGCTGCGAGAACTTGGTTGGTCAAAGGTCCAAAGCGGCATTATTTCAATTGAAGAACAGCAGCGCCTGACGTTTCGCATTGCGTAATATCTAAAACAACAGTCGGCATACTGCACGGCGAGTTTCTTTGAATTGCAGATCAGCAACACGCAATGATTGCATTTCCCGAAGGAAATCCTTAAGTTCTGCGCCCGCAAATGGCACTCATTGTCCAAAAATACGGCGGCACCTCTGTCGCCAATCCGGATCGCATTAAAAATGTCGCCGCACGGGTGAAACAATACCGTGATAAAGGCGACCAGGTTGTCGTGGTTGTTTCCGCGATGAGCGGCGTCACCGATAACTTGATTAAGCTCGCCAAGGAAATCATGCCCCTGCCCAATGAGCGCGAGATGGACATGCTCCTTGCGACAGGTGAGCAGACAACGATTGCATTGACCGCAATCGCGCTGCACGCGATCGGGGTACAAGCCAGCTCACTGACAGGCGCACAAGCCGGCATTGTCACCGACGGAGTTCATACAAAAGCTAAGATCCAGAACATCACTCCGAAAGCAGTTCACGAATTGCTCGACGCGGGTAATGTTGTCATTGTCGCTGGCTTCCAGGGCCAAACAATGAGCGGTCAGATTACAACGCTTGGCCGCGGTGGTTCGGATTTGACTGCTATTGCGCTTGCGGCCGCATTGAAGGCCGATCTTTGCCAGATTTACACCGACGTTGACGGAGTGTATACCGCCGACCCACGCATTGTCCCTACGGCGAGAAAGCTGCCAGAAATTTCGTACGACGAAATGCTCGAACTGGCCGGACTCGGTGCCAAAGTGATGCAAAGCCGATCCGTGGAGTTCGCTAAAAAGTTCGGTGTGGTATTTGAAGTACGCAGCAGTTTGAACGATAACCCAGGAACGATTGTGAAAGAAGAAACACCCAGCATGGAAGGCGTCGTGATTCGCGGCGTCTCGCTCGACAAGAATCAGGCAAAAGTGACTTTGGTCGCGGTACCTGACAAACCAGGCGTTGCCTCGCTCGTCTTCAAATCGATTGCCGACGCCAACATCAACGTCGACATGATCGTCCAGAATATCAGTCACGGATCCGGCACGCCGGCTACCGACCTTTCGTTCACTGTGGACAAACCCGATCTACTGAAAGCAAAGAAAGTTATCGAAGGTTTGAAATCCGACATCGGCTACAAAGAAGTGATTGCGAACGAAGGTATTGGAAAACTTTCAATCGTTGGTGTCGGGATGCGCAGCCATCCTGGTGTCGCCGCAAAAATGTTCGACACCTTGGCAAAGGCGAGTGTGAACATCGACATGATTTCCACGAGTGAAATCAAAATCTCCGTCGTCGTAGACCTCGCCAAGGGCGAAACAGCGATGAAAGCCGTGCACGGAGCTTTTTTGGGTTAGCAACCGATCAGGTTCTTGTTTGATGGCTGCAAACGCCCGTTGGATTGCATTCAATGCAATCCATATGTCCCTGTTTGCTAGCGATATCCGGGGCGTTGATCAGCCTAAATACCCAGCTTTTTCAAACGCGCTTTGACATTCTTGAAGTGAAAGTCGAGGGAACAGAGCTTTTCAAGTTCTCCGGGTGCAAAATGTTTTTTCACCTCAGCGTCACTAAGCAACTGTTTTAAGAAATCAGCATCGCCCTGCCCTGCGTGCTTCGCCTGCCAGGTTTGCATGGCATTCCGTTGCACCAGTTCATAAGCCTGTTCCCGCGTGAGCCCCTTTCTGATCAACGCCAGCAACACCGTTTGAGAATTCCACATCCCGAGCGACAGCCCGAGATTACGCTTCATATTTTCGGGATAAATGATCAGACCTTCCGTGAGCTTGGCCAGCGTCGCCAGCATGTAGTCGAGCAATGTGCATGAGTCAGGAAAAATAATCCGTTCGACTGACGAATGGGAAATATCACGCTCGTGCCAGAGAGCGATGTTTTCCATTGCGGCAATTGCGTTGCCGCGCAACACGCGGGCAAGGCCGGTTAAACGTTCCCCGGTGATCGGGTTCCGTTTGTGCGGCATTGCACTCGATCCTTTCTGACCTTTGGCAAAAAACTCTTCCGCTTCCAGCACTTCCGTCCGTTGGAGATGACGAAACTCCGTCGCCCATCGTTCGATGCTTGCTCCAACGAGCGCAAGGGTTGAAATGAATTCCGCATGAATATCCCGCTGAACAACCTGCGTCGCAATCGGCGCCGGACGCAAACTCAGCTTTTTGCAAACGTATGCTTCGACACGAGGCGACAAATGTGCGCTGGTGCCAACGGCACCGGAAATCTTACCAACCGCAACTGACTTCGCAGAATTCAGCAATCGTTCCAGCGCCCTGCCGAACTCGTCATACATCAACGCCATCTTTAACCCGAAGGTAGTCGGTTCGGCGTGAATTCCATGACTGCGACCTATCATCGGAGTCTGCTCGTATTCGCGCGCTTTCTTGGCAATCACTTTTTGAAGTGCGCGAATATCCTGAATCAAAATCTCTGCGCTCTGCACCATTTGAACGGCGAACGCAGTATCGACGATATCGCTGCTCGTCAGACCAAAATGCAGCCAGCGGCTGGCGCGATCGTTGATCTTTTCCGCAACGGCAGTCGTAAATCCAATGACGTCGTGGTTAAGTGTCTTTTCCAACTCCTTGGCGCGTTCCGTTAAGGCCTTTGTATCTGCGAAACAAAGATCCGCGCCCGCTTTCATTTTTGCGAAGTCTTCCTTTGGAACGATCCCTTCGGCGACAAGCGCCTCACTGGCCAGCAATTCGATCTGCAGCCAGATCTTCAGTTTATTCTCGTCTGTCCAGATCGCCCGCATCTCAGGGCGCGAATAGCGTTGAATCATGCAGGCAATTTAGAAACGCAAAGCCAAATTGAAAGAAGTTTGTTCGACGCAGGGACCGAACGGCTACCAGTCCTTTCTGTTCCGTCCACTACGGACCGCCTGTACTGATACCGCCACCGGCACCAATTGTGATCTTGCTGCCGAACGGAATAAGAATACCCGTTGGCGCCGGGGTTGATTTCAAGACGGCACGAGACCCTTCGTTGATCGCAACGGAACTGACAAAGGTTGTTTGAATCACATCCGCATAACGTTTCAAAATTCGATACGGCGACAATGGCACATAGACGATGTCACGCGGTTCAAGGGTAAGGTCGGTCGCATTCCCATGCACAATGCTCTTGTAATCAACAATCGCAATCTTCGGCTGGGTTAATGAGCCTCGAACAATGGCGATGTGCGAAAGATAAGCATTATAACCGGGTCCGCCCGCGCTCGAAAGTGCATCGATTAGACTCATCTTTTCACGATACGGCACCGCACGTGGGGCCTGAACCGCACCCATCACGTAAATTTCACGTGCAGTGGCCGGTGGTAAATAGACAAAGTCGTCGGGCTCCAAATAAATGTTCTGCGACAAATCGCCTTCCTTCATCAATCGGTAGAAATCGATTGGCAACATCTTGCCTTTCCGCACAACAAAACTACGGCGCAGATCAGCCAATTCTTCACTGCTGGCAATCTGCGAAACATCGGTTGATCCGTTAAAGCTCATCGTTCCGCCAGCAACCGAAATGGCTTCAAGCAATGTCATTGGTGTTGGCATTGGGTAAACACCCGGCGCTTGGAATCGCCCCAACAACCAGATCCGTTTGCTTTCGACCAACCGGAGCGTCACACCAACTTGAGGCTTCTCGCGAATGAATTTCTTCAACTCCTCCTCGATACGTGCCCGGGTTTCATCCAGCGTAAGCCCCCAGACGTCCAAGCCCGGCAACAGGTAGAAGTAAATCTTTCCATCCGGCCCAACCGTTGTGAGCGTCCGCGTGTTTGTCGGGTCGCTGATCAATTCGATTTCAATTTTATCGCCCGGTCCGAGTTTGAACGGCTGTGTCGATGGCTTGAGCCATTCGGGATTGATTTTGCTGTCCAACGAGACGGTCTCAAACGTGACATTTGTTTTCGAACCCTTGAACACTGTCGGTGCGGGTCGTGTCTGCTGAAGTATTTGAGTTTCCTTCGTTTGTTCCGGAGTTCGGGCGTTAAACCGTTCGCCGTACTGCATACAGCCAACCGCACCGATCAAAATGACCGCCGAAAATAAACAGGTTTTCATATGCGTCGCCTATTGAAGTCCGTGGATAAATGGCTTCTCGATAAAGGGTCCAACAAATTGCCCCGCCCATGCTGTGGTCGCCGATTGAATGAACGCTGTCGCCGCAATATCCAGCAGTTCCTCGACTTTGATAAACGGCCGTTTATGCACATAAACGATATCTTTCGGCTCGAGCTTGAAATCCACTTGTCGTCCGTCTGTCACAGCCAAAAGGTCGACGACAAATGTTTGCGGTTTGGAGAGTGATCCTCTAATGACAGCGACCCGACTCTTAAAGGACGCCTGCGCAAACCCGCCACGCTGCGTGATGGCCGCAAGCACACTCATGTCTCTCGTGTAAGGCACAACGCCGGGTGCGTTTACCTGTCCGAGGACATAGACCTCCTTCAAATCAGCCGGCGGAAAATAAAAGTAATCGTTCGGCTCAACCGGAGTGTTCTGGGACAAATCGCCTTGCAAAAATAACCGTTCAAAGTCGATGGGAACTCGTTGTCCATTTCGGATAAGAAAACTGCGTTGCAGGTCCGCCAGTTCAATACTGTTTCGATCCAGCATCGCCGTTTCGAACCCGCGGGCTCGGCCTAATGCTTCAACTAACGTAATCGGCCGGTCCAAGGTGAAAACACCCTTGGTCATCACCTTCCCGAGCATGAAGTATTTTTTACTGTTGAACGTCACGGGCGTGATCATGACGCGCGGCGTGCGATAGTAATTGGACAGCTCTTCATTGAAACGATCCCGCAGTTCGTCGACCGTCAACCCTGTAGCCATCACCGTTGCTTGCAGGTAACCCACGCGTCCGTCGGGACCGATGATCACATCCGTTTTTGAAAGGTTTGTTTCACCGAAAAAAGAGAAGTTCAATATGTCGCCGGGCCCGAGCGTAAGATTCTGCTGCCATTTTGCGCGTTTGATTGGCGTGTCGACGGAAAAACTCAGATTGGAGGAGAGATTCGCCGCGGCCGGTTCATCAATCAGCTGCTGCTGCTCTTGTGGTTGCGCGATGGCCGACAAACCTAGTCCGAAACACATTGCTGCAATCACCATCCAACGAGAAAACAAGTTGCGGAAGAATGATTCCGGCTCACGATTGAGCACCGCCCCCACGAAATTGCAATTCGCGTGACGCAACGTTTCCATATGTTTACGAGTTTCCTTCGCGGTTACCTTGCCGCTGTCTGCCACCCAGATGAGCTGCGGTAATTTTTCGGCCAGAAGAACAGATTCAGGTTCGCATGCGGGTGGCAATTCAACCATGAGAACCAGGTTTTCAATGTTACCCCAGTGATCCATTGCGGTTTGCCACTGTTTGCGACGTTCGAGATTCCACACCCAACCGGGCAACGGAATATGCACGGCCTGATTCGACCCGGCGTCGATCAACTGTTTTGCCACCTGGGCCGGATGCGTCAGTACATTTGTCGTCATAAGCGCCTCGCTTTTGCTCGCCTCGTCCGATTGTGCTTGTTCGTGAGGATGAACCTTCGGTTCTTCTGTGCGTCGCGTCTCGACCGTCAGCACACGAAGCCCGCGCGAATTCGCAGTAGCACTCAGCAATTGAATCCATGTCGAACGGCCCTCCCCGTGACGGGCAGAGATGAATCCGCACACCAATCCCTCGCTTTGATCGGCAGTCAGCTTGCCCTTGATGATCGTCCACGTTCTAAAAGCCCATTCGGACTGCTCCGCCGGCGTCATCTTGTTCAAATCACCGAGCGTTGCCAGAATCGGCAATCCCGTAACGCGCTCAACATCTGCGGCGGATCGCAGGCGGTCGTCGATCACTTCTCGCACGGTCACAAATCCCATCACGCCAAACATTCCGACGAAAAGGCCCGCAAACATGAAGATCAGCGTCTTCTTCCATGGACTCTTCTGCCCGACACGATCCAACGAAGCCGGAGTAAAGA
This sequence comes from uncultured bacterium, assembly GCA_966112985.1. Taxonomy (GTDB): domain Bacteria; phylum Verrucomicrobiota; class Verrucomicrobiia; order Limisphaerales; family JACDHS01; genus CBHWET01. Next base: position 3,938 of record CBHWET010000125.1, on the reverse strand, counting down.
CCCGGTAATAGCCATTAGGATTATCGACAAACAATTGCGCTTCACGTTGACGACTCGTCAACACCGAGCGCATCGTGCTCAGCGAATCGTAACGGCTCTTTAAATTCGCGAAGCCCATGCTCCTTTCGGACATTGATCCGAATTGGCTTTGTATCTTTTGTCTCCGTTCCTTCAACTGTTCGATCTGGCGCGTCAGCGCGACCTTCTGAGCCTCCAATTGGACAATGTTGACGTATAGCCCGTCCGCTGTCGCGCTACCGTTGAAACGCTTGTTCGGATCGGATTTGTAGTTCTTCAATTGCTCTTCAAGAGCTTTGATCCGTGCCTCTTGGTCCTGAACCGACGGATGCGCCTCCGTGTATTTCGCGAGCAGATTCTGCAGTTCATCCCTAGCCGCCTGTAATTTATCGGCCAGCGGATTGCGCACCTCCAACTCCCGCTGAATTGCCGCAATCTTCAGATCCAGCGTATCCAATTCGATCTGCGCGTTCTGTGCTTTCAAATCAAGTTCAGTCAACTGCGCCAAAACGGTTTCGGTATGTTTGTCAGGATTAGCAAACTTCTCTTCGGCAGAAAATTCATTCATCCCTCTATTGAGCGTTTCCAACTCGCGCTCAACGGACGTCAATTTGTCATTCAAATAACCCGCCACTTCCTTGGCTTCGCGCGACTGCATCTCCTGCGTAAACTTCACCAACTCGTTTGCGTAAATGTTCAACGCATCGACCGCTCGCTGCGGAGGAAGATGTGTCGTGAAATCCAGGTTCAGCAACTCGGCTCCGGGCTCGCCAGCCGCTGTCAGACCGTATGACAAGTCTCCCGGTGTTATTTGCGGGTTGACCTTCGCAGCGGCTCGACGCAGCACCTCAGGCGCTTTCAATAAATCCATCAGAGTTGCATCCGAGAAATATTGCGGCTTGAACGTATCACCCATCTCGCTCGCGCGAAATGCGACAGGAATTTCGCGGCGCATCAATTGCAGGCTAACGATGTATGTTTTCCCCGCGTATCCTGCCATGAATCCCACTGCGCCGAGTAAAAGTCCGGCACCGAGCCACCATTTCCATGAGTTTTTCAACGCATCAAGAATGCGAATAAAATCGAACGGCACCTTGAAACCCGACTCTTCGGCAACTCCCTCGTCTGGGTATGACAAAGCCCGGCGTTGTGGTGGCTCTTCAGTAAATGTGCCGCGGCGGCCTTCGCTTCGTGCGCGGCTGTAGGTCCAGTCCGGTCCGTGTTCGTCGGCTGCGCCATCACGATCCTCTTCGGCCCATCCATCCCGTGATTCGTGTGGATCGGTTTGAGCCGACTCACCACGTTTACGGCGCAACGCGCTTATACTGAATTCGATATCGTCACTCATGCAGCAAATAGGTTTTGGTGGCGGCTCAGATCGCGAACAATTGCTTCAACCGCCATTCCTGGCACACACGGCATTTCGCAAAGCCACGCATATTCGAGCGCGAGTTTTGCGAGGCGGTTTAGTTCGCGTGGAATCCCCTTCGATGCCTGAAAAAGTTTGCCAACTGCGTCTGCGGGAAATAATTCGCCCGTCGCGTGCCCCGCGACTTTCAGTCGATGACGTAAATATTCCGAGCATTCATCGATTGTCAGCGGTCGCAGATGAAAACGAAGGCTGATGCGTTGATCAATCGCCGGAAGCTTGGCCACATGTGCGCGAAGTTCCGGTTGCCCAAGCAAAATGAGAGTGAGATAGTTCTGTCCATCTCCATTCAGGTTCGTCAGCAACTTCATTTCATTCAGCGTTGCCGCCGACATCTCCTGCGCCTCGTCAAAGATGAGAACAAGATGCCTGTTCTCCTTATGAATCCGTTCCGCCATTCGTCGAAGCCGTTCGCAGCGCGCGAACTTGCTCGTCCCCTTCCCTTCCGGATCAAGCGTTTTAAGAACGGCACCGATGAGGTCCTTGAATGCGAAAGCGGAATTTTCCTGTGTGACGACCTGAAAGCGGGAGATATCAAGACGCCGGGCAAAGACGGATCGGGTCAAAGTTTTGCCGCAGCCGATTTCTCCCGTCAGCATCCCGATATTCATTGTGCGCTCCTCAACGAGGAACGTGAGGCGATTCAAGGCTTCCTCATGATCGCGACTCCCAAAAAAATAACGCGTATCCCACGTCGCCTCGAATGGTCGCTCGCACAAATTCCAATATGCCAGCAGGTCCATATATTGCGTAACACAGATGCCGCCCCACTAGGGTCAAGCGAGGCTCACAGTAAGGCACCGCGATAGGGAGCAACAATCAGTCGAGCGGCGCATCCTCTTAACAGAAATTCGCCTTCGAACCCGATAATGGAAACCTTGTAGTTACACAGGGAAAAGCAGACAGGAAGCCCTAGGACAAAAGTTGGCGAGCGCGCGTTGAAATTTCCTGCTCAATCCGGCTCTTGAATGGCAAAGCCGCAAATGGGAGATGAATTTCCATGTTCGCGAGGGTGGGTTCTACCTGAAGATTTCCCGACACATTAAATCCGCGCGCTTTAAACCCGAAGTTGCCCTGGTTTCCGTTCCAACTCTCTTGCACGTCAGACACGTGCTGTCCGAACTGCGCCTTTGTTTCAGTGATCAGCTGCGTAATGCGGCGCTTGGCCTCTTCAGCGCCGAGTTGATGCGGCACGGATATTTTGATCGTTGGCATGGAGCCTAACATAACCTCCTCGCATTGAAATTCCAGAGCCGACTCCCTGGCCTGTTCTGGAAAACTTTTATTCTGCCATGCCCTTTTAAAACGCAAAACGTCCGATAAGTTGAGTGTAACGCCGCTGTGAAAAACTCGTTCACTATCCTCTTGGTGGAAGATGACGCGAATGATGCGTTGCTGTTGCAACGCGCGATCAAGAAGAACGGGATCAATACAGAAATCCAAGTGGCCCGCGATGGCCTTGACGCCGTCGCCTATTTGTCCGCCAAAGAACCATTCACAGACCGGGCGGCATTCCCATTTCCAGACGTCGTGATTCTCGATTTGAAAATGCCCCGTATGTCTGGTCTCGAATTGCTCGCGTGGATCAACGAACATTCAGAATTTCGCGTCATTCCAACCATCGTGATGTCCTCATCAAAACAAAGCCGTGATGTGGAAGAGGCTTACCGGCTCGGCGCCAATACTTATATGGTGAAGCCGAATGATTTCGACGCTTTGGCGAAGATGATCCGAACGATTTACGATTATTGGCTTCTCAGCGTTCGTCCGCGGATTGACGAACGCCTTTGAATTCCGCTGGAACGAATGGTGGGCGCTGAGGGATTCGAACCCCCGGCCTACTCGGTGTAAACGAGGTGCTCTACCACTGAGCTAAGCGCCCAACAAAAGAGGCTGCATTATTCCATGATTCCGACTCTTTGCAACGGGGAACTCGGTTTTTTCTCAATGCCCTTTTTAACGAGCTTAAATAGCGGCGCCTTGGGTCAGATGCGTCGCTCCACATATTTTTTGAGCTCAACTTTCGAGACAAAATGGCTAGCCTAGCTGGATATCATGACGTTTCCGTCGCGAAAAACACCGTCCACTATTAAACTCCGAACATTTCAGCCCGGCGTGAACGCTTCTTCTGTATTTGACCATTTTTGCACGCCGGAATTTCCGTCAAAAAATTATTTCCCGGCATTTCCGTCCTGGAAAAATCGTCCTAAATATCTGGAACCACGGTTTCTGGATGGATTTTCTGTCGAAACTCGTAGTGCCACGATCTTCAACCCGAAACGACGGGCAAATCTATCCTGGCCGCTCATATCAGTCCAAATCGGTCGGTGGGGCGCGATCTCCGAGCGCGCCGTGGTCCTATGAAGCCTTTGTCCGTTAAATTCCGCGTCTAACGCCCAACACCCCTTTCCCGGGACTGCCGCTGGTCTGCAACACATCCACGTAGCCGCCGACGTGAGGAGGCGGACCTTCTTGATCCGCCTCGTTACCT
>CBHWET010000124.1:0-12330 GCA_966112985.1 uncultured bacterium | reverse complement strand
ATCCGCCTGGATAGACCCTTTCCGGACGGAAAATGGATGAAAACCGGCGGTCGGACGGGGTTTAAAGCCCGGTTGGGATGGTAACCACGTGGATACGCGTCTTCAGAAGTCCGGAAAACTCGTCCGTCGGCGGACGGACGGCCTCAGAAATCTCCGAAAGAGGTCCAGAACCTTGCTGGAAGGTTTTAGAAGTCTCCGGAAACGACGTATCCGGCGGGATGGGTTCTTATAGGAGTCTGAAATTCAGCTACTTAGCTGAATTTCGAGTTCAAGGTTCCACGTTCAAGGTTCAAAGTCATTTTAACGCGGAGAGCGGCGCTCTCGGGAGAAATCAGCCGAACGGACACGCTGAAGCGTGAACTCCAACGGGGACGGGTCGAATTCGATGACCCGACAGGTCACGTCAGGCGCTTTTTACGATTGGAGGCCAGTCGTTCGGTGGGACCGGGAGGGGTGGTGGCGGGGTCCTCGGAACTGCCTTGGGGACTTTCGGCATTAGCAACGGGTTCGGTTTGGAGTCCTCCGCCGCTGTAACGGCGGAGTTCGCCGGAGGTTTTTTGCGGGTTTTCGGGAATCTTGGCGCGCGGTTTCATGAAAGAACGTCGCGCAGGAGCGGGAAAACTCCAAATGCCAACGATTGTTAAACCTCCAAATTCCAACATCCAAGCTCCAGAGAATCTCCAACCACCAAGCTCCAATAAGCGCTTGAAACGCCTAGCCCTTTTGAATCTTGGAGATTGGAATTTCATTGGTGCTTGGATGTTGGACGCTTGGAGCTTTAGAAAAACAAGACTGCTCAGTTTTGCCCTCACAGTGTGAAACATTTTTCCCTCAATAGGCTTGATTCCAAAGGATATCCCTCTTTAACTAGCTCCCGTTGTAGGCAAACGTACATGTTCGATTCATTAAAGAGCCTATTTTCAAACGATATCGGTATCGATTTGGGAACAGCCAATTCTCTCGTCTATGTTCGAGACCAGGGAATTGTTTTACGTGAGCCATCCGTCGTTGCGATCCAGGCCGGAACTACGAACGTTCTGGCGGTGGGCAACGAAGCGAAGATGATGCTGGGACGTACTCCGGGGAACATTGTCGCCATTCGACCTATGAAGGACGGCGTAATCGCCGACTTCGAAATTACCGAGGCAATGCTGCGATATTTCATTCAAAAGGTTCATCACAAGAAACTGATTGCACCGAGAGTAGTCGTCGCTGTTCCAAGTGGGATAACTGAAGTTGAAAAAAGGGCTGTCAAAGATTCCGTCATGCACGCCGGGGCGCGAGATGTGTATTTAATTCCTCAGCCGATGGCTTCGGCCATTGGTGTTGGCCTGCCGGTACAAGAGCCGGGTGGCAACATGATTGTTGATACGGGCGGTGGAACTTGCGAAATCGCAATTATTTCACTGGCCGGCATTGTTTTGAGCAAGAGCTTGCGCGTGGGCGGGGACGAATTTGACGACGCGATCGTGTCGCACATGAAACGGGCTTACAACTTAATGATTGGCGAACGCACAGCGGAAGAAATTAAAATTAAGATTGGTTCTGCTTTTCCGCTGGAGCAGGAACTGACCATGGAAGTGAAAGGGCGCGATTTAAGCGCCGGTTTGCCAAAAACCATAACGATTCGTTCTGAAGAAATTCGTGAAGCCTTGCGGGAACCGCTTTCGCAGATTCTCGAGTCCATTCGCCTGACGCTGGAACGGTGTCCACCGGAATTGTCCGGTGACCTGATTGAGCGTGGCATTATGATGGCCGGCGGCGGCGCTTTGTTGCGCGGTATTGACCGGTTGGTTGCTGAAGAAACCGAGTTGCCGGTGCACATTGCCGATGATCCGCTCACGGCCGTGGCTAACGGTACCGGCAGAGTGTTGCAGGAGCTGCACATCATTCAACGAGTCGCTACGTCTTCCAAGAGTTGAGCAATTTGCGTTCGCCCCGGATTGAGTGGGCGAAATGTTAAAGAGGCCGCATTACATAGCGTTGGTCGCGGTCATATTGCTGGTGCTGGTTTTATTTAAGCTGCCCAGCGAAACCGTGACTAAATTGAAACTGTCTGTAGGAGGAGTTTTCCTCCCGCTGTTCGGTCTGGCTGGCTCGACGCAACAACTGGCGGTTAAAACCGGTAACGCCGTTCTTCCTCGCAGTGAGTTAATCCGGCAAAACGAAGACCTTCGCCGCGAAAATCAACAGCTAAAATTTCACGCCCAGCAGGCACAGGAACTTGCCCGTGAAAACGCACAGCTTCGGCTGCTCGTCGGATGGCAAAGACAAACGTCCTGGAATCTCAAGCTTGCCCACGTTATCGCCCATGATCCTGCCAACTGGTGGCGCACTGTTCAAATCGACCGAGGCACTCGAGATGGCGTGCAGGTTAACTGCCCGGTTCTAACAGTGGATGGATTGGTCGGCCGCGTCTCGTCCGTTGGCGCAACCCGTTCACAGGTGCTTTTGATGGGGGATCCGAATTTGCGTGTCGGTGCGGCAATACTTGAAACAGGCACTCCCGCGACGGGCCGTGAAACGGGTGTAATCACGGCGAACGCTTCTAATCCTTTGGAAAACAATATGGTCACGTTGAGCTATCTCTCGGGGATCAGCTCGGTGAAGCCGGGACAAACCGTGACGACCAGCGGTGAAGGCGGCATTTTCCCGCGTGGTATTCCGATCGGCAAAATCGTGGATCTCCGAAGCGTCGATTATGGCCTCAGCAAAGAGGCGCGCGTGGAACTGTTCGCGAGGATGAATTCTATCGAGGAAGTCTGGGTGATGTTTCCGGGAAACAATACCGCAACGGGACCACAGAAATGAACTGGCTCAATCCCATTTTAATTTTGTGCGCGGCTTTCCTCGCGGTTTTCATTGAGTCGGCATTCTCCGGTTACTCAAACCTGCTCGGCGCAAAAATCGATTTGTTGCCAATGTTGATGGTTTATACGGCGCTGACACATGGCTGGTTTTTAATTGTCCTGCTGTCGTTAACCGGTGGCCTGTGGTTTGATTCGCTTTCAGCCAATCCATTGGGCGCCTCCGTCCTCCCACTGCTCTTGATAGGAATCGTGATTTATCATAACCGCGGCTTTCTCCTGCGCGAAAATACGAACGCACAATTCTTTTTCGGTTTGTTCGCAAGCGCCGCCGCGCCATTGATGACACTCGTGATCATTATTGCGCTGGGTGAATCTCCCCGCATTGGCTGGGCATCGCTTTGGCAATGGACCGCCATGACGCTCGTGGGCGGGGTTTTGACACCGGTGTCGTTCGGGTTTTTTGATCGAGTTCAACGGGCGTTGAGTTATCAGCCGATTAAAGAACCGAGTTTCCATCCGGATCGCGAAATCAAGCGAGGCAGATACTAGAATTTGATTCGAATAAAATGTTGGTTATCGACCAGTTGAAAAAAGGCGACAGCGCACTGCAGAAGATTGCGCTGATGATTTTTTGCGCCATGTTCGTGCTGGTCCTCCGGCTGTGGTACGTGCAGATCGTCAAAGGCAAAGAGTACACAGAATCGCACATGGATCAGTCTTTCCGGACAGTGCGCATTCCCGCCGTCCGTGGGAAAATTCTCGACCGCAATGGAACTCCTATTGCCGAGAACCGCCCGAACTACACCGTCAGCGTTTACGTCGAAGAACTGCGAAAACAATTTCAGGCGGAGTATGTGAAGCAATACCGCGCTCAGACGAATGCACTGCATCGGAAATTGACCAAGGACGAACGCGACAAATTGGAAGTCACAGCGCGTTACAACGTAGTCAGTAATATAGGTGCGAGAGTCGGTGGGCAAATTGGCCAGGCAATCAACGTCGACCAGTCCAAGTTCAACCGGCACTACGAAACTCGGCGCATTCTCCCCTTTCCGCTCACAGCGAATTTGAATTCCGTCCAGATTGCGCGCTTTGAGGAACAACCAATCAATGGTTCCGGGTTGGACCTCGAACTGCAACCGGTCCGTGTTTATCCGGCGAAACAAGCGGGCGCACATTGGCTCGGTTACCTCGTTCGCAACAATGATTCGAAGCAGGATGAAAAGTCCGATTTCGATTATCGGCTCGTTGACTTCAAAGGCGAGATCGGGATTGAAGGTGCCTTCGATGAGGAGCTGCACGGCAAGGCTGGCGAAAAATGGGTGACCGTCAACCGCCTCGGATACCGGCAGCACGAGAGCATTAAAGACCCGGCCGAAGCGGGGAAGAACGTCATTTTGACGATTGACCTGAACATTCAGAAAGCTGCGGAGTCGGCGCTACGTACAAGTTTTTTAGGCGGCGATGCAAAAGCGGCTGCCGTCGTGATGAATGTGAACAGCGGTGACATCATCGCGATGGCGTCGAATCCTACCTTTGATCCGAATGGCTTTATTACTGGCATGCGCGTCAACGAACGCGACCGGCTGATCGACGAATCTCTCAAGCCTCAGCTCAATCGCGCCGTGCAAGGCGTTTATCCTCCTGGTTCCATCTTCAAAATCGTTTCGGGTCTCGCTGCGTTGGAGAATGGACTGGATCCAAAATCCATTTATCGTGTGCAGGTCGATCCAGCGCGCGCGCCAAAAGGTTGCATCTACGTTGGAGGGAGCAAGATCGAGGATTTGGCGGAAGCCGGCGATTATGATTTCCAGCTCGCATTCGCCAGATCGAGCAACGCGTACTTTATCGACCACGGGCTGCACGTCGGCATTAAACAGATCATCGACATGGGGAATCGTTTCTTTCTGGGCCAATCAACGGAACTTCCGCTCGGTATCAAAACACAAAAAGGAATCTTTCCGTCACTGCAGTGGATCTCGAAGAACGGCTGGTCCGACGGCGATACTGCAAACATTTGCATTGGCCAGGGGCGCCTTGCGGTGACTCCCGTGCAAATGGCAGTCATGACTTCGGCTATCGCCAACGGCGGAAAAGTTTATAAGCCCCGGCTGGTCCAACGCATCGAACCGCAGGAAGAAATTCCCACGGAAACGACTGTGCAAGAGTTTCCTCCCGTGCTTCGCGGCGACCTGCACGTTCGCGCGAGCAATTTGCAAATCGTCCGCGAGGCGATGTTGGCTGACACCGAAGATCCTCGTGGCAGTGCCTACAAAGCATTTCATAAATCCGGTGAGCGTCGTTTAAACGAATTCAAGGTTTGCGGAAAGACCGGCACCGCTGAAGTCATCCGCCCCGGATTCAAGGATCATATCACGTGGTTCGTTTCCTATGCCCCCTACGAAAATCCGCGGTATGCGGTTGTCGTGATGGTTGAAAGCGGAAGTTCCGGCGGTGGAACGTGCGCCCCCGTTGCGGAAAAAATTTATCGCGAGCTCGAAAAACTCGAGACGCCGGGTGCGACGACCGATCGCGTCGCTGCTTTATAAAATGTTTGAATCAACGCTAAAACCAGATCGCGCCAAAGTTGATTGGCTGATGCTCGCCGCCATCGGCGGGTTGATGATCTTTGGCGTATTCTTCGTTTACAGCGCGACGATGGCGAATGACGGGCAGGAACTGCTGCCCCTGTCCAAACAATATTATTTCCGGCAGATTATCTGGTACGTCCTGGGACTCGGCACGGCGATGGCCCTTTGCGTGATCGATTATCACATCCTGTCGCGCTGGGCCCTGGTTGCGTACTGGTTTACCATTTTGCTTTTGGTTTTAGTACTGATTCCGCATGTCGGCACAACGCACGGATGGGGCGCGCGACGCTGGATCGATCTAAAAGTATTTCAGCTACAGCCGTCAGAATTTGCGAAACTCTCTTTAATCTTCGTCCTCGCACACTTCCTCAGCCGCCCCGCTGATGAACTGAAAATCCCAAGAAACTTTTTTAAAGCGTTGGGTCTGACCCTCCTGCCATTTGCTTTGATCCTGAAAGAACCTGACCTTGGTTCGGCTCTTGTCCTGTGGCCAATGTGCTTCGCCATGCTGTATGTTGCTGGCACCCCCAGAAAGTTCATTGTGCGATTGCTCGCAGCCATTTTTATTTTCGCTGGATTGTTGGTGGCAGATGTCCTGTTTGCTCCCAAAAACTTCCGCATCCCTCTGGAAAGTTATCAACGTGATCGTTTGTTGGTTTTCTTCGGACAAGACTTTGCTTCGCCTGATGCCACAGAGGCGGAGAAACAAAAAGCGCGCGCTGCTCAACGTGACAAGTCATACAACATCGAGCAGGCGCTCATTTCGGTCGGTTCAGGACGTTTGTTTGGCCAGGGCTGGCGCCAGGGCACACAAAACGTCCTCGGGTTCCTTCCGCGCAGTGTGGCGCACAATGACTTCATTTTCTCCGTTCTTGCCGAGGAGAAAGGATTCATTGGCAGCGTGTTAGTGATCACGCTGTATTCGGCGGTTCTATTCTGCGGAATACGAATCGCCGGCGAGGCGCGCGATCGCCTCGGTAAGTTGCTGGCTGTGGGCGTCATTATGATGCTCTTCAGCCATGTGTTCATAAATATCGGCATGAACATCCGGATAATGCCTGTGACGGGCGTGCCACTGCCGCTGCTTTCTTACGGCGGGTCTTCAGTGCTGTGCTCGTTGATCGCAATTGGCATCCTGCAAAATGTATACATGTATCGAAGGTCATACTGATTATGAGTGACAGAAACTTTTCACGCCGCCGTGGACGCGGCGGAATGAGATTTCGCCCGAGTGGCGGAATGAAACAGGGACAAGGCGGCCCCGGCCAGGGGCAACGTCCCGACCGCGCTGCAACCGAAGCGCGAGCCGAAGCTCTCGGCGAGAAACTCGGCGGTGAAGAAGCCGTTTACGACAAAACGCGTTTTCAAAATGAGATCGAACGCGCGGAAAATGTCGCAGCCGGTCTCCCTCCTGAAGGTGCGCCAAAACCTCAGGAACCAGCGCCCGAACCAGAACGCGAACCACGCCATCCTCATGCCCACGGACAACGTCCTGCGGCGGAAACAAAAGCCGAGCCTTTCAAACCTGTCGAAATCCAGGAGCCCGCACCGCAAGGAATCCTTGAAAACATCAAGGCTGTTGCGAATAAGGTTTATAAAAAGGTTCAGGGGCTGTTCCGTCCAAAGAAAAGTTCGCATCGCGAAGTCATCATCAACGCCGAGTCCCTGGAGACGCGCGTGGCGGTGACAGTCGAGGGTAAACTTGAAGAGTTCACCATCGAGCGCACGACAGAAGAACGTCTGGTCGGCAGTATCTTCAAAGGTAAGGTGCGCAACCTTGAAGACGGATTGAAAGCCGCTTTCGTTGACATCGGCTTTGAGAAGAACGCCTTTCTCCATTATTGGGATATCGTTCCGACCAACTTCGACAGCAGCGTTGAAGTCGTCGAACGCGAAGGCAGAAAACGCGATAAACCGCGCATCACACAACGCGATGTGCCGCGGCTCTATCCGCCAGGAACCGATATTATTGTGCAGGTCACCAAAGGTCCTATCGGCACCAAGGGGCCTCGCGTTACCACTAATCTAGTGCTGCCAGGTCGTTATCTCGTCCTCCTGCCGAATTCCGACCAATGCGGTATTTCGCGCAAAATTGAAAACCAGGAAGAGCGGCAACGTCTGAAGCAAATCCTGCGCAGTCTGGAAATCCCGGAAGGCATGGGCGTGATCATCCGCACCGTTGGCGAAGGTCAACAAGTCCGTTATTTCGTCCGCGACCTTGCGTTGCTCCTGGAAGAATGGAAGCAGATTCAGGACAAGATCAAGAATCAGCCGCCTGCGACCTGCGTATTCGAAGAACCCGATCTGATCGCCCGTACGGTCCGTGACTTCCTCACGGAAGACGTCGAACGCATCGTCGTCGACAACAACCGCGCCTGTGAACGCATGCGCGAAATGATTTCGAAGATCTCAGCGCGTTCCGCGAAAAAGGTGATGTTCTATCCTGAATCGCAGCCGATCTTCGACAAATTCAACATCACCAAACAGCTTGAGAACACCTTCTCACGCCAGGTTCACCTGAAGAGCGGCGGTTATCTCGTGATCGACGAAACCGAAGCGCTCGTGGCCATCGACGTAAACACCGGTCGGCACAAGAGCGGCAAAGACCAGGAATCAACAATCCTGAAAGTGAACCTCGAAGCCGCCGACGAAATCTGCCGCCAGTTGCGTTTGCGTAACATCGGCGGTTTGATCGTGCTCGACTTCATCGACATGCGTCAGCGCCGGGATCAGCAGCAGGTTTATCAACGCGTCAAAGAACATCTCCGCAAAGATAAAGCGAAAACCCACGTTCTGCCGATCTCCCAACTCGGCCTGATGGAAATGACGCGCCAACGTCACTCCGAAAGCGTGCGCGCCGCCGTGTATGAAGATTGTCCGTACTGCAAAGGCCGCGGCAAAGTGAAGAGTGCGCTTACCATGAGCGTGGAAATCCAACGTAAGCTCGGCGAAATCTTGAAGAAGCGTTCCCGCGACGAATCGGATTACCAATTACGCATCGTCGTAAATCCAACGATTCTCGATCGTCTGCGCACCGAAGATGAGAATATCATCAAGGATCTCGAGAAGCGTTATTTCGTGAAGCTGATCTTCCGCCCGGATCCGGCCGTTCACGCCGAACAGTTCAAGATCCTCAATGTCGGCACGAACGAAGAACTGGCGAGCGTCGGTTAAGGCAAACGAACAATCTATCTAAACAAAAAGCCCGCGAGAGATCGCGGGCTTTTCTTTTTCAAATGTTTGAGTCCGTTGGACCGGAGTCAATCGACAGCGACTTACTTGGTTTCCTTCACAACAACAAACCACGCAGTATCGTTCGTCGCGTCGCCACCGATGAGAAAGATACCATTAGCCAGGGGATGAATCTCTTTACGAACCGGTTTACCTTTGCCGATCAACGTTACTTCGATCCGCCCATCAGCCAAATTCTTTACACCCACAGTGCATTCAGGACTCATCGTGACGTTTGTCGTAGCATTCGCCGCAACGGATGTTTGCTTCCGGTTCACTTCGAAATAGTTTTTCCACTTAAAAGGAGTCTTTTCCATTTTCTTCGCCAACTCCGCATCAACCGGCTTGTGCTTCGGATCAGGCGACTGGGCGTCGTTCGTACCCCAGATCAGCTGCAATTGCAGCTTCACATCTCCTGCCTGTACAGCCTGCACGGAAAGAACCAGGGAAAAGAAAAGTGCGGTCAGGAGGAACTTCCCTGCAATGGAGAGACGTTGTTTGGTCATTGAATTTCTGTGTCTTCCGAGAAATCCGATTCTGCGGCGGCTGAGTTATTATCGGCAAGCCAAACGACCGTCATACGATCTGATTGTGAACGATACGTGTAAGCAGCCATCTCGTTTGATGATTCACCTTCGCCAGGAACATATGTAAAACCGGTTTGTTTCTGCGAAACCACGGCGACGAGAATAACTGCGGCCGCTGCTCCGGCAAGAGGTAAAAAGTATTTCCACAGTCGGGCAAATGCCGTTTCACGAACTACGGCTTTTCGCGTAGTCGTATTGGCCTCGCGCTCGATCTGACGCTGGATTTTGCTGAAGTAAAATTCACGCGATTCAGGAAGCTTCACTTCCAATTCGTTGCCGGCGAGAGCAGTCGTCGTGTTCTTCAGCTCCGCAAACAGCGCACGCGCCTCCGCGTCGGCTGCGAGCCAATTCGCCACTTCCTGCGACTCGCGTTCGGAAAGTTCACCGTCGAGATAAGACTGCAATTTCAGTTGTTGGTCGATGTTCATCGTAAGTTCTCTCTTTTCAAGCCCTGCAACAAGCTCGCCATCCTGCGTCGCGCATAAAATAACCGCGACATCACTGTTCCAATGGAACACCCCATACGCTTGGCGATTTCCTTGTATTCCAGGTCTTCAAATTCATGCATAATGAGCACCGTTCGATGCTCATGCGATAGTTGGCCCAGCGCTCTATCGATCCGCTGGCGCAACTCGCTTCGTTCCAGGCCTTCAGTGGGGTTGATTGTCACCACTGGCATCTGCCGTTCGACTCCGCCGGTTTCCTCGTCCATCGCTTCGATAGACTCGGCGCGTTGCCGTTTGTTCTTCCGGATCTGGTCAAGGCACAGGTTGATCACGATCCTCGTCATCCATGTGACAAAGCTCGAATCACCTTGAAATTGTGCCAGGCGTTGCCAGGCCTTTACCCATGCTTCCTGAGAAAGATCGATCGCTTCTTCCTCGTTGCGCATCATGCTGAATGCGCGAGCGTATATTTTGTCCCGATGCCGCCCCACCAACTCCTCAAAGGCTCGCATATCGCCTTTTTGGGAGGACTTCACGAGCTGGTCATCTGGCAGCGTCGTGTAATCCGGTGTTGTCGGCATAAATTTGGACGGTTGCGATTTTCGCGTTATTCAGTGCGAATTACAGTTTTCCTTTGGTGCTGGGAAGCTGACCGGCGATTCGGGGATCCCGCTGACACGCAGCATCGGTTGCACGCGCAAATGCCTTAAAGAGAACCTCTACCACATGGTGAGGTTCTTCCCCATAAAGGAGTTCTAAATGCAGGTTACAACGGGCTTCATTGGTGAAGCCTTGAAAGAATTCCCGCGCCAATCCGAACCGAAATGCCGATGACATGTCCTGTTTTTTCTCGGCGTCTGTGACTTGTTTGTATTGCAGCTTATTCAATCCACGCCATACCAAATACGGGCGGCCGCTAAAATCAATAACGCACCGGGCGAGGCATTCGTCCATCGGCACGTAGGCTTCACCGGTAAATGGGTTTTTCGGGTCAAAGCCAGTTCCGTAACGTTTGATGCCTTTCTTATCGCCTAACGCCTGCACAAAAGCCTGTCCCAAAGCGATGCCACAGTCTTCGACGGTGTGGTGAGCATCCACCTCCAGGTCACCGTTGCAGGTAAGTTCCAGGTCAACGGTGCCGTGCTTGGCAAACAGCGTCAGCATATGATCGAAGAAAGGGATACCCGTCTTGATCTTAGACTTCCCGGAACCGTCGATGTTCAGCTTGAGGGAAATCTGGGTCTCTTTGGTGTCACGCTGGAGCGCCGCCTGCCGCTTATTCATCGGGCGCAATTAAGCAGCTTTTCGCGGAAAAACAATGGAATTCGGGTAAAGCTCCAAAAACCAAGCGTCCAAGCTCCAAAGAAGCACCAACCCCCAATATCCAATCTAGAACCGGCGCGATTGGAGCTTAATGATTTCGATTTCTCTGGATGTTGGATGTTGAAGTTTGGAGCTTCTCCTGTCTCTTTAATCACATGGACATCCATAACCTCAACGACGTTCCGTCCTTCACAACAAAGGATGGTTCCGAAATCCGTGAACTCCTCGCTTACCGCAACTCATGCATCCGGAACCAAAGCCTTGCGGAAGCGCGCGTGCCGGTCGGGGGCAGCACCATGGAACACTATCATCCAAAGGCCGAGGAGATTTACTTCATCACGCAAGGTTCGGGTAAAATGCGAATTGAAAATGAAACGCGCCCGGTGAAAGTTGGTGATGCAATTGCGATTCCACCCGGACAACGACATAAAATCTGGAATACAGGAAATGATGTGTTGAAGTTGCTCTGCTGCTGTGCGCCAGCGTATGAGCACGCTGATACAGTAATTACCGAGAACCTGTGAAACGTGAAACGTAAAACGTGAGGAGCTGGCGCAATAAAATCATGCATTCTGCTTCACGTTTCACGTTTTTACGTTTTAGTTCGAGTTACCATGAAACCGCAAAATGTTCGTTTGTTTGTAAAGCCCTACTGCGGCTGGTGCCACGAAGCCAAAGACTGGCTCGATGAACGTGGCATTAAATACGAGGAATTGGACGTCATCAGCGACGGTGCAGCACGCAAGGAAATGCGCGAATTAACCGGACAGACACTTGCTCCATGCATCGAGGTCGACGGCCAAGTCCTGGCTGACTTCGATACCGGCCAGCTGGAAAAGTTCTGGAAACAGTTTGAATCCTGACCTGACTAACAACAAAGACGCTAAGACGCGAAGTTTTTACTGGATTAAGTCTCTTTCCGTCTTAGCGTCTTCGTTGTTCAAATGAACGCCGCCGAAATTCAACTTAAGCCCCGCCCGCGTCTGCCTGAATGGCTGCGCATCAAGCTTCCAACCTCGGATAGTTTCTCGCATACACGCTCGCTACTCGACGAACTGAAGCTGCACACCGTTTGCGAAAGCGCCAAGTGTCCGAACCACTGGGAATGTTGGAGCAAAGGCACGGCGACGTTCATGATCGCAGGCGACCATTGCACACGAGCCTGTTCTTTCTGCGCCGTCAAAACGGCCAAGCCACTCGCCCTCGAAGCTGATGAACCGGCTCGCGTGGCCGAAGCTACGCGACGCATGAAGTTGAAACATGTCGTGATCACCGCTGTTGCTCGCGACGATCTGAAAGACGGTGGCGCTGATCATTTCCGGCAGACGATTGAGAAAGTCCG
>CBHWET010000123.1:0-12388 GCA_966112985.1 uncultured bacterium | reverse complement strand
TTCAGCAAGTTACGCTGAATTCCGATTTTACGGCGGTTCACCACGGAGTCACAGAGGGCACAGAGCCTCTCGCGGTTTGTAAGTTCTTTTTACGATTCGAAGCGGTAGTAGTCAGTTGTCGCGGACAGTATCCCGAACACGACCGACTGAGATGGGACAGGTCTTTGGTTTAGAACTCCTGGTCCACAGAAAAGCGACCGGGCGTTCCTCTTCGTCTACATTGAACCACATGGCCCCGGTTCCAACTCCCGACTGACCTATACCGCGGGAATCATCACTATGCCTTCCGGCAGATGAATCCACCAGCTTGACACGAAACGAACCGTCGGCTTCACGCATCGGTTTTTCGAGTGCGATTAAGACATGGCCTGAATTGTCACCCTTCTTAATTTCAACTTTCCGCCACGCAATGAAGTCGCCCGGTGCGACGTCGCTCATCCGTTCGATTCGTTTCCAGTGCGAGGAAATTTCAGATGAATTCGTGTTCGTAAAACCGCTGTAGAACGCTACGGCACGCGCGATCGAGAAACCTTTTTCCCGCGGCAAAACCTGCAATGCATCCGGAGCCGTTTCCCGCAAAATGAAACGCCCAAGGCCGGAGCAATCAAGGTTGTAAGTGCCCGTGGCCCGGTCGATCTCGGTTTTATGACTGTAGCGACTGGATTTGAGTTCACGAAGGAGCACATTCACCCGCTGAAGAATAACGTTGTTCGTTGGAACCGTTTGAGGCGCGCTCAGAACGGCCGCCGCTGGTTCGGCAACAGCAATGGAAATCCGCACCAGAAACGTCAGGCAGAGAAGTGCGACAAGCCAGCTTTTGCGCATGGCTGCAGAGTAAATGGCGAGCCATGCGGAGTCGATACGGAACAAGCATTTCTATTCTTGCTTTCTGCGGATTTCGCCTTATTTCTCAACGCTCAAATTTAAATTCACGATCATGCCTTACAAAGACATTACCCCACCCTCCGGCGGCAAAATCACGATCCAAAACGGCAAGCTCAACGTCCCCGAAAATCCTGTTCTCCCGTTCATTCGCGGTGACGGCACGGGCCCTGACATCTGGGCAGCGAGCGTTCGCGTTTTTGATGCCGCTGTGCAGAAGGCTTACGGCGGCAAACGAAAGATTTCCTGGTTCGAAGTTTACGCGGGTGAAGAAAGTTTTAAGAAGTTCAACAACTGGCTTCCTGACGACACGATCGAAGCTTTCAAAGAATATCTCGTCGGCATCAAAGGTCCTCTTACCACGCCTGTCGGTGGTGGTATCCGTTCACTGAACGTTGCCTTGCGGCAGATGCTCGATCTCTACGTCTGCTTGCGCCCCGTGCAATGGTTCACCGGTGTCCCCTCTCCTGTTAAGCATCCTGAAAAGGTCGACATGGTCATCTTCCGCGAAAATACGGAAGACATCTATGCAGGTATTGATTTTCAAGCGGGTGGTGAACAAGCGACCAAGACGTTGGAATTCCTGAAAGCCACGTTCCCGAAAGAATTCAAAAAGATTCGTTTCGGCACGGAAGCGGGCGAACTCGTCGGTGTCGGCATCAAGCCGGTCAGCAAACCAGGCAGCGAACGTCTTGTGCGCGCCGCGATTGATTACGCGATTCGCAACAAGCGCAAGAGCATGACGATTGTCCACAAGGGCAACATCATGAAGTTCACTGAAGGCGCTTTTCGCGATTGGGCTTATGAATTGGCCAAGCGCGAATTCGGTGCTGTCGAAATCGACGGCGGTCCATGGTGCAAGATTCCTGAAGGCAAACCCGGCGCGGGCATTGTCATCAAAGACGCCATTGCAGACATTGCGTTGCAACAGGTTCTCACGCGTCCGACCGATTTCGACGTCATTGCGACGTTGAACCTCAATGGCGATTATCTGAGCGACGCGCTTGCAGCGCAGGTTGGCGGCATTGGTATCGCACCGGGCGGAAACATCAACTACATGACCGGCCACGCGATTTTCGAAGCAACACACGGTACGGCACCGAAGTATGCGAACAAAGACATGGTCAATCCTGGCTCAGTCGTTCTCTCGGGCGAAATGATGTTGCGTTACATGGGCTGGACTGAAGCCGCTGATTTGATCGTCAAAGGATTGAACGGCGCGATTGGCAGCAAACGTGTGACGTACGATTTCGCTCGCTTGATGGATAGCGCGACCGAGATCAAGTGCTCGCAGTTCGGCGATAATATTATCTCGAACATGTAATTCGTTTAATTTAGGAAAACGTCAAAACCCTCTCCATTACGGAGAGGGTTTTTTGTCGCCGAATTTCGATAAAGAATCCTACGGATCCACGCCGATGATCTTTTTAACTTTAATCGGAGCCGAGGTGGCATTGCATGTCGTGGTGGAATTTGTTCGCGTAGCCAGGAACCGGAGCAGAACTTCATAGACCTGTCCTTGATAAGGATCGGTTCCGACATCGAAGTTTGTCACTACACCGGTCGCGTCACTTTGGAAGTTGGAGTAAGTGAGCGAATTGGATACTGCGCCCGCGATATTCACCCAGTTACTCGCTCCTAAGCGTTGCCATTGCACCGACGTTGCCCCCGGGGCACTGCCGGCCAATGTCACAGAAAGGTTGCTGCCATTCATTGTTTTGTTAGTGATCGCGGCAGTTAATGAATTCGCAACGGTGATCGAAACTACACTCGAAACATTGCTGCACGATCCACTTTCAATCGCGATCAAAGTCGCATCGATTGTTGCGCTGATACCAACGAGCCCAACATCAACCGTTCCCGTTGTATTGGTGGAATGATAGACGCCGGATCCATCGGGTCCCGTAATCCCCGATCCAGTAAGCGTTACGCCAGCGGGCGGGGTGAAATTCCAAAGATAGGATAATCCGCTGTTTGTGCCGCCATTTGAATTGATCGAAGAGGTAGCGTCGTAAGTGAATTGCGGAGAGCATGTCGTCGCGAGTTGCGGAACAGCCTGCGGCCCACCGAAACTAAACTCAAATATCTTCGTAGTGTCCTTCAAGTCGCTGGTATCGGTCGCCGATGAACGAGTGCGCACCTGGACATAGGCGGTGGTGTTACACGGCACAAAGTTTGGAAATGTCTGGGTCAAATCGACTGATGCTTCGGCGAATTCAAAACGAGGAATATTTCCAAGAACCCACTTCCCCTTACTGTCTACATACCCCCAGGGCGCGGCAGGAATGTCCGCCTGGTTGATGGAACTGACAAGGCTCGATGGAGGAGGAATTTGTTCCTGATACTTCGTCCCGTCCCAGATAAAGAAATGAGGCGTCGCAGAACCCGAACCGCCAGAACCTTGCATTTCAAAGGTGAAGAGAACGTCGTTGGTCGTGCGATTTGGAAAATACGAATTGATCGGTGGCAGCTGATTAAATTCAAAATCAAACGCGGTTGTCCCGTTGTTCCCCCGGCGTTCCATTCCGAAGAATAATTTCTGGTTGTTGTTCGCCAGGTAGGCCTGCGTGATGTCGTATTTCGATGAACCAATACTTCCAGCACCAATGTTCCAGGTATTCGTAAGATTCTCTTTGCCACCGTTCAGAAAGATGTCCTGCTCTGCGCCATCGACTCCGTCAACAATCCTTACGCCGTACCAATGGCCGGTTCCGCCCGACGCGCCAGTTTCGTTCGGCTTAATGCCCGTAGCGATGTTATTCACCAGTGAAGGCGTGTCCGTGTTGGTCAGAGAGTCCTTCACCCAGTCTACGAACCCAACGTTGTTGGACGGATAAAGATTTGCGCTCGGCCGATCAATTTCGATCGCGAGCGGCTGTATGTTGCCGACAACTGCAAACGATAACCACGCGCCACCGGCAACCGCAGCGAAAATCCCAGCGGCAACTTTCATTTTAAAACGGTCTTTCGATCCAATGCTTATGTTTTTCTTCATAGAATACCCTTGTTGATGTTTTCGAACCCGGAATCCCCACCTCCTCAGGCGGTCCGAGCATGACAACACAGGCTTCGTCTTAGGAGCAACGGGACGAACGTGTATTTGTAACGGGGTGCGGTTTGTAACCAAAGATTGGTAAGAAATACTTTTCAACGATTGGCACAAAATTGGTCTCAACGGTCAGCCACCGTTAAAACACCAATAATGGCGCCAGCGGGATGCAATTTAGTAAATCCGAAGGATATTACTTCCATGGAGGACATTGCGACGGTTACGCCAATTCTTGCTGACCCAAAATTTTCTGCAAAAGCCGTGGGCTTGCGCTATGTAAGCGATAACGCCCCTGGAATTCGTCGCAAGAGAAATGGAAGCGGATTCACCTACGTTGCCCCGGACGGCAAAACGATTCGCAACGTCAGCGAACTGAATCGTATCAAATCATTGGGGATTCCCCCCGCGTGGACCGATGTCTGGATTTGCACCGATGAAAACGGACATCTTCAAGCGGTGGGCCGTGATGCGAAGGGACGGAAGCAATATCGTTATCATAAACGATGGCGTGAAGTGCGCGATGAAACGAAATACACGCGCATGCTTCTGTTTGCCAAAGCCCTTCCAAAGATACGCAAACAGTTGAGGCGCGATTTGAAACTCCCCGAATTATCGCGGCGCAAAGTACTCGCCACCGTTGTTCGTTTGCTGGAAGTCAGCCTCATTCGCGTCGGCAATGAAGAATACGCAAAACAAAACGGTTCTTTCGGACTGACTACGATGCGAGATCACCATGTAAAAGTGAATGGATCGAAAGTTCATTTTCGCTTTCGTGGCAAGAGCGGTAAGGACCATGAGATAAAAGTCGAAGACAAACATCTCGCCCGCATCGTAAAGAAATGCCAGGACCTGCCCGGTCAGGAATTGTTCCAGTACATCGACCGCGATGGCCAGCAGCAGAAAATCAATTCCGAAGACGTAAACGAATATCTGCGGGAAATCACGGGGCAGGATTTTACAGCGAAGGATTTTCGAACATGGGCAGGTACAGTTCTCGCGGCCATGGCGTTGCAGGAATTCGAAGAATGCACCTCAAACCGGCAGGCGAAACGTAATATCACGCGCGCCATTGAGTCGGTTGCGCAACGTCTTGGCAACACACCGGCAATTTGCCGCAAATGCTATATCCATCCCGCTATCTTCGATTCTTATATCGATGGTACCATGGTCGAAACGCTGAAACAGCGGGCGGAAATGGAGTTCACGACCGGTCTGCGTAAACTTCGCTCTGAAGAAGCTGCGGTGCTGGCTCTGTTACAAAAACGTCTGGCGGAACAGAAACAGCCGTTGGAACACCTGCTGAAAAAGTCCCTTGCACACCGAAGAAGGTCGCACGCAGCCGCGGCGAAATAGAAGTACGGACCGGTGATCGCTATCGATCACTTCACAAGAGCATCCACAGGAACCGATGGAGCCTTTTTCCTGCGGGAACCAAAGATCTGTCCCTTACCCAAATCATCGAAGATTGAGTAGCAGATCGGAGTCACGAGCAACGTCAGCAATAAACAGAGCATCTGGCCACCGATAATTACTTTCGCCATCGCGGCACGGCCAGCGGCGCCCGGGCCTTTTCCGAGCGCAATGGGAATCATTGATGCAACGAGCATCATTGTTGTCATCAGAATCGGGCGCAGACGCACACGATTCGCCTGCACGACAGCGGCGTCACGTTCCATGCCCTGCGCACGCAGCGTATTGGTATAGTCGATTTGAAGAATTCCGTTTTTCTTCACGATACCGAACAACATGAATAACCCGAAGATCGCGAAAATATTCAGCGGTTCGTTCAACAAAATCATCGAAAGCAACGCGAATGGTAATGAGAGCGGCACTGCAAGGAGAATGGAAACCGGATGAATGAAATGTTCGAATTGCGCGGCGAGGATCATGTACATGAAAATCATCGCCAGTCCGAACGCGATGAGAAAGTTCTGGAAGGTTTCATTCAACTGTTTAGCGCGCCCCGTGAAGATCACCTGGTAATCAGCCGGCAGGTTCATTTTTTGCACCACAGCATTCACGTCTTTAACCGCATCACCCAGGGCGTAATTCGCAGTGTTACCCATGACGGTTACCTTTCGCTGCCGTTGAAACCGATCGATCTGGTTAGGACCACGCTGTTCTTTGAAATTAACGAAGTTCGCCAATTGCACCAGCGCTCCTGTCTCGGCGTTCGTTCCACTCGCGCCGCTGCTACGCAGCATGATTTGTCCAAGCGCCTCCTGTGTGCTGCGATGTGGAGCGTCCGCACGCAGCCACACGTCGAATTGATCATCCGCCTCCTTATAATTACCAACAATAACGCCACCAACGAGCGTTCGCAGGCTATTGGCAATATCGTTCACGCGTAAGCCGAATGATGCTGCTTTGGGCCGGTCGATGTTCGCCTGCAACTCCGGCTTGCGGTTGGCGAGCGTTGTATCGAGGTCAACGATGCCCTTCTTTGGACGAAGCTCCTCAATAATGTTCTGTGCGTAAGTATTGAGCTTCTCTAAATCAGGTCCGAGCAGGTTGAATTGAATATCCGCATTACGACCTGCACTGCCGATATTCGAAATCATCTGCACACCAGCCCGGACTTCAGGATAATCGGCCAAAATCTTACGGGCGCGTCCCATCACCTCGAACTGGGTCCATCGCCGCGTCTTTCCAGTCAGCGTAGACCAGAAGCCACCGAGTTGCGGTAAACGGCAATAGATATTCGCAATGGTCACATCGCCTTCTGCCTTGCCAACTCGACCGCTCGTCTGGCCAACCGTCAACAGGGTGTCGGTAATCGCCTGTTCTTTGTCGATCGTGATCGCCTTCAGTTTCCTTTCGATCTCATCACAAATCTGTGCCGTGCGTTCGAGTGTCGATCCTTCGGGCGTTTGTAAGGAGATTTCAAACTCGCTCGTGTCATCCTGCGGGATAAACGTAAACTTCGTCATCTTTCCAAGCGGAATGATGGACGCAATACATACCAGGGCGGCGACAATGATCAGCCACCGGTGATCAAGACTCCAACGGAGCACGGCGGTATACCGGTTCGAAAGCCACTGCATCAATGGGCCACCATGTGCTTTCTTTTCCCGCACTCTTGGATCATCAGTGTGACGCAAAAAACGTGAAGCGAGCATTGGTGTCAGCGTGAAGGAGATGAACAGCGACACCATAATCGCGAAAGCAACCGTTACACCGTAGCTCGAGAAAAACATGCCCGTTCGACCTTTCATGAATGCGAGCGGGAGAAAGATCACCACGAGCGACAGTGTCGTCGCCATAACGGCCAAAGCGATTTCGCGTGTCGCAGCACTTGCAGCCTGCATCGCACTTAGATTTTTCTCCTCCATGGTGCGATGAATGTTTTCCAGCACGACGATGGCGTCATCGATGACGATGCCCACCGCAAACACCAGTCCGAGCATCGTGAAATTGTTCAAAGTGTAATTCATCACCCGCATCAACGCGAACGTCGCGACGATCGAGGCGGGAATGGCAACCGATGCGATCAATGTCCCCCGCCAATCGTGCAGGAAGAAAAACACGGTGAGCGCAACCAGGATGGCGCCCATCAGCAAGTGAAAGCTGACTTCATGAAGCGAGCGATTGATGAAAATCGACTGATCCCGGATGACGTTTAACTTGAAATCCTGGGGTAAAATCGGCTCCAGCTCCTTCATCCGCTGCTTCACCGCATCAATGAGCTTAACCGTATTGCTGCCCGATTGTTTTCGAACCACCAGTGTCACTGCATTAACCCCATTTAATCGTGATAGCGAACGTGGTTCTTCAATTTCGTCTGAAACCTTTGCAATCTCCTTCAAGTAGATCGGCTGAGTCCCAACATGCGACACGATAAGGTTGTTGAAGTCGCTGACCTCACGCATGCGGCCGAGCGTCCGCACCACCAACTCGCGCGAGCCCTGGTTTACACGCCCTCCCGGCACTTCGAGATTCTGTTGCAGCAACGCACTGCGCACATCTTCAATCGTCAGATTACGCGCACGCAATTTATCAATGTCCACCGAGACTTGAACGGCGCGAGTCCGGGAACCCACCATTGTTACAGATCCGACATCAGGTACTGTCTCGAGATTCTGTTTGATCTGTTTGTCTGTAATAAACGTGATCTCTTTTAAATCACGCGCCGCACTGACGCTGATCGACATCACTGGCACGGCATCCAGATCAAACTTGTCAATGATCGGCGTCTCAGTCCCTTCCGGCAGCCGCGATAGAATTGTGTTCACTTTATCGCGCACATCCTGTGCAGCGACGTCGCGGTTGCGTTCCATCTGGAATTGAACCGTAATCTGAGAGACGCCTTCCGTTGTAACACTGCTCAGCTCATCGATGCCCTGGACAGTGTTTATGATTTCTTCGAGTGGCTTGGTGACGCTCGTCTCCATCTCCTCCGGCGATGCCCCACGCAACGTCGTGGTCACAGTGACGATTGGAAGTTCAACGTTCGGAAACTGGTCCACGCCGATTTGTTGGAAGGAAAACCAACCAAGGACGACGAGAAAGACGTTCATCATCGTCGCAAAAACGGGCCGCTTGATGCAAAGGTCGGCAAGTGCGAGCCCTTTGCGATCGGAGGACGCCTGCGAGGAAGAATGATCGGCCTTTGAACTCATGAACGGGCGTTCGCTTGCTTCACGTTCTCATCGCTTTTCACACGCACCTTTGCCCCTTCGTAGAGTTTGCTTTGGCCTGTAACGACAACCGACTGATCTGGTTCGAGTCCGGAGAGAATTTCCTGCACCCCATCACGAATGCGTCCGGCCTGAACTTCGCGTGCGTGCACGACATTTTGGTCGACGACATAGACTTTGTTGATGCCGGCGAAGTTAACAACGGCTTCAATCGGCACGACTGTAGTTGGAACTGCTTTCTCAAGGATCAACTCACCACGTGCGAATGTATTCGCGCGTAATCGTCGATCTGAATTCTGCACCAGTGCGCCAAAGGCAAACGCACGCGTACTCGTGTTCACCTGTGGACTGATAAGAAACACCTTCCCTTCGAACTGATTCGTTGGAAACGCATCGACAGTAAAAACGACCTGTTGCTCCTTTGCCACGCTACCAGCGTAGGCTTCGGGCGCCTGGACGATGTATTTCAAGACACTGTCGTTCACGACGCGAAATAACGGCGCTCCGATTTTAACGTAATCCCCTGCACTGCCAATCCTCTCCGCGACAGCAGAGTCGAATGGGGCGCGAACGTGCGAGCGATCAAGGTTCAACCTCGCGATGGCCTCCGTCGCTTCGGCTGCCTTGACCTCAGCGCGAGCCTGTTCGGCATCGGCGATGGCTTTGTCCAGTTCACTCTCTGCGGAGATTTTCTCCTTTTGCAGCGACTGCACGCGCTTCAGGCTTTGTTCCGCATTCAGCGCGTTGGCTTTTGCCTTGGCCAGATTTGCTGCCGCTTGTTTCGCCTGAGCGTCGTACGACGTCGTATCAATCAACGCGATCTCCTGGCCATTCGTCAATCGATCGCCGAAATCGACTTTCGTCTTTTCAATCTGACCTTCGACTTGTGCAGCAATCGTCGCTTCATCTTTTGCAAAAAGCGTACCGACAATCGGTAGTGTTCGATCGAACTGAACTCGCTGCACCTTCGCCACTGTCACGGGAACACCTTCAGGCACTTGCTTTGCCGTAGACGCCTGTTCCGGTTTCTTTCCACACGAAACCAAAGCTATAGCGACTAGAAATGCAGTGCCGAAGAGTCTGCCCTTCATACGACGGCGCCTTCCTTTTCAGGCAACGCATGTCCCGCCTTATAATTCGCACCAAGCGCCCCAGGCTCCTCGCCTGCGTGTTGTTTCGCGATCAACACATACAACGCCGGAATCACCAGCAACGTGAAAATGGTTCCAATGGCCATTCCAGCGACCACGACGATACCGATCGAATTACGGGCAGCGGCACCGGCACCAGTCACCATCGTTAACGGAAAGTGACCGCACACCGTGGCGACACTGGTCATCAACACCGGGCGCAGACGCACCAGCGCTGCTTCACGAACGGCAGCCACTTTGCTCAGTCCCCCGCGTTGCAACTGGTTGGCGAATTCCACGATAAGGATGCCATTTTTCGAAACAAGGCCGACAAGCGTCACGAGCCCTACCTGTGAGTAGATGTTCAACGTTGTCGTCCAGCCATTCGTCCAGAACGGCACGCCTTGGCCCGGCATCTTCAAGAAACAGAAGATCAATGCGCCAAACATCGCCAAGGGCACGGAGCCAAGGAGAATGATGAACGGATCACGAAAACTGTTGAACTGAGCCGCCAGCACAAGGAAAATCAGCACGAGAGCCAACGAGAACGCTGGCAAAAACTTGCTGCCTTCAACACGCAATTGCCGCGATTCTCCACGATAATCCATCGAATACCCCGCCGGTAAAATCTTCTGCGTTTCTGTTTCTAGAAACTTCAAAGCCTTATCCAGCGGAACGATTGCGACGCCAGAAATCCGAACTGCATTCAGCTGTTGGAACCGATTAAGTGTCCGCGGCTCAGTTTTGCGCCTCAATGTCGCAAAGGTGCTCAACGGAACAAGCTTTCCATCCGGTCCTCGAACATAATTGTTTTCCAACTGGCTCGGATCGAGGCGCTCGATACGCTTTAACTGCGGAATAACTTTGTAGCTCAATCCTTCAAAGTTGAAACGATTCACGAAATTCCCACCGACAAGCGCCGACAGATCGGCTCCCACAGTGCGCATGTCCAGGCCCATCGACGCCACCTTGTCGCGGTCGAGAACCAATTCGACTTCAGGCTGGTCAATTTTTGTATCGAGCGTCGGCGGAAAAGCGAACATCCCGTTCGTCGCCGCTTTCATCTGCACCTGTTGCGCCACTTCGAGAATACGACGCGGTTCGTCTGTTGATGAAATGATGAATTCGACCGGATACTCGCCACCGCCGGGCAAAGCGGGAGGAGTAATGGCAAAGCTGCGAACGCCAGGCAATTGGTTGAATTGCGCCTGCAATTGTGGAGCGACTTCGAAAACTGTTCGTTTACGTTCACCCCATGGCTTAAGCACCAGACCGCCGAAACCGCTGTCCGGATTCGTCAGCTGAAACGTTTGTCTCGCTTCAGGCACCGCCATCATTCTTTGGTTCATTTCCTCGGTGAAAAACGTCGTCTGCTCGATGGTCGCATTCGCTGAGCTTTCAACGTAGCCAAGAATGAATCCCTGATCTTCGAGAGGAGCCAATTCCTTCGCCTGGAACACAAATACACCCATCGCAATTGTCACAAGCGTCAGTCCACCCCAAATCGTATAAACAGCCGGACGTGCCGATAACGTCGCGTCCAGGATCCGTCCGTAAAATCTGCGCAGGCGATCGAAGAAATGGTTAATCACTCCCACCAACCCGCGTTCTTCACTTTCGGCACGCAAAAGTTTCGCCGACATCACAGGCGACAAAGTCAGTGCGACAACGCCTGAGATGAATACCGCGCCGGCCAATGTTAATGCGAATTCCCGGAACAGAGATCCGGTCAACCCACCTTGGAAGGCGATCGGCGCGTACACCGCGGCCAGCGTGATCGTCATCGCGATAACGGGCCCGATCAACTCGCGCGCACCCAGGAGAGCCGCCTGCATTGGCGTTCTTCCTTCCCGCACGTGACGTTCCACGTTCTCAACAATTACGATAGCGTCATCGACGACCAACCCTACGGACAACACAATCGCCAGCAACGTCAGCAAGTTCAGCGTAAAGCCGAAAATCTGCATCAGAAACACAGCGCCAATGAGAGACACCGGAATCGCAATGAGTGGAATAAGGACTGACCTGAACGATCCCAGGAACAAAAAGATCACAATCGCAACGATGATCAAAGTCTCGATCAACGTGTGCAGCACTTCCTTAATAGCATCGTCGATGTATTTGGTCGCGTCGTAGGCCACACGTCCGCCCAGCCCTGTCGGAAGGTCCTTCTGGATACTTTCCATTTCCTTGTGGACTCGTTTGATGACATCCAGACTGTTCGCGTTCGGCAATACCCAGATTCCCATGAACACGGCGCGTTCACCGCTGAAACGAACTTCTGATTCGTAATCTTCAGCGCCCAATGAAACGTCTGCCACATCGCGCAATCGAACGAACTTGTCGCCAGATTGACGGATCACCAAATCGCGAAACTCTTCAACTGAACGCAGGTCTGTATTCGCCGAAAGATTAATTTTGACCAACGAACCTTTCGTATAACCGACGGCCGAAAGGAAGTTATTTGCGGCCAATGACTGCCGAACCTGCTCAGGACTGATGTTGAACGCCGCGAGTTTATCCGGCTTCATCCAGATACGCATGGCGAAGGTACGTCCGCCCAAGAGATTCGCCTTCTGCACGCCTTCAATCGCCGACAGGCGCGGCTGAACATTGCGCACGAGATAATCGGTGATTTCATTCGCCGCGAGCATCTTCGAATTGAAGCTCAGATAGGCTGAAGCGAATCG
>CBHWET010000122.1:0-12517 GCA_966112985.1 uncultured bacterium | reverse complement strand
GATTCATCCACTGGAGCAAAAATGGAATCGCATCCGCGCCAGCGCTCTTCAACGCCTTCCGTGCCTCAGGTCCTCCCGATATTTCCTCAACGTCTGGGACAGGTGGCAAGAGCCTCAAAGAAGAATAATAAGGCACGGCGCCCGTGAACCGGATCGCGTCGAACGATTCGTAAGATCGGCCATCGAGAATATCAAACCAGTAGCGAAGCGGGTGTCCGTGGTAAACAGGTTCAACTGCTTTCTCAATCGCATCGCCGCGGAATCCGCCGAATACCAGAGCGCCAAATAAAACCGAACGAACGAGCAGCACGAAAGAAAGTCGCGGGAATGTTTTCATGGTTGAGAGGATGCCGGTATGTCCTGATGTTGCCGCCAGCGATCATGCGAATTTTATGGCAGCAGGTCAACTCGCCCTTTGGGGTTGTGCCGGTGGGTACTTACGATGTCGAAGCAGGAACTGGATACGGCAGAGGCTCCATTTCGTTAATCCAGTCCTTGGGAATGCTATTGAACTCCGCTGACAATGCGACGATCCCGCCGACGATGGCACAATTGGTGTCGATATCTCCGCCAGCGGAAGCCGTCTCCGCAATGGCTTCGCGAAATCTTCCGAGGTATTTCGCGGCTGCCCAAATAGTGAACGGCACCGTGTCCGGACATGTAATCCTGCTGCCGTTGCCCAACAATCGCGCTGCTCCCTCGGCTTTTTCGAAGTGCCGGATTTTAAATGCATGAGCGATGCCGCGGCGCACCTCACCGTCAGGTGTGTGTTTGTGAACTTCATCGAAAAGCTCCACGCTCGCTTGTTCAGCCGGTTTTCCGCGGAGACGCCACGCCACTGCGGCAGCGATCGCCACGGCTATTGCACCAGCAATCCCTTCCGGATGCATGTGCGTGACAATGGCGGAATTGTGAGCTTCCTTCGCCACGCGATCTAAATCATCCGCAAAGAATGCTCCGATTGGCGTGACGCGCATCGCACTTCCATTTCCGAGCGACCCGTGTCCGTCGAAAGCATTCCCCGCCGCGACCCGCCATTCCGCCCCGTCGAGAATACTCCTGAGCAGTCGACGAGCACCGCTTCCGTAACCACGATCTGGCTGTCGCTCAAAGCGCCACGCGAATTGTCGCGCCAATGCGTCTGAATTCGCTGACCCGAGCAAACGCAGCACTTCAACGATAGAAATTGCCATTTCTGTGTCATCGGTGTGAAACCAGGGTCCCGATGGCAACGCGTCCTCCATGATGCGGGCGTGCGCCTTTTCCGGGCGTCCATTCATCATCTCGCCAATGGCATCGCCAAATGAAACGCCGTAGAGGGATGTGATGGCCCGCGCGAGTCGTTCTTTTTGATCGGAAAATTTTTCAGGGCGAAGCAGTTTGCTGTCGACGGGGGATTTAAGCAGTGCTCGAGCTTTCGGAAGCCAACTCTTCTTTATCCAATCATCGCCCAAAGGCATGACACGTTCTGCGGTCCATCCCCCAAAACGCACTTCGTTATGCATTGACCAAACGCGTTCGCCATTGGACGTATGGAGAATAACTGGGCAGATCGGCGGCAGTTTGCCGAGAAAAGTCGCGACCTGCACCCCGTCTCCCGGATCGGGCGAATGGTCATGTTCTTTATTGAGATCGTGGTCGAGTGAAATCAATGCAACGTCTGCGAGCGCCTCATGGCATTCCGCAATCATGCGACCCGCATCGCGCCAACTCCGAACGTGATAATCACCGAGCTCTGCGACAGCAGCTTTGAACTGCGCCAGCCGCTCGTCGTTATCCTCCAAAATGATGATGCAATTCCTCAGCGGTTGATTCCTTTCAATCGAATCCTGACGAGTAGATCGTTTAAGGCCTTGCGCGTTTCTTCACTTGGCACGTCTGGCAATTGGCTGGCGTCGTGCGCTGATTGCAGCACTCCACGGAGTCGTTGGTATTCGCTTTCGTGGAAGGCGACATCCGCATCTTCCAAAGTCGTGTTTTCACCCGATTGTTTGCGCGCAACCAGATCAGCGATGTAAGGCAGTCGCATCTCGTCGTTTAATTCAACGAGGTTGGCATTCACAACGCCGGTGCGCATGAGATGGATCCCCGTGAGCAGGACTCGATAGACGTAGAGCAATGGTTTCACGCGCCGAGGCCGTTCCTTGTCGAACAATTTCCACTGCGTCTCCGCGAATCCGAAATAATGATGCGAGTGATGCTTTGTAATTACTCCGGTAGCAGCCGACGTGAGTCGGCTCTGACTTTTCGAGGTGGATGAATGAGCGGACTCACGTCCGCTGCTGCAAATCGCCTTCAATTCTTCGTGTTCGGCAGTCGGATGGACGATCAGGGGCGAAAAGAGTTGCTCAAGCACATAACCATTCTTCTTGAGCAACAGCCCGAAGAATTTCTTCACATCATGACTGACGATATCCATTTCAAGCCCATCGATGATGCGCGAATCTTCGAGCGTTTCATCACGCACATCCAAGCCGACAATATTTGCAAGCGGCAAAACATGCGCTCCTCGCAAATCATAATCGGAATCAGGCGACGGAAAACCATACAGATGCGCACCGCTAATCGTGGCGAATAATAACGGGTAGGGCTGTGCGGCCACGATATTGTGAAGCCGGGAATCAATGTTCATGACATTCAAATCTGGTTTTTCCGTGCTCGAATTAAAAAGGCATTGGCCCAATTGTAATCCGGTCTCTCAGGCAACTTTGTTGTCGCGAACGCCTGCTCGAAATCTTTGTGCAACTGCAAACGCCCCGCATTCACGTCAGGCCATGGGCGTTCACCGCGTTTAATGGCAAGGAGGGCATCTCGGTGTTCGTCGAGACGGACGCGGAGTTCGCAGTCGCGTAATGCGCTGATGCCGGACAGTAAGAGACGCATGAGATGCATCGCATGCTTCCATTTGATGTCGCCACGCGCGCGAAGGTCTTGCTCCAGTTTTTTAAACTGGCTCATGACGTATCCGTTGTAGGTTTGATAAATGATTTTCGAAAGGAAGCGTTTGCGTTCAGCGAGTAGTTCGTGGGCGAGAGGTGATGCGAACTCCACGAGTGGCGTATGCAGACATTCCAAAATGTTCGGATTCGCTTTCAAGGCCATCACAATAAACTTCTGGAGTTCCCAATACGTTTCCGCCGCGTCATCGGAATGAGCTGGATTGATCTGTTCGGGAACACCCCAAATGGACCAGTGAAGTTCGGCCGGCGGCAGGAATATACCGCGTCGATCGACGTCGGAATGGTGGTCGCTCAAACCGAAGGCCTGCGAACCAACAATGCACCGGTAAATGATATAAGGCTTCCAATCGTCGAAATCTGGATCACTGACGCCGGGTTCGCGTCCTATTGCCTCGTCGGCTTTGAATTCTTTCAGGATGGAAAATTCATTGCGTCGCACCATTGCTTCGACGCCGTCGTTGAAACGCAATTTGTATGCATGATGCGCGTCGATCGGTGAGTGAAGAATGACAGCGACAGACCCAGCTGGGATGGATGCGCCCGAGCCTTCAGGTATTGTTTGTCCAATGATCGGATTCACCGGGTTCCGCGTCACGACCCGTGTGCCCGGAGAGAGAATCAAATGGATCGGATGGCTCATCGATAGACCGCCGACAGAAGTTGGGTGCTGAACCGTTCTGTTTGTTGTTTGCCCGCCATGTGGTTCTTTTAGCAAAGTTGTACACTGGTTTACAATTAAGACTTCCGTCGGAGGCACAAAAATCACTGGATCGTGTAGATGAAGAACATTCTTTGCTCGGATGTTTGGATCCGCAAGAATACGCGGGCAATGCCTACGCCTGCAGATCCCTTCCCGGCGCTCGCTGCAAAGCGAGCGGTGTCACGTGAACTCGCTGCGTTCTTTCAGCAACTGGCTGTTCGAGCTGAAATGTATGCGCAGATGCAGGATGAATTCCTTACCAACGTGGTCGCTCGTCGGGAAGCGCGGACTGGCAAACCGTATGTTCCTAGCAAGGCGCTACAGAAATCGCTCGAACGGGACGAGCGCGATGCCGAAGTAGCTCGAGGCCAAATAAAAGAGATCACCCGAAAGATGGACGATAAAACCTTGTTGGCCTCCGCGTTGTCATCAGAAGATCATGGCGTCCAGCTCGACGAATTCATGTTACGCGGCTGCACGGGACCGGACCGAGTAGAGAAACAACGCTTAATTGATTTCCGGAAAGAAACGATTCAGTTGATAGAAACCTTCGTCGAGAATTCTGAGTTCAAGGGGCAAGTGAGGTCTATTTGGCGGAAGAAGTGATGGTTCGACAGAACGGTGGTTCAGTCTAACTACATTAAGAAAAGCCTACGCATCGTTCCGAAAATCTTTAACTCGCTGCGCTCGCGCCTGCGGCAGAATGAAGGAATCCGTTTTGATTTCACCCCGGATTGAAATCCGGGGCTAGTTTCGGGCGTGCCTACGGCACTTCAAAGTCCAGGCTGCGACTTACAACAAATCCTTCCCTTCCGCAATCCAGCGGCGGATGGCGCGGTCGTCGACGTCGGGGCCGACCTGGGCGGCTTTGCGGATGTGTTGATAGACGGCGGCGCCGGTGAGTTTCAATGCTTTGGCTTCTTCTTTCGCGGCGGTGATGCGGCGCAGCGTTAAAAACTCTACCCGTATATCGCCCCTGCAGCTTCTGTGTATTCTGAGTATTCTGTGGTTAATTTCCCATTTTGTTTTCTGACTGCTGTTAATTCATGTCCGAGCACCGCGCCCGTTTTCTACAACAACGAAAAAATATTTTCGTGTTTCCGACCAATAAACACAGGCGTGTCAAGGGGAGGACACGGCTTGGTACCAAAGCGTGTCCTTACGTAGCCTCACTCGTTTTTGGCAGAAGTATTCCCGTTCGATTGATTCGGATTCGTTACCGGACAATGGCTCGCGAATCGAGGTGTTCTCGGTTCTGCAGAAAAAAGATTGATTCACCGCATACCAGTAAGTCGGCGAAGTCTGGCCACCCGGAAAACTGAACCGCGTTAATCGAGCAGAAAGAAAAGTAAATAACATGAAACAAGTAAAAATACAAACGATCACCGGCGCGGTTAATGCCGCGCAGATGATCAACCTGGGCATCACCGAACTCGGTGTCTCGGTTCACCTGCCACGTAATCCGCAGGTGGAAATAGTCGAAGAGTTAACTAACACAATCATGGCTTGCGGCAGCTATGAACAAAGTAAACAAGTCAAGGGGGCCCGCCGCAACGCCTTGGTAGATGCGATCAATGAATCGCAGAAGTTCATCCGAACTGTGCGCGACTTCCTGAAAACAGTTTTTGGCAATGATGCCTCAGATCTGTGGACAGTGGTCGGCTTCCCGAGCAGCAGCATCGAAATTCCGGACCTGCCGGAGGACTTGAAACGCATATTGCTCGCAATGGTGTCGCACCTGACGGCGAATCCGTCGTTGGAGCTTGGCACCGTCGTGACCGCAGCGCGTGCACAGGCCATGCATGATGCATTGCAGGCAGCGCAACATGCGTTGATGTCGCAGGAAGCGGACGTCGAGACACTGATGAATGCACGGGATCAGAAGTATGAGATTCTGCGCAAACGGATCAGCGACGTTTACCAGGAGCTTCGGATGGAGCTGGATCCTCTGGATCCGCGCTGGCTGAAGTTCGGCTTCAATATGCCGGGCGCCGATGAAACGCCAGAGATGCCGACAGGGCTTCTCGCGACGTTGATCGGACCGACGGCGGTGGCGTTGAAATGGGAAGCGGCGGAACGCGCAGCTTACTATCGCGTCTACAAGAAGGTCACTGGCGTTGATCAGGACTACGTGGCAGTTGGTTCGCCTGCGGACCTCGATTTCACAATCGAGAATCTGCCGGCGGGTGCGACGGTCGAGATTCAGATCACCGCGGTGAATACCGGAGGCGAATCGTCGAGAACGGAGGCGGTGACGGTTGTCATGCATTCGTAAGCGAACGAACGCAGGCGAGAGGCTAGGGGCGATGGGCAATGGGTAGCCGAAAGTGGGAAAGTGGGAAAGGGAGAAAAGGGGCAGGGGAGCAGGGCGGAGTCGTCGAAAGACGGCTCCGCTTTTTTTGTCGGAGTTCACGCTTTAGCGTGCGGGAAAAGGGAAAACGTCGCCTTTATTGTAGCGGCGGTGCCTCACCGTCGCTGGCATTCGAACGTCGGAGAAATTTGCGACGGTCAGACACCGCCGCTACAGGGGAAGAAGTTGGAGTTCACGCTTTAGCGTGTCAGTCGAAGCGCGGCTGGGTTCGAAGAACCGGCCGCAGAAATGTATATACCGCGCGATGGGATACTGATCACCGTCAACGTGCGCATGGACACTGCTGCGCCTGATCCTGCGGACACAGGCGGTCCTTTCATTGGTTTCACCCGAACGTACAGGCAAAAAAGATGCGGCTGACATTTGTTGTTCATAAGACGTATTTCTTCGACTTCGAGGTACAGCCGGCAATAGTCACGGAAAATCGATAAGTGACCCGAAATGTCTGTTAAAAACGGCGCTTTTGCCTTACACCAATCCGTATGCCAGCAGTCGTTTGCCGCCGATCGTCAGCGCTTCGAATCCATTCCTGATGAAACTGTGGCAGATCTTTCCGATGTTGATTCTGTGCGCGCTTGTGGGTGCGGCAGAACCTGCTTCCAATCCGAAATTGACCCCCGAGCGCGTGCTTTTCCGCAGTGGTGACACAACGTTGTATGGTTGCGTTTACAAACCGGCGGGGAAGGGCCCGTTTCCAGCGATCGTTTACAATCAGTCCGCGACGAAACCTAGCTACGAGAAGATTGAGACGCCTCCGTTCACGACATTGGCGCAGTTCTTTACGAGTCACGGCTACGTATTTTTCCTGCCGGGCCGATACACTCACGACGCTTTAACGAACAAAGTCGAAGCAAGCAACGCACGCGCCGCTGTTCCGAACTGGTTATTGGAAAGTGATTACCGCAACGCAGATATCGTTGCTGGAATCGATTGGTTGAAGGCGCAATCATTTGTCGATGAAGGCCGGATTGTGTTGTGCGGTCATTCAGCCGGGGCGATTCAGTCATTGCTTGTCGCAGAGAAAGAGTCGGGAATCCGTGGCACGATCTGTTTTTCCGTTGCATCGGTTTCATGGAAAGGGAGTGCGCCTTTGAAAGACGTGCTCAAAAAAGCTGTGAAAGGCGCAGAGACGCCGATCCTCCTGCTGCAGCCGCAGAATGACTATAGCATCGAACCCAGCCGCGTTCTCGGTGAGATTATCAAACCGAAAGGACCGCCCAACAGCGTCAAAGTATTTCCGCCGTATGGCGCAACCCAATCCGACGCAATGTTGTTTGGCATCAATGGCGCAAATATATGGGGCCAGGACGTGCTGAAGTTTCTCGACGACGTCCTGAAATAGGGGCGGGCGCGCCTGCTGATATTTCCGAGCTCACCATCAGTTTCCCTCCCGTTGGCACTTGCAAATGGCGCTTCTAAATTGACGCTGATTTGGAAACGAAAGATCTGATCAAGGCGGTCGTCTTACTGTTCCTCTACTTTGTAGCAGGGCCGGCCGTCGGTTTTGTCATTCATAAGAGCAAACGGTGGCAGAGGATTGTTTTTGGCATCATCTGCTTTCTCGCGATATCGGGAATCCTTCATCCGAGCGAATGGGGACTGACGCTGGCCAACGATCGTGACTATCGTGGGCACGCTCGCGGCTTCCATTTCTATTTCGCTGAGGTGTTTGCCGTGGCACTCATTGTTGCTGCCGCCATCAATCGTAAGGTTCGATTCAAATTCCTGCCGCCGGGATTGTGGCTATATCTGCTGTATTGTGCGTTAAGTTTCGTTTCAATCGTAAATGCTCCGGCGCCTTTGCATGTTTTTGAAGCTGCGTTAAAGGCTTTTAAGATCGCGTTGATCTTCATTGCGGCGTGGAACTTTTTCCAGGTGGAGGAGGATATACATTTCTTCCTCAAAGCGATGTGTTGGACGATGACGTGGGAAATGTTTGTCGTGTTGAAGATGAAATACGTCAATCACATTTACCAGGTGTGGGGGACGTTCGAGCATCAAAACGCCCTTTGCATGTTTGCGACCATGATCGGGCTCGTTCTTCTGGCCGCTGGCGCGGGTCCAAAGCATCGCTCGTCTAATTTTTACCTATGGGGCTTTCTGACGTGCGCCGTCATTGTTGAATCAACGTTGTCGCGAGGTGGCATAGTTATGTTCGGGATGGGCACCGTTGCTATCATGCTCTTGAGTTTGCTCGATAAGATTACGATGCGCCGTGTTCTCGTCATCAGCGGTTTGTGCGTGATTGGTCTGCTGGGGCTGGCGTTGACCATCAACACAATTATCGCCCGTTTTAATGACAAGTTTAACGTGGATAGCAATGCCACGCGCGACCTGTTGAACATCGCTTCAAAGAAAATGCTGGCCGACTATCCTCTTGGGATCGGCTGGAATAATTACGCACTGGTTATCAATACTCCGTGGCATTACGGCGATCACATCGATAAGTGGCAGCTCAAACATAACGGCGCGATTATCAAAGGACCAAAAGGGATTTCCGAAAGCCATTACTATCTTTTGTTAGCGGAGAATGGTTACGAGGGGCTGATCAGTTATCTACTGTTTATCGCCGTGTTTCTCGTCTGGAACATTCGTGCCGCCTGGACCTTTCGCCACAGCACGCTCGGTTGCGTCAGTTTCGGGATCGTACTGGGTTGCGGAATGATCTATCTACAAAGCACGCTCGAACGTTGCCTGACGCAGCCGCGTAACATGATTCTCTGGATGATTCTGCTGGCATTGACATCGAGGATTGAGGTTTGGAGGCGGTTGGCCCGTAAGGGGCAATGGGCAGCGGCTCTGGAATCCGGAAAACAGAAACGGCCGCCAGCCCCTTCCAGGACTGCACGGCCGTCTGTAATTCGTCGACCCGTTCGGGTTTAATTATTTTTTAAAGGCGCTGTAGTTCTTGCGTCCACTCGATTGGACGTAAGCGATCAAATCGAGAATTTCTTCTTTCGTGAGAGTGCTCAACAGCCCCTCCGGCATGGGCGAGACCTTCGAAGCCTGACGTTTCACAATGTCCGACTTCTTGATTTCGACGCGGCTCTCAGGCGCGAGAGGATTTGGCTGCAGCACGATCATATCGGCATTTTCGTCGACGATGCGGCCCGTAATATCATCACCATCTTTTTTCACGATCGTGAAGTTTTCGAACTGCTCCGAAACAACTTTGGACGGTTCGAGAATTGATTCGAGAATGTCGCGATGAGCAAAGCGGCTTGAAACGGACGTTAAATCGGGGCCGACGGAGCCACCTTCGTTTCCGAACCGATGACAGGCAAGACACTGGGCGTCGCGGAATGCTGCTTTGCCTTTTTCAAAATTACGATCGTGCGTAATATCGTTCAGTGCGAGTTCAAGGTCCGCCATTTTCCAATCTTTTACGAATTGGCGTTTAACAGGGGCGGGGGCGGCAGCGGTGGTGTTCGTTTCATTGATAAACGAAGCTAGTTCACCACGTTCCGAGTCACTGAGATTTGCTACAGCGTCCTTGCGGATGTTAATCAGATATTTGCCAAAGCTTGCTCCATCGCCGTAATCGAGGCCCGCCTCTTTGAACCACTTGATTAACTCCGGTGGATGCTGCTTGCTCGCACGTGCCTGATCGGTCCAGACATTATACGCAGAACCTTGCGGGTACGTAATTTCGTTTGTGGTCTTTTTCTGAGCCGATTGGAACCAGCTGAAGTAGTGTTTGCGTTGGTCCATGGTCCATCCCGTTTTCAAATTACGCAGCGCGAAAATGTAAGTAATCTGCTCCTCTTGTGTGCTCGCCTTGTCGAGCAATGCCAATGACTTTTCAACGACTCCCGGCGCTTCGAGGTAAACGAGCAAATTGCACAGCTCGCGGTTCATGAATTCGTTAGTGGATGGATACAACCGACTCAGCTTTTCCGTCGCGAGTTTCGCGAGGTCGGTGTCCGGTTTGCCCTGGCGAATGAAGCTCAATTCAATCAGACGAAGTTTCTCCAACTTCTGAGCCTCCGTCAGCGAATCGAATGGAAACTTCTTGAGTGCCATCAAAAGGTCTCGTTGCGTGTCTTTTCCGCCAACGCGTGCGAGAGCGAGCAGGGCGGTTAAACCGGCCTCGGTTTTTGTTTCTGAAACCGCTCGATCTTTCCAAAGCCTGACGTCCTGAGATTCAATCGCGATCCGGGCTGCGTAACGGATAAAACGATCATTGCTGTTGAGGTGTGGCCAGGCGAAGGCGACTGCGTCAGGATTTTTCTTTCCGTGGAACGTTTCGAGTTTGTGCCGCAGCTCGCGGGCTTCGCGCGCCGCTTTATCTGCTGCGCGTTGTTCTTTTGTCTTCTTGGGTTCCGATACCTTGCCACCAATATAGCTAACTCGATAAAGTCCGGATTGCGTTCCGCGCCCACCGGTTATGAAGTACATGGCGCCGTCTTTCCCGAACTCAACATCGGCGACGTTCAGAGGTTTGCCTTTGACGAATACTTCCGATGATGCGGAATAACTGGCGCCGTTTGGTGTCAGGTGCACGGCCCAGATACGGCCGTACGACCAATCGAGCGCAAAGAATGCGCGGCGGTATTTGTCCGGGTATTTGCTTTTTGTGCCGAACTTGGCGCCAGTTGGTGAGCCGAGGGATAGGTTCAAGGTCGCCGGCAAGCTGTCAGGGTAATATTCCGGCCAAACGCCTGTTCCGGAACGGGAACCATAATCTGCACCCGTGACGGAATGAATAATGCGTGTAGGACGATACCATGGCAGACCCCAGTCCCATTCCATATCGCTGTCGTATGTAAAGATTTCGCCATCTTCATTGAAATCGAAATCGTAGCTGTTGCGGTATCCAGCGAGCATTAATTCCCAATCTTTTCCATCTTTGTCTGTACGAAGAATATGTCCGCATGGAGCAAGGATTCCAACCGCGTGGCCATTGGCGTCCCATTGGCGTGGCAGCAGAAAATCTTCACCGTAATGTTGGTGTGGAGAATCGGCAGCGATGCCGTCAACCAGCTTCGTATGATTGCCGTTCATCATGTAAATCTTGTGATCGGGGCCTTCAACAACGGCGTGATATCCGTGTTCGCCTTCGCCCGGGACGCGTTTCAGGAAGTGCACTTCGTTTGTATCAAAATGATCGTTGTGATTCTCATCGATCAAACGATATAGCCCGGTCCCCTGTGGGCCATGGCCGTTCACATAGAGACTGTTGAATGCCCAGCACATTCCCATGGCCTGATGTACCGAAGTAGCGACCGGTTCAATTTTACTAACTTTCCCATCCGCGAGAGTGACGCGCATCAACGGTAGATCATCCTGTTGCGGTGAAATGACCAGTCGTCCGGATTTATCCGTGGTCATGCAAATCCACGAGCCTTCTCCAATCTGGGCAGAGCGAAGTAATTCCACTTTGAACCCTGGCAGAACTGTCAGGTCTTCGGCGCGCGTGGCTTGCGGCGCTTTCAAAACGTCACCCCACGGTTGAATCCCGAGCTTGCCCCGGCTGATCGCTGGTGTCCAACTGCCATCGGCTTTGTAGCCGGGCTTCTCCCAGCCGGTTGGGTTTTCAACAGCAGACATCCAAGTGGTATCGCTGACAACAAGCTTCTTATTACGACCGGCGCCGATTTCGATATAGGCAAGTACACCTGCATCGCCGTTGAGATTCTTGGCGCGCACTGCGATAACGTTTTCACCGGACTTGAGTTTCTTGCCAATGTCCGCGTAGGTGGCGTTCTTCCAGCCGGTCACAGTCATTTCGCGTTTGCCATTCACCCAAACGTCAGCTTCATCATCGGCCGCAATGCCAAGAACGGCATGTTTTGGAGAGCCTTCAACGACAAAGGTCTTTCTGAAAAAGCGAACTTCGTTGTTTGTCGGCGTACCATGGCCTTTGTGCCAGATCCACTCCGGAACTTGCGCCTGCACGAAGAGTGGCAGAAGAAACATTGACAGCAACACGATCAAGAGACGATTGGAACGCTTCATAGATTGGCTTAAATGACGGTCACGTTGGAAATGTCATTCAGGATATTTCTGTGCTTACGAGAGGCGCAAGGAGTTTCTAGAACCGATTCTTGGGTTTTTCTTTGTCCAACGCGTCCGAAGTGGTTCTATTAATCGGGTGAGCGACAACTTCAAAGACGCGACGTTACTGTTGGTTGGTCACGGTTCGACGGTAAATCCCGAATCGAAGGCTCCCGTATTTCTGCATGCGGCAGAGTTGCGGCGCCGGAATGTGTTCGCCGAAGTGCGCGAGGCGTTTTGGAAAGAACCGCCTTTTCTGAAAGGTGTTGCTCAGAGTATCTCCACGGCACGATTATTTGTTGTGCCGTTGTTTATTAGTGAAGGGTATTTCACGCTAGAGGCGATCCCGCGCGAGCTTGGTTTGATCAAGCCGGAAGCGGTGCTTGATTCCTCGAGGTTGCCCTTGATCACGAAGCGTGACGCTCAAGCTTTGTATTACTGCGGCCCCATTGGGACGCACGACAGCATGACTGACGTGCTCCTCGCCCG
>CBHWET010000121.1:0-12521 GCA_966112985.1 uncultured bacterium | reverse complement strand
CTTGAGAACCCCGGCTGGTACACGCAATACACGCCTTATCAGGCCGAGATTTCACAGGGGCGCCTTGAGTCACTTCTGAACTTCCAGACGATGATTGCCGATTTGACCGGCATGGACATCGCAAATGCTTCTATGCTCGATGAGTCGACAGCGTGCGCTGAAGCAAT
This sequence comes from uncultured bacterium, assembly GCA_966112985.1. GTDB lineage: Bacteria > Verrucomicrobiota > Verrucomicrobiia > Limisphaerales > JACDHS01 > CBHWET01. Next base: position 12,354 of record CBHWET010000121.1, on the reverse strand, counting down.
GCACTTATGTTTCGGTGTAAAAGGTGAAGAACGAAACACCTTTTTCGTTTCAGAAAATTGTCATCCGCAAAATATCGACGTGGTGAAAACACGCGCCGAAGCACTTGGTGTTGAAATCGTCGTTGGAGATCACGCGTCGTTTGTTTTCAACGACAAAGTTGTCGGCGCACTGATCCAATATCCTGATACGAACGGGGCGATTTCCGATTTTGAGGAGTTCTGCAAGAAGGCCCACGAAGCCGGTGCGCTCATAGTGGTCGCCGCTGATTTGCTCGCGCTCACATTGTTGCGCGCACCCGGTGAGTTTGGTGCGGACGTCGCCGTGGGCAGTGCTCAACGCTTTGGTGTACCCCTTGGTTATGGCGGACCACACGCTGCTTACTTCGCAACAAAGGATGCGTACAAACGCCAGATGCCCGGACGCCTTGTTGGTGTTTCGAAAGATTCACATGGCCGGCCAGCACTGCGCCTTTCGCTCCAAACACGCGAGCAACATATCCGCCGCGAAAAAGCGACGAGTAACATCTGCACGGCCCAGGCACTTCTCGCCAACATGGCCGCGATGTATGCCGTCTATCATGGTCCCGAAGGATTACGGCAAATTGCGCAGCGCGTGCATCTGATGACGACCGCACTCGCGAGTGCGTTAGCGAAACTCGGCTACAAAGTGGCGGCTGATCGATTCTTTGACACATTAAAAGTGCAACTCGGCGCGAAAAAGAGTGTCGATGTCATCAAGCGCGCTGAGGAGTTGAAGATGAATTTCCGTGTCTACGACGCGCACACCGTGGGCATTTCGCTCGATGAAACAGCATCGGAAAAAGATCTTATTGATGTACTAACCGCGTTCAACGACGGCAAAGCGCCGGCGTTTTCTATTTCCGAAGTGGCGACCACAGCAACCGTCGCTTATCAGGCACCATTCGCGCGGGCGTCGAAATATTTGCAGCATCCCGTCTTCAATAAATTCCACTCTGAAACGGAAATGCTCCGTTACTTACGTCGGCTTGAGTCGAAGGATTTGTCGCTGACCACGTCGATGATTCCGCTTGGCTCGTGCACGATGAAACTGAATGCGACGGTGGAAATGTTTCCTGTTTCATGGCCTGAGTTTTCGAAGCTACATCCGTTCGCGCCGCTCAGCCAGACGCGTGGTTACCAGATCCTTTTCCGACAACTTGAGCAGTGGCTGGCCGAATGCACCGGGTTCGCGGGCGTTTCCTTACAGCCAAATGCAGGATCACAAGGCGAATACGCCGGATTATTGGTTATTCGCAAATATCACCACAGCCGCGGAGATACACATCGCAACGTCTGTCTCATTCCGACTTCAGCGCACGGAACAAATCCCGCGAGCGCAGCGATGGCCGCGATGAAGATTGTCGCCGTTGCTTGCGACGCCAATGGCAACATTGACGTTAATGATCTGCGCGCCAAAGCCGAGGCGAACAAAAACGAGCTGTCGTGCCTGATGGTTACCTATCCATCAACACACGGCGTTTTCGAAGAAAGCATTCGAGAGATTTGCAAAATTGTGCACGACAATGGCGGCCAGGTTTACATGGATGGCGCCAATATGAACGCACAAGTCGGGCTGACCAGTCCTGGCAGCATCGGCGCCGACGTCTGCCATTTGAATCTTCACAAAACGTTTTGTATTCCACACGGCGGCGGCGGTCCAGGAATGGGGCCAATTGGCGTTGCCGAACATCTGGTCGAATTCTTGCCCGGCCACCCTGTTGTGAACCTCGGAGGCGAACGCCCGATTGGTGCTGTTTCAGCCGCGCCATGGGGAAGCGCGAGCATTCTTACAATCTCCTGGGTTTACATTGCATTGATGGGATCACAAGGCCTGACGGATGCGACGAAGTTCGCGATCCTGAATGCAAATTACATCGCCCACCGGCTGAATCCTTTCTTTCCGGTCCTTTACAAAGGAAAGAATAATCTTGTCGCACATGAATGTATCGTCGATCTGCGCCCATATAAAAGTGTGACCGTGGAAGATGTCGCAAAACGTTTGATGGACTACGGGTTTCATGCGCCGACGATTTCATTTCCTGTGGCAGGGACTATGATGATTGAGCCCACTGAGAGCGAATCGAAGGAAGAATTAGATCGCCTTTGTGACGCACTGATTGCGATCCACGGAGAAATCCAGGTGATCGAAAACGGTTCCGCTGACAAACAGAACAACGTTATCAAAAACGCGCCGCACACTGCCGAAGCGGTCGTGGCAGACAATTGGTCCCGGCCATATTCGCGTGAACAGGCCGCCTTCCCGGTGAAATGGACACGCGAACATAAGTTCTGGCCGTCGGTAGGCCGCATCGACAACGTTTACGGGGACCGCAACCTTGTCTGTTCCTGCATCGGCATGGAAGCGTACGTTTGAGGAGGCGCCACTGGATTGCGTTGCCGGCTATCGCTTCAGGTCTTGATCCCATCTCGGGGATGATTTCGCGCGATTTAAAACCGCACGTTGACCATCACACCCAGACCTGCATCGAATTTGTCGTAGTCGGATGCTAACGTGTTCTGGTCCGTGTCCCGGTTATCGTATAAAGCAAACGTGCGCACACTTGCATTGGCGCAAACGTTATACGTGAGGAAAACGCCCACAGTATTTTGAATGTCGTTCCGTCCTGGAGAATCGATGAAGTGCGTATATTGGAACCGATAGAACGGCTGCACCAGAAGCTTCGGGTAAATCTGTTGTGAGTAGGCGAGCGTGATCGAATGGTCGGTGCGATCATTGTTTGCACTGAAAGGTGTAAGTGTTTCCGTCACCCGGTAATAGCCTTTATAGCTCGCAACAAAAACTTTGTCGTTGCTAATGGGAAAATAGCGGGCAACTCCCCAGTTCGGCGCGAGTTCCTTGTAAAACTCATCGTATTCACCCTGGTGAAGGAGACGTGTTGCCTCCACACCCAGCGCGGCACGCCATTTCTCTGCCGGGGCGAAACTCTCTTCGGCAAACACGGTCTGCGCGTGAAAATCAAACAAACTCAGGGGACTCTCTGTTCCATCCAAACCGTAGTTGTACCATTGGAACCGCAAACCGCCTCGCGTCGCGATATCATAGTTCAAAACAGAATACGTTGGCGGAGTCACTGATGCTTCCACCGTGTTAACAAACAACGTTGAACTTTCGCCATTTTGAGCGAGACGGGCATTCGACGTATAGGAAAACTGGCTATCGACAAGCGCAGCAATCCATTGGTGACGCGGCTTCAACTTTAAAATGCGCTGTGGCCCCACATCTTCATTTTCGCCGGGGTAGAGTTCAGGCGTAAGCGTTCCGCTTTTCAGATCGAAAATACGGCGTTGCTCTTCCTGTGTTTTAACTGTCGTTTCCGCCTGTTGCACTGCGGTCGGCTGTGCGCGGAGCAGGCTTAACGTCAGGGTGAGGTTAGATAAGACAAACAGAACTTTCTTCATGAACACTTATTGCAACTTCGAGATGTAAATACCGGAACCGCTTTGTGGATTGACGTAATCCTGCGCTGGTTTCCCACCGTAGTTCACGTTGCTGATGAAATTTACATAACCGGCAACAGGAGCCTGGCCGGTATTAGGATTGGGCGCGAGTTGTCCAAGGTCAGACTTCAAATTTACGATGCTGCCGTCGCGGAAGTTGATGTTCTTCAGCGAAATCGTGTGTGCTTGAAGGTTGATACTGTTCAACGATGCGACGTTGATTGAGTCCAGCGAGATCAACGCTGAAGCCTGGCCATTCAAGATGTTGCCGGAAAACGTGCTGTTGTTTGCCAGAATGGATCCGTTCACCGCACTCAGGTTGATCGTGCCGGTCGGGGTAATTGGAGCAACAACTTGCGCCGAAAGAATGCCGCCGGAGGCAGAAACTGTTGTATTATTAAAAGTAAGATTCTGAGATGCCGTGAGGTTCATGTCTGCCCCGAACACCGAGCAATTTTGCAGCGACATACTGCCGCCCGTCTGGATGTCGAGCAGACCGATGTTGTTCTCGAACGCGACCGAATCATATGACATTGAATTACCCGCCTGGATAAAGAAACCATGGCCATCGTATTTCAATGTTGTGTCGGCACCAATATTGATGCTGCCCTTCGCAACGAGCGATAAATCAAGCGAACTGCTGCCGAAGAATTCAATCGAGTTCTGGACATTGATATTGCGTGAGGCAAGGAAAGTAAACGTGCCAAGGGTTTCGTACGGGAACAGATCAATCGTTTCAGAGCCGGACACAAAGCCAATATCGCGAGCGAAAAATCCGACAAACGTACCCGAAAGTCCAGCGCCAGAAACCTGCGTAGGTTTCAAAAACAAATGGGAAACATCGAGGCGCGGCGAATTAATGACGGCATCAACGTTGAGGACAGACGGAGTGAGCAGGCCGCCTGGAGTTCCATTACCAGCTCCGGGAGGTGTTAACACCTGCGGAAAAGCCGCTGGATCAACAGCCTCTACGGTACTTACCGTCGCGACCTCGCCAATCAATAGCCCGGTATCGATTGCCTTGCCGTTTACAACGAGTTTTTCCTGTTCACTTACTGCGTGATTGATGTTGTCCAGACTTGGCAAGGGATTCTCGAAGCCATTAACGAGACGGCTGTTCTCAACCAGATTTGCCAGACGGAAATCGATTATGGGCGAAAGATCCCCGCCCGGCAGAATGAAAACTTCCTGTCCAGCCTTCACGATTTGAGTGGTGCCGTTGGCCAACGTCACCTTTGCCGTGCCTTCCAGCACCAGCAATTTGAATCCGCCGTCCGGCGTGCTGCTCACGATGATTGTCGTTCCAAGGACTGCCGCAGTGGCCGAACCGGTTTTAATTTTACCGCCACCTTTTCCTTTGGGTGAATGGAACAGGAGACTTCCTTTTTCCAGATCGATCGTGCGATTCGCCGCGTCGAAAGAGAAAATTGTGTTGGCTCCCACGCGCGTGATTGTTTTGTCCTCGGCTACCAACTCCGCCCGCGACGCCGCACCGGTCCGGACAATTTCCGGCATTTTGAAAACATCATTAACGGCGACTGGCTTTACCGCCTTGTCCGGCATCGTGACGACTTTTACGTCGTTGATTACCTGGGTAAACTTGGATTCCTTCAAATCGGCTGCAGAAGCCGACAATGCCAACGCGAAGGCGTAAGCCACCAGTGGAAACGTGAGTGAGACTTTCATAGGAGCCGCTTGAACCAGCCTAGCAAAGGCGAACCAAAAGTATGCGTCAACAAAATTCCGCCCAAAGTGCGACCGCAGGCGCCCAAGATAACTAAAACAAAGACAACGTCGGCCTACTTCTCTTTTAAAACAAAAACCCCATCCCAATCCTCTGGGGGAGGATATTGCGAGTATTGAACGCAGGCACGAATATACATCTGGCAAAGGAAGTCTTCGGCACCAATGATTTCTTCAGCGCAACGAAATCGCTCAGACGCAGGAATGAATTCGCGTTGTCGAAACAGAAGTATCCCTTCGTGATACGTCGCCAGCCACGATGGCGGGGGCACCGATGTATCGCTGATAACGGCAAAGACATCAACCGGCTTTGTTTTCCCTTTGAAAGTAATCAGCCCAACTTTGCGAAAGACGAAATAATTTCGGGCCAACGCCTCAGCGGCTTCGCCAACCAGAAGGTCTGTATGAAATTGCTTTGTCGAACTTTCGAAACGGGCGGCGAGATTGATTCCATCCCCCAACACCGTGAATTCCATTCGATTCGCTGACCCAATGTTACCAACAACAACTTCGCCATAGTTGATACCTATACCGATCGACAACTCCTTTCGGTTGGGCTTTTCCTTCCACGACTCATTTAGTTTCTGAAGCGCCGCGCGCATCGCGAGAGCCGTTTCAATGGCCAACCGCACATCCATCTCCCCGCCGCGAACGATCGTATCGCCCCATGCCGCCATGATTGCGTCGCCAATAAACTTCTGCAGTGTCCCACCTTTCTCCTCTTCGATGATATGCACCATCTTCGAAAAGTATTCATTCAACTGCGCGACGAGTTCGTTTGCATCAACCGACTCTGTCATCGTGGTAAAGCCGCGAATATCGCAGAACAAAATTGCCACCTTTTGCTTACGTCCAGTTAATGATTCCACAAACGACTTCGGATTCTTCAAAATCGTTTTCGCGACGTTTTTTGAAACATACTTTTCGAGCACGTTGTTGATGCGATGCCGCTCAAACCACTCAAGGACATATTGAAAAAACATCCCGAACGTTCCCGTCGTTACCAATCCAAACAGCGGCGGAACCATTTCGATCACACGGTTCTGGTAGGTAAATACGGACTGGCAGGTCAAAAAGAAACCCACTCCGATCACCGCCAGAAAAAATCCTTTGAAGAAGACGTTCCTAATAACGACGCAAACGCCCAGCGCGACGAGGATCATGCCGAATGTCAGAAATAGCTTAAAGCGTGGTGAAGTCTCATCAAGGGTCGAGCCTCGCAGAAGCGTTGCAATACGATTGGCTTGAACTTCTGGACCAGGCATGACGCCCCACGGCGTCTGGTGCCGGTCCTGAAAAATCTCCGCCAGTGGTCCGAAGACGACGATCTTGTCCTTGAAGATTTTACCTCCCTCAAACGGTGGCGCACGCCAGTCTCGTTCCACGAAGATTTTCTCCAACGGCAAAGGCTGAAATGTCCCGCCGGGACCACAGAAATCGATAAAATTGGAACGATCGTATGGCGGGAAGGCGACGCTTGCGGAAAATTTTCGTGCCGCAAGAGCGCTCAATGACGTTTTATCATCGGGAAAACCAGGTAACTTGTTTTCTTTCTCAAGTGAAGTCTGACATTGGTTGCGACGATAAATACCGTCAACGTCCGGCGTGCAATTGACATATCCTTGAATGTCATCCTTTGGATCCAGGATGACGCTCGATTCGGCTTCGACATATTGAAGCGCAACACCGGTATCTCCGCCGGGTTCCGTTAAATTCGCCTCTCCGAACATTGAACCGATTACCACCCGGTCTTTGTATTTGTGAAGTAATGCCGCGAACTCCTTATCTCCATCCGTCGGACCATGAAACACGAAATCGAAGACCACAACCTTTGCCCCCGCCGTCATCAACTTCTCCAGAACCAACGCATGAACTTTTCGGTCCCATGGAAACGGCTTTTGCATAAGCTGCAATGCTTCTGATCCCTGTATCTCCTCCGGGGACAAAGCGTTCAACGTCAATGTCGACGTATCAAGGCCCAGAATTTTCACGTCAGGCGAAGGTTCACCAATACCGCGGCGGCGGTACCGATCGTCAATTGAAATACCCTCCAGACGACGCACCGGGGTGGAGTTTTTAAACCAATCCGTCTGCGTTATCCAAAACATCGATAGCGCAAAAAGCGCGACAATGAGTTTAGCGTAACGGGTTAGGATGCCTAACATGCGGTAACAGGCATTATCCGGAAACCGCAGGAAAGGAACAATTCAAAAGTCGAACCGCGGAGTGAGAACGAGATAGTTAACCCGGGGAAAAAACCCTGAAGTGGAACCCAAAGGATACGTTTACAGATTGAAGACTTTCCCCAGAAACGCCACAACATCGTTGCCCCAGATGTTGCTGCCCGTCGCGGCAAACGTTGCAGCCCGTTCGTGTGTTGTTCCGTATGGCGGATAAACTTTAGCGAGACTTGGCCGCCCCTTCTCCGCGACTTCTTTGCCGAGCGTCTCGCTGGGACCGAGAGTGGGATCGTTCTGTGGCTGAATCAGAAAAATAGGCACCTTCGATTCACGGACAGCGTTCGCCAACGCCTGCCGCAGTTCCGGCTTATCATTCCAGGCGCCAGCGCCGGGCGAGAACAAAATGTATCCCGAAACATCAACGTCCTGTTGCGAAAGCAAGAGCGAACCGACAGCGCCAGCGCCTTGCCCAATTACGGCTACGCGATTTTCATTCACAAAGGATTGGCTCTTCAACCATGTCACCGCTGCCGCGATGTCTTTCGTCATCACAGTGAATTCAGGCAAAGATAGCTTGTGCTTCTTCGCGTTGCCTTTTGGCGCAACACCTTTCACTTCAGCTTTCAGTTCCTCGGCTGTCCGGTGCATCGGCACAAACAGACAAAAGCCTTTGCTGGTATAAAATTGTCCGAGCTCCGGCACGGGCGGCGCAGATTCAAGGATGGGCTTGTTTCCCGAGCGCACATAAACGACCGCGGGATATGGACCGCTGCCTTCTGGCCGATATAAATATCCGCGTAACGTAGTGTCACCGCTGCGGAAATAAACCATCGAACCAACGACTTTGTCCGCGTGCGCACTGCAGACGAGCAGCGCCACATTCAACATTCCCACTGCCAGCATGACTAATTTTTTCATGAATGTTTTTCCTTTCAGTTCAATGCTCGATCGAGAAATTTGATTACATCATCGCCCCACACGGTGAAACCGTTCACCGCAAAGTTGTTTCCCTGTTCGTGGGTGGTGCCAAACGGTGGATAAACCTTGGAAAAACTAACGTCGCCGCGGCGGGCAAGCTCGGTTCCGAGAAGCTGGCTTGGTTCGAGTGAGATATCGTTCTGCGCCTGAATCAGGAAAATCGGTGCTTTCGCCTCACGAATCGAATTCACGAACGCCTTCTGCAAATCGACGCGCTCGTTCCACAAAGCAGCACAGGGCGAGAAGGTAACATAAGCGCGCACGCCAATATCCTGTTCGGCGAGCAAGAGTCCAAGGATTGCGCCGCTGGCATGACCCACAACGGCGATTTTATCTTCATCAACAAACGATTGGGCCTTCCCCCACGCAACAGCCGCTGCCACTTGTCGAGCCATGCCTTGAAATTCCGGCAGCGACATTCTCGTATTCTTTTTCAAAGGATCCCGAGCCCTTTCGGCGGCCATTTCCGCAGGCAATTGCCAACACGGCATGATCACAACATAACCACGACTCGTAAAATTCTTCGCGAGCTCCGGGAACGGAGGTGTCGCTTCACTGACCGGGCGACTTGCCGCCCGAACAAATACGACCGCAGGGAACGGACCTTTTCCTTCAGGCTTATAATAATAACCCGGCAACGTTTCGCTCCTGCTGCGAATGTAGGCAACACCACCAACAGTTTCGGCTGCGGCAAGTTGAGTGACGCCTGTTAACTGAGCAACAGCCGCCAGGACCAGTAAGGTTTTTAGGGCTCGCATAATCCCTTAGTTCATTGCTTCGCGGATGAAATCAAAGACGTCCATGCTCCAGGTGTTGCACGCATTCAGCGCAAACGTATTCCCTTGGGCATGCGTAGTTCCAAATGGCGGATATACCTTGGCCCGGTTCGCTCCGCCTTTCAGTTCCAGTTCTTTGCCAAGCAGTTCACTTGGTTCCAGGGTAAAATCATTCTGCGCCTGAATCACAAAAACCGGAGCCTTTGCGTTGCGCACCGCGCGGCGCAACATCGCCTGCATTAATGGATTTTCCTTCCACGACGCAGCTCCCGGCGAGAATACGACGAAAGCACGAACACCCGTTTCTTTTTCGGCAGCCAACAAGGTCTGCACCGCGCCCGAGGCGCCGCCAGACATGACGATGCGATTTTCATCAACAAACGACTGCGCTTTCAAAAATTCAACAGCCGCGAGGACGTCTTTGTTGTGTGACTCATAGAATTCAACGGCGCGACGATTAATAACGGACGAATCACTCTCCTGTGCACGCAGATTTTCTGTTAATTCGCCGCCATTTACCACCCCCCGTGATTGGCTGCTGCTATGACGGTCAGGAATAAAGAGAACAAATCCACGGCTTGTAACCTGTTTCGCCAACGCGGTGAACTGCGCATCATCACCCGGGTCAAACATCTTCTTGCTGCTCGCCGGATTCCAGATGAACGCCGGAAACGGACCTTCACCGACTGGCTTATAGATGTAGGCGCGAAGGATGACACCATCGCTCGTGAAAGAGACAACACTGGGGACGGGCACCGCCGATTGCGCGAAGGCAATCCACGGCAGAACTAACACGGCCAACCAGACTAGAGTTTTTCGTAGGGGCATACGATTACTGTGTTTGGGCGGACAACGGCTGACGGCAATTATGCAATTAGCAGACGACGTACCAAAACAAGACATTCGCGCTGCTGAGGAGGAAAATTTCCTAGGGTGCGCTCGGGCCCAGACCGACAAGCTGCTCGCAACCTCTAAAAACATGCACGTTAACGTTAATGACTTGAACAAGAAGCCTTTTGGACCACAAAAATGCAGCAAGAAGGCCCGAAGCGCACGTCCCCAGAAGGTCCCGTCGTATTTTTATCTCGAAAATCACGTTTGCGAAATTTGCGCAAATTCATTTAACCTCGACCCCAAACATCGACGGGGTTTTGCACGGCGCGTCCCTTGGAAATACCGTGCGTCCCTTCGAAGATTTTGTCATTATCTGGTCTCCCCATGAACAATCGCCGTTCATCCTCCTTCCGCAGCCGCACGCGGCCCCTCGTCCGATGGACGTTCCTCGCCGTCGCGTTGTCGCTTTTTTTTACTATTCCATCTCAAAGCCAAGCAGCGGGAATTCCGGCAGTCGGCTTTGACGGCGTCGACGATTTAATAGAAATAGCTTCTCCGCCCATGCTTGGTCGGACGTTCACTGAAGAGGCATGGATCTTACCAGAGGCTCAAGATGACCGGTATCACGGCATCGTCGGCGCGAACGCGACGAAAGTTGAAAACCGCGCCCCGGGATTGTGGTTAAAAGGTCGAACGATGCTTCACGCTGGCTTCGGCACTGGGAAGCGGTGGGTCACGGTGAGTTCACCGCCCGACAGCATCACCCCCGGCCAATGGAATCATGTAGCCGCCACTTACGATGGTTCCAAATATCGCCTTTATGTAAATGGAACTGAAGCCGCTGCCGTGTCGGCAAAAGACGTTCCTGCGCCGCTGCCGGTGAGACGAATTGGACGAGTAGACTATTGGTTCCCTGGCGCCATTCGTGAAGTGCGCCTTTGGAACCGCGCTCTCTCGGCGGAAGAACTCCGACGGCAAATGACGATGGACCTCACTGGCGCGGAACGCGGCCTTGTCGCGTACTTCAAGCTGAATGATGGCAGTGGCAACGAAGCAAAGAATTCTGGCCCTTATGGCGGAAGCGGAGCGCTGCTCAATGGGGCAACATGGATCACATCTTCGGCACCGCTCGCGGCGGAACTCATCCATCCGCGTGTAATCCAACCTCCGCCAGAAGCAATTGAATCGTTCTCGCCCACCGGCAATAATGCCGCACCGGATGCGCCCATCGAAATTACGCTACGTGAGAGCAGTGAAAAAATTGATCAGGGCTCCATCAAGCTCACGCTGGACAAAACACCGATCCCAAGCCTCGTCACACTAACCGACGGCGGTGCCCTGCTTATCCGCTCCGAGCAACACGAATTGTTAGACTCGGCTTCGACTCACATCGTGAAACTCTCATATATTTCGAAAAGCCCGACGATGAAGACGAACGAGTTCTCCTATGAATTCTCCGTAAGCTCGAACATCATCCTCAGCAAGTAAGTGGCGCCCTCGCGACCGCTACCGACAGCAACTTTCATTTTGGCAACAACCCCGGCGGACAGCAGTATTCTACGTCCGCTTTCGTGGTCCCAACCGCGCTTTCACCTCCGCTGGAACTTCGTAATCTTCAAAAAACTTTTCGGAGCCGGACAGCCGCATCGCTTCACGCTGGATGATGACGAAGTAAACCCGTTCAGCCGCTTCGGCGAGCAGTTCAGCGCGACGAGCGGCTTTGTGCGGTTGGCCAGTTGTCGAAATTTCCGCAGCGTCAAAAGCCTTTAGAGCTTCAAGCGATTCGACCATTTTTTTGACTGCAGCGAAATAGGTCGCCGCTTTCTCGTGCTGGATCTCAATCGCTAACGGATTGTCTGCGTCGTCCAAGGCCATGACTGATGTTTCGTGCGAAACTAAAGTTAATCAAGTCACCCCGACACCGCGATCCTTCACGCAAACGGGCAGCTCAATGCTTCATGATTACTTGGACAAACTCGTAGGCTGCCATCGCGATGAAAATCGGTCCCCAATAAAACATTGGCACGAAAAAGAGAGCATGCGATGAACGGAGCGCAATCTCTTTACCAGTCGCTTTGTCGATGACGATTCGAGCCGGTCGTTGACGAAGCCACCACCCCAAAGCGCCGGACGCGAGTCCCGTCAGCAGGAAAGTAAAGCCCAACGCCTTGTCAGTAATCGGCCCATTGCTCTCCGCAGTGAAGCCGAAGCCAAAAATCATCAAGAAAACAACTGGCAGGAAACCAAGACCATTCCAAATAATCATATTTCTCCCTCGTGTAGGATTTGTTGTGTGTGACCGGTGCTGAACTAAGCCCAGTTGAGACTGCATCGACCCGATTGTAAAGAAATCTGTGCTGAGC
>CBHWET010000120.1:0-12694 GCA_966112985.1 uncultured bacterium | reverse complement strand
GTGCCCGTGCCAAGAAGGATCTGGCTGCTCGCGCTCGAGCTGCCAACAGAAGCTACCGTTTCGTTGAAACCGTTTAAATCAAGAGAACCACTCGACGAGATCGTGACTACAGCCGAATCGGGAATTTGATTTGCCGCGGCCAGCTGAACGACATCCGAACCCGCGCCGTCGCCGACGGTTACGTTTCCAGGGATCGCATTGATGCCTGCAGTTTTCGCAAGCGACAACGTTCCATCATTCACCATGGTGCTTCCTGAATAAGTGTTCGCACTGCCTCCGGCGAGTTCAAGAACGCCAGTTCCTTCTTTGGTCAGGTTACCGGTGCCGCTGATGTTTCCGCCAAGCGTCAACGTTCCGGCGGCCGGTTGGATTCGCAGATCGGCTGCTAATGTCAAAGGCGCGTTCAAGGCGCTATTACCGGTGATATTCGTAATGGCAGAGCTGACGGTCAGTGCGTTTCCATAAACCGAAAATCCGCCGTTGTTAAACGTCAGCGAAGGAAACGCGAGACCAGAAAAATCATTTGTATTGGTCTGGCGAGTGGCACCGTTCAAATACAAAGCACTGCCTGCAACGGGAACAGCGCCTCCCCAGTTTGTTGCATTGTTCCAGGTTCCATTCGCACCGGCGCCTGTCCATGTGCGTGGGCCAGAGTTCCAGGTTACGGAAAAGGCATCATAAAAGACATTGCCCGAATTGTTCGGTGCCTGATCGAAATTGAAATAGCGTCCCGATCCGTCGAATCGAAAGCCATTGGGCAAACCGGAATCGGTCGCTGTGTCATAGATCCACGAACTGCCGTTGTTGAGAGACACCTGAATTCTGGAATTGTAATTGGCTCCACTTTCAGCGCCGGCATCGGTCACACGAATCAGGAAGCTGATCATGGTTGCGGCCGTTCCTGCTCCTGTCGTGGTCATGACGGCGTTGATATCACCGGTCCCATCGGTGCTCGTCGTTCCATTGAATGACCCGCGATCGATTCGCTTTTGAATGGTATAGAACGTATCGGCGCTGTTCGCGCGATAGAGTTGCACCGCGAAGTCCATGTTGTTGATGTCGCCTTCCGTTGTAGCGATGCCGAGGGAAAAGCGCGCGTTACCTGTCGCATCATTGCGCATATTAATCTTCACGTCGTAAACCACAGGGCTGGCTGCTGTGGCGCCCGCGACTCCGAGTGCTGGACCAAAATCAAACGGCGTCGAACCGTTGGCTGACAAAGTGAAGCGACCGATTTCTCCATCCATCGTGACTCGCAGTCGGCTGCTATTGATGTCGTAGTGCGAGCCAAGCCGGTTTGTATAGGTTTGCAGGTAACGAATGTTAGCGATAGTGCTTCCGACAAGCCGCGTTGTCGGCGGGTTGATTCCGAAATTCACGCCGTTGTTCAACGCGAAACCGGTGCTCGTCGTGGTGACATTGTAATCATCGCTGATAATTGTCGTTGCACTACGGGCGGGGTGAGCTGCGAACAAAGTGAGTCCTAAACCGGCAACCAGCATCGATCGTTTCATATTGTGACGCGAACGTAGAAGCCCGTCGGCAGGACGGAGCCTTGTGTAATGTGCAGGCCCGCTTCAGGCAGGGGATATGCCGTTAACGCTGCATCGGCCTGTTTCTCGGGGGAGGGAAGTGAGTGTATGGAAAAACAGAAATCATGGTAATACCCTCAAATGAGGACGGCGCAAACGAGATCTCCAGCGCTGGCGCTTCGACTGCGGAAACCGCAAAGCCCCTGTCATGCGTCGGAATTTCGATTTCTGAACCCGCAGCGCCTTGTCTGGCCCGGGAAACTGCATTTCGGGAAGCGAAACCTGTATGCCCAGCGCTGAACTCTGCGTTTCGGAAACCGCAAAGGGTGCGTCCAGCGCTGGAAACTCCGTTTCGGGAGCTGCAACGGTATGGTCGGACGTCGGAAAGACCATTGTGGGAGTCGCAGATACCCTGTCTTGCGCAAGAATCCAGTTTTCCGGAACCGTTTTTGACTGTTTTGAGGGTCAAATCCGTCCCGTGGAAGCCGCAAATTCCATCATTTTAAAAATTTATTTTCGCGTTTGCGATCAATAAAGACGGCCTTGTCAAGGGGAGGCCAGAAGTTGGGCCCAACTTCTGGCCTTATGTAAGCCACCATCGATTTGCAAAATGGTTCTCGTTCGATGGAGCGCGAGTCGCTCAGGAGGACACACGAAGACCGGAGTGGACTTAGAAACCCCACCCAGTCGCGGGTTAACAGACATGTTGTTTGTGGCCGACAGCGATGTGCTTCGTGCGCAGAAGAAGTCAGATGCCAAAATTCAGGAGTCAGAATGAAGAACTCCTGGCGGCAGCTGACAGTCAGTAATCGCATTGTGGAACGGATGGGAAGTTTGAAGTGGGACGGTCGGAGACCGCCGCTACAGAGAATTGAAACCTGCGGACATATCGTTCGCGCTGAACCGGAAACATAGAGCTGTTTTCTTTTTTTCCGTCAGCACCGCAAAGCAATGCAAAATGGCTGAAGCTGAATTACAGGAATCACGATTCAGAAAGGCGGAGTTATGAACCGCCTTGGATACGGGACCTGCACCAGGCGGAAGCCGAAAACACAGAAAGGAAAAAATAAAATGCAAAACATAATACCAAAATCAATTCCTGCGCTCCTCACATTCGCTGGTGAGGCAGTTATCGGCGTGGGACAATACGTGACAGTTTTACCGCTGTTACATAACACCGAAGAGAACATCAACGCTGATATCCTTCAGCTGGTCAATGCGATCACGGGGCATGAAACGATGAAAACGACCCTCGGTACAAGCCGCGAAAACCTTCGCTCGCTTGTGACCACGAGCCGCGCGTTTCTCACGTTAGGACGTGACAACTGGAAGCCAATGCTTGGTTCGGGGTTCAACGCAAATTGGGAACCGGCAGGTTTCCGTGACTCGTTGGAAATTCCCCGTGCCGAACAGGAAGTTCGTCCGTTGTTGCGCTCGTTCCATGAGTTCCTGGTGGCGAATCCTTCATTCGAAGTTCCGCAACAGGAGATCACCGCAGCTCGTGCGAACGAACTGTTCACACAACTCGAGGCAGCGCGTGGCGCGATCAATCTGCAGGAAGCACTTCTTGGTCAGTTGATCGAGTTGCGTGATGAGAAAGCGGAACAGCTGCGCGCCCGTATGAGTTCGCTCATTGGCGAGTTGAAGATCCGCATGGATGGCCTCGATCAACGCTGGAAGGCGTTCGGCTTGAACCTGCCCGATGCATTGGAAACACCCGATGGTGTCGAGCATGTCATCGCGACGCTGATCGGACCGACGGCCGTGGCGTTGAAATGGGATCCAACCGCGCGCGCTGAATACTATCATGTGTTCAAACGCGTGCAGGGCGTGGACGAAGACTATGTGCTCGTGGGTTCGCCGGCGGATCTCGACTTCACAATTGAGGACCTGCCGAGCAACAAGCAGATCGATATCGTCGTATCAGCCGTGAACAACGGCGGCGAAGGCGAACGTTCTGAAGCGGTGACGATTACGACACATTAATCGCTCACAAAGGTGCTCGCTGTAAAAGGCGACGACAGGAGATAAAGCAAAGCCGCTCCGGGAAAACGGAGCGGCCTTTTTATTGAGTAATAAAAAAGAGGCATCCGCTCGCGCGGAGGCCTCTTCGTGAATGGATTCGTTTACCGTCGGATGCGATAGAAACGTGTTGCAGTGCTCGCTGGGAGCGTGGCGCGGAACGAGCCCGAACCAAGCGACGTGATCACAGCGCTACCTTCTGTAGTATAAGAGGCGCTGGAGGTCGAAAGCGCGGCTGCGCTCACCACGGCGAACGATGCCGTCGTGTCGGTGGCCGAGCCAGTGAAGTCGATCTGCACATTGTTTCCGATGAGTTGAATCGACGAGATTACCGGTGCCGCAGCGGCGATAGCTTCGACGCGAACGTTATCAAACAGCTGGAAGCTCATTTCCGTGTTATCTGATTTGCCGGAGAATGCGTCATCGTATCCGAGTGAAATGTTGTTATATAGAACATAGCCGGATGGGCTGCCGCCGCCCAAATCGATATAAGGGGTAATATCGACCGTTGCGACTGTGACACCGTCAATCGCCCATGTCACATTCGTGCCGAGCTTCGTGAGGACAACGGTGTGCCAGGCCATACCAAGACATCCAGCGCGAGATGTGCCTGTCTGATTAGCTCCAGCGGTTGGGCCTGGATAGGCAGTAACTTGAGCCGCTGGTGCCGTAGCGCCGCCCCACATATTATAATATGCATCAACGCAGTCGCGGGAGGTGGTATTGGTCCCGGCCGCATACACTCCACTCGTAGCAGGAAGCTGTGGAGAACCTGGGGGCACATAAGCATTGAAATCGCGAATACCGGTGATTCCTTCAGCAACGTCGCCGTCGCTATTCCAGGCAAACCAAATGCCATCCGAATTTCCGCTGGTCCACTGCGGCTGAGTTCCACTTGTCGCAATGCCAGCGTTTCCACCCTGCGTCGAACCGGCGCCACCGACCGCTAGCGGACCGTTATAGTTGATCCACATGTCGCAACTCAGGCGATAATCGCCGGTAAAGTTCTGTGCCGTTGGCGAAATGCTGATGCCATTGATACCACCGAAGGCAATATCGGCGCGCAAACGAACACCTCGCGTTGTTCCACCCGAAGAATGTGGAGCGGATGGAATACCAACCTGGCTATAATCGTAGTTGAAAATTGCCTCGGTATCCGCAAGCCCATCTGCAGCATTCACCGTCCAGTTGGCAGACGTATCCGTATCGAAATTATCAACGAACAACGGTTGTCCTGGTGCAAGATCATCGTCAATGAGAGTTGCTGTCGCCGAGTTCGTGGTCCCGACTGTATATCCTGAACCAGTGCCGACCGATACAATAACGCTCTCGTTTCCTTCGTAGGAGGTATCGTCGATTGCTGTGATGTTGAAGTTTGTGCTGACCGCACCTGACGCGAAAGTTACGGAGGCTGGGCTGTTATAATCGGTACCACGCGTGGCGGTGCCTGTGTAGCCAAGGTTCACCGTTACTGATGGACTTAAATCGCCAAGACGACGCAGTTGGAACGTCGATTTACCAAAGGAGTATACCTCCAACAATTTTGCCTGAGTTACGGTGATATTGATGACGGGACTTTCATTGTCGAGTATTGAGATGGTCGCCGTCGCGGGTGTTCCGATGCCGTAATTGGGACTCGCGCCAATTGCCACCGTTACTGTTTCTGTCGCTTCAGCCGCCGAGTCATTAATCGGGGTGACGAACACATTGGTTGTAGATGCTCCCGCGGCGAAAGTAACCGTGCCGGACAATGTAACGTAATCGGTGCCATTTGATGCGGTACCGGAAATCGTATAGTTAACAGTTAAGGTTCCGCTGACGTCGCCGGATCGGGTGAAAGTGAATACTCCGTTAGTGCCACCACCCTCATTGATGTTTGTCGTCACTGTCGCCACCGAGACTTGAGTGGGAGGCGTCGTGATCTGGAACGTACCATCAGTGCCTGTCGTAGCGGTCGTTGTTCCACCGGGCGAGAACGCTCGCAGAACTGCGTCACCAGAACTGATTGTATAGAGATTGCCGGCAGCATCGAAGTCAATGCCACGTCCTTGTGTAACGGTACCGGTGTCGAGCATCATGAGACGGGAGAAGTCCGGAATACCGTTGGTTAACGGAATAATTACGGTATCGCTGTTACCGCTCGATTGCGTAATGGCGGCGAGGTAATTCCCATCGGGCGAGATAGCGATGGATTGCAGGTTCGTTAACACGTCACTCGCATTGGTAACACCTGTAAATGCACGCCAAAGCGTACGCGAGTCAGTGATTTGCGTGCCATCAGAGTTCAAAATGTAAAGGACCGGGGCACTGGCTGGCGAACTGCGGTTCTGCATCAGATAGATGTAGCCGTTTGTGCCGCCCTTGCAAAAATCGTCGTTGATGACGAAACCGCCGATCAGCGCCGAACTTAAATTGACTGGAGGATCCGAGTACGGAAGCGCGGCGCTACCGACCGAATACTTCCAGAGATCGTTATTCAGGTTGGAACCATAATCTTCATCAACGGTGTAGATAGTCAGGTCACCGGTTGTTGACGTGCCTTCAACCACAACTTTATAAATGCTGCCGTGGTTCGTGCCTTCTGGGACAGTTGATGGCCCGCCAATGCCTGCGAGAACGGTTTCGCCATTCTGAAGATTTCCATCTACGCGATAAACGCCGCCGCTATTGTCGGAATAATCAGCGATATAAATATAGCTGTCTTTGCCGGCATAAATTCGATAGGGGCTGCCGGCATTATTTGAGGTGAAAGTGATCCCGCCGGTTTGCTCATTCGTTCCGTAGGCGTTGGGGGAGTCTGTGAAGTCGGCGTTCAGCGTGTAAAGACCGCGTCCGCGTTGCACAGAACCCGTAATGCCCGGCGTGCTGTTGGCTACGTAGATTCGACCAAAAAAGGGACTAGCGGGGTTCTTGTTTACGGCAACTCCGCGCGGCGTTGCGAAGCGTGACAGGGAAGGGTCGGTGCTGATTTGAACCTTTCCGGCCGAAGCAATGTTAGCCGCAAAAGTTCCAACGGGCGTTTTATAACCTGCTCCGGCGATCTTCGTGACTTCGACTGTCGTTAAGCCGGACACACCGATATTCGTGGTGAATGTTCCAGCCGCAATGTTTGAAACGGTAACGACGGTAGCTCCACAACTAATTTTAACAGAGTCGGCTGATTCGTTAAGGATAAACGATACAGTGCCCGCATTATTCGTAAGGCTGCTGGCGTACGCCGCAGCTTCAACTTTCGCTGGATGGCTGCACATCAAACCGACGGCCAGCGCACCGGATAGGGATGCGAGTTTTGTGAGAAATTGAGTAAAGCTCAATGGGACATTATTGGGCGACACGGAGGATCTATTTTTCATGTGATGAACTGCGATGGACGGAGTTTTCTATCTTACTTCTATTATCTCTTTTTATCGGGAATTGTTGTAGGAGTCAAGTAAACTGGAAGGCCGGGAGCGTGTCGCCTGTCAACATTCACTCCATAAACAAAAAGGGCGCGATGAGATCATCGCGCCCTGTGTAAAAGTTCGGACAAAATGTTCTACCGCTTGATTAGATAGAACTTGGTGCTGCCAGCCGAGAACGGGGCAGTCGCCTGGAAGAGGCCGTTGGAACCGGTAATCACTGATCCCGCGACTGAAGTATAAGCCGCAGTGTTCGTGGACAACGTGGCCGAGGCCACCAGCGAGAAGTTCGTAGCTGTCTCGGTCGGAAGCGCTGCGAAGTTAATCACGATATTCGTGGATAATGTTTGCAGCGCTGTAACGATGGGTTTCGCCGGCTTGGGAGCTACGTAGGTTTCGACTTTGAGGTTATCCACCACAGCAAAGCGGAGATGTGGGTTTTCGAGATAACCGGCGTACGGATCATAGAATCCAACAAAGACATTGCCGGTTGTTGTGAACGTTAATGCATCCGCATTCGTCGCCGTGGCGATGGGGATTGAGTCGATGGACCATGTGACCGTTTCGTCTTTTTTCGTCATTACCATCGAGTGCCACGACATGCTGATCATACCCGGGTCGGTTTTGCCAACCTGCGTCGGATAAGTGGTTGCCTGTCCAACAGGACCTGGAATGTTACCCCACAAGCTGTAATAAGCATTGAAGTTATCGCGGGCACCAGGAGTTGTTCCGGCGTAATATATTCCGCTCTCATCCGGGATGAGAGTGGCGTTGGCGTAGGCACTGTAATCTCCACTGACGTTGCCTTCAGCACCATCGATGATTGTTTTAAACGCAATACCATCCCCGGCGGATTCCGGGATCACAAGGCCACCGGCCGTGCCCAGACCTGCGGTGAAAGCCATGGTTGAATCGTGGCCACCGTCCGCCAGACCTGAGTTGTTAGTCGGTCCGTTGTAGTTCAACCAAATGTCAAACTTCAAACGATAGTCTCCAGAGTAATTTCCGCCGGTTGGCGATACGCTCAAGCCGTTGTTCGCAGAACCTGAGACGTCGTTGCAATGGATTTTCAAACCTTTCGTGGTGTTCGTACTGGCAGGAGCGGCTGGGATTGAGAACGCACTATAATCGTAGGCGAAGTCAGCATGCGTGTCGGCACCGGAGTCCAGAGAATTGACTGTCCAGTTCGCCGAACTGTCCGTTTCGAATGAATCACTGAACAATACCGTGCCTGGAGGATATTCGTCATCGATTAGAGCAACAACCGCAGTTGACGGCGTTGCGACACTGTAGCCGGAGCCCGACTGAATGGCACATACCACAGGCCGATCACCACTGTAAGTATTATTGTTAATAGGTGTGATGTTGAAGTTGGTGGTTGCCACTCCGGAAGCAAGACTGACAGTCGTTGGACCGTTAAAGTCCGTGCCACGTTCCGGCGTCAGGTACGCAACGTTCACTGTCAAAGCTGGCGTAAGCAAGCCGCGGCGAGTGAGCTGATAAGTCGCTTTGGAAGCCGAATACACTTCAAGTAAACGATTGGAAATCGTGGTGATGGAGATCTGTGGAGCTTCATCATCAAGGATGGAAACGGTGGCTGAGTTTGGCACACCTGCCGAATAACCAGTGCCGCTGACGATTGTCAGGACGGCGGTGCGAGTGAGTTGCGCGATCGAATTGTTGATCGGAGTGAGGGTGACAGTCGCATTGCTTTGGCCCGCGCCAAAACTGACAGTTCCAGCACTCAATGTATAATCGACACCGTTGGTCGCAGTGCCGCCGAGCGAAAAGCTCGCTGTCAGAGCGCTACTGACGTCTCCGGTTCGCGTGAAAGTGAAAACAGCGTTCGTTGCAGACCCTTCGAGGGTATTTGGGACGGTCGCCGTAACTGTGACAGGATTAGGCGGCGTTCCAATTGTGAATGTTCCATCTGAACCAGTCGTGGCGATCGTTGCTCCGCCACGTGAGTAAATCCGGAACCATTCGCTGGCCGTATTGATCGCGTAGAGATTGCCCGCAGCGTCATAGGCTATATCACGGTTATTGTCACTGCTGGCGCTCGCTCCGAGAGAGAATGAGTTAGCTGTGTTCGTAAAGTCAGTAACCGAAAAAAGACCATTCGTGTCCAACGGTAGCAACAACACGCTGCCAAAACTCGAACCGCGGATCAACGCCAGCGTTCTACCATCTGGCGACATGTCGAGAGCCGTTACGTTTCTAAGCAAATCGCTATTGGTGGAATTACCGACGAAAGCGCGGGTGGCCAACAACGAATTTGTAATGAGAACCCCATTCGTGGTGAAGATCATCAAACTTGGTTCAGCAATGATCGCCGTATTGCGATTCTGGGTTGAATAAATATAATCTTTGGGCCCGCCTTTGACCATGTCTATAGTCGAACTAACACATGCCTGTCCCAAACTCGTTCCGGAACCAGTGAAAGGCACCGGACCGCTGTTGACATCGTATCGCCAGGCAGACTTAACCGGGCTCAAGTCTTCATCGTAGGTGTAAATTTTCAGGTTACCATTCGCCAGGGTGCCTTCGACCGCCGTCGCATAGATGCTGCCGTGAGTTGATCCACCCGTGCTCAGATCGCCGATATGATCGAGCGCATTACCGCCGGTTGTTATATCGAGGTCACTGTACCACAGACCACCTGCTGGATCGGAAAGATCGCACATATACAGAAGGTTATCATCTTTACCGATGACCAATCGCGTTGGGCTCGCAGAAGACGCCGCAAACGTGATGCCTGCCGGGACTCTGGGCGTTACGCCAGTGTTAAGCGCAACCGTATCGTCCGAATTGATAAGGTAAATGCCTTGATAATTCGTACGAACAGGGCTTGTGGTGGTGGATTGCCGTGAATCCGCGATAAAGATTCGACCAAAGGACGGGGTCGCCGGATTCTTGTTCACGGCGATACCGCGCGCTTGTTCGTATTTATTTACGTAAATACCGTTATCCTGGAATGAGTCGCTGCTGGCGAGGGTATAACCAGACGCTACCGAGCGGGTGACAATGACCTGAAACACGCCGGAAATTCCGAGATTCGTTACCGTAAGTCCTTTGACGCCCGCACCAAGATCATTTGTCGTGGCACCTCCATTTGAAATGATTTTAACGTTGTCAGCGTTTTCGTTGAGGCGAAACGAAATGACCCCGCTGTTATTGGTCAGATCGCAGGCATAGGGTGCCGCAAAAGATGCGGTCGCTATACCCAACAAGGCCGCCGCGACCAATAAGGCCTTCGGCGAAGCTGGAACATGATTATGCGTTTTTTTCATAGGATCGATGAGTCAGTTGTCGTGGAAGATACGATCTTGAAATATGGATGCTACGGTTGGTTTTTTGCTGCGACACCCTCGTCGGTTGAGAGTTCGCGAATGATGAAGAACCGGTCGGATTTGTCTGCGATGGCACTGCTGGTCTTCTTCGTGGGAAGCCATTCGGCATGTCCATCACAGAAATTGGCATTGGCACCAGCCGCACCATGGTTCTCCTGCGGGTCGGGGTAATTGTTTAACGGATTGGTGGGCTGTCCTTGATCATCACCATCCACCATTAACCACGTTGCGGCGGCGCCAGGAACTATATCTTTCATCCCAAGGCCATCGCCGACTTGCGTATGACGACGCGTGTTTACGTAACTTTCGGTTTTACGCGTCTGAGGTGTTGATGAAGACGAGGCAGTGCTTTCGTGAACTGCCCCGGAAGTTTGATCTCGGCGGTACCAAAAAAAATGTTCGTAGCTATAGCCGTTGGTTGCCATTTTCGACGTGGCGAACGTCTGGAGGTCTACCAATGACGTCCCTGTAACCTTGGTAGCGCTAACAGTATTTTTCGTGCTCGGGCAAACGAACATATTCGGCGACTTCACGAAGTTATGATACATCCAGTTCAGGTCGTTATCGTAGTAGCTTGTCGAACTGCCGCACAATTCTCCGCGATTATCTTGTGCGTACATGAAACAGGACAAGCCCATTTGCTTTAAATTACTTAAACATTTGATTCGGTTGCCTTTTTCTTTTGCTTTGGCTAACGCGGGCAAAAGCATCCCTGCGAGGATGGCAATGATTGCGATAACGACGAGTAATTCGATTAAAGTGAATGCGGAACGGTTTTTCATCGGTTTTCCCATGTGCTGGATAAAACGTTTAATAAATTGCTGTTACGGTGAACATCTATTTTTTATTTTTTTGCCCCTAAAATGTCGAATTCTTTTCAGGAAAATCATGAAAAAAGCTCAACAGGGAAACCCTGTTGAGCTTCTAAGTGTTTTAGCTGAGGAGCGAGAACCGCCTGCCAATTAATACCGATAATGTTCCGGTTTGTATGGTCCGTCCTGGGAAACGCCGAGGTAATCTGCCTGTTTTGGCGTCAGCTTCGTGAGCTTCACACCGATCTTTTCCAAATGCAAACGGGCGACTTCTTCGTCGAGTTTCTTGGGCAGGCGATAAACGTCTTTTTGATACGTTTCCTTGTTCTTCCACAGATCCATCTGCGCGAGCACCTGATTTGAAAATGAGTTCGACATCACGAAACTCGGATGACCTGTGGCGCAACCGAGATTCACGAGACGACCTTCAGCGAGCATATAGATCGCATGACCATCAGCGAAGGTGTATTTGTCCAGCTGAGGTTTGATGTTCAGTTTCGTCACACCTTTCGCATTGTTCAAACGATCGATCTGAATTTCGTTGTCGAAATGGCCGATGTTACAAACGATGGCCTGATCCTTCATCTTCTGCATGTGTTCCAGTGTGATGATGTCGCAGTTGCCAGTGGTGGTGACGTAAATGTCACCGCGACCGAGTGTGTCTTCAACCGTCGTCACTTCGAAGCCTTCCATCGCCGCCTGCAAGGCGTTGATCGGATCGATTTCGGTAACAATCACGCGAGCACCGAATCCACGGAGCGAGTGCGCTGAACCTTTGCCGACGTCGCCATAACCGCAGACGATAGCAACTTTGCCGGCGACCATTACGTCGGTGGCGCGTTTGATACCGTCAGCGAGCGATTCGCGGCAGCCGTAGAGATTGTCGAATTTCGATTTCGTGACGGAGTCGTTGACGTTGATCGCGGGGACGAGAAGCTTTCCGGCTTCTTTCATTTGATACAAGCGATGCACGCCGGTGGTTGTTTCTTCAGAAACACCTTTCCAGTCTTTAACAAGATTGTGCCAGAAGCACGGACGTTCCTTGGCAACGCGTTTCAAAAGATTCTTGATGACTTGTTCTTCGTGCGAGGTCGACGGCGTGTTGACCCAGTTGTCGCCTTCTTCCAGCTGATATCCTTTGTGGATCAACAATGTCACATCACCGCCGTCATCAACAACGAGCTCGGGGCCTTTGTTGCCGGGGAACGTGATCGCATCGAGTGTGCAATCCCAATATTCTTCGAGCGTTTCACCTTTCCAGGCGAAGACGGGAATACCTGCTTTAGCAATTGCTGCAGCAGCATGGTCTTGAGTGGAAAAGATATTGCAGCTCGCCCAACGAACTGAAGCGCCGAGGTCAACAAGCGTTTCGATCAAGACGGCGGTTTCGATCGTCATGTGCAACGAACCGGTCACGCGGACGCCCTTAAGAGGCTTTTGCGGAGCATACTTGCGGCGAATCGACATCAGGCCCGGCATTTCATGCTCGGAAATATCGATCGCTTTGCGACCCCACTCAGCGAGGGAAAGGTCTTTGACTTTGAAATCGTTTTTGCCCTTGCCATTGCCCGAAACTGACT
>CBHWET010000119.1:0-12719 GCA_966112985.1 uncultured bacterium | reverse complement strand
TGCTGATACAGGTCCATTAAATACCCTTGAAGGCTTGGATAATCGCTAATACGCCTGACGTTGCATTTGAAGTGGACGTAATAAACGGCGTCGAACCGAACAAGCGTGCAGAACAGGCGCCAGTCTGTTTCGACGATGCGTCGGCCGAAAAGGAAGCGCTGCGTGGCGAGGCGCGCATCGAGTTCGTCTAAAACCTTGAAAACCGCACGTGCCGCAAACTCATAGGCACGCTGCCGTGTTGCAAAACCGGCTTTGTAAACACCATTATTTACGTTCTCGTAAATGTATTGCGACGATTGCGCCTGCTCTTTCGCGATGTCGCGCGGGAAGAGATCGACATCTGAACGGGTTATTTCTCCAAACGCATCATTGAACATCCGGCAAATGTCGTCCTCGGAATTGTTGACGATGCGGCGCGTTTCCTTGTCCCACAAAACAGGAACAGTGAAGCGGCCGTCGAAGTCTGGTTTGGTTGCGTGATAAGCTTCACTGAGAAATTCGAAGCCATTAATCGGGTCTTTACTGTAACCAGGACCCTCCCGAAATGCCCAACCGCGTTCGTCGCGAACGGGATCGACAACGGTCATTCCAATCGCCTCTTCCAACCCTTTAATTTTGCGCGTGATGATGGTGCGGCTTGCCCACGGACACGCTAACGAAACGTAAAGGTGGTAACGGCCCGCAACAGCGGGGTAGGGAGTTGAATTGTCATTGGAGATCCAATCGCGAAACGCATCCTCTTGACGGCTGAATTCGCCGTGCTTTGTGGCTTCGTCGGGAAATTGCGCCGTGAGTGCCATAGCTCAATATAGCCGAAGCTGACCTGTTTCAACTGCCGCAGCTTACCTTTATTTGCCAAAAGCAAATGCACCTTCGCAAATGCTTTCGCGAACGGGACGGCGTTGCGTAATCGTTTCACGTTCGCGCAATTCCTGCGGCAACTTGTCGGGATCACCGGGACGACCGAGGGCGAACATGGCGGCCACGGCATATTCATCCGGAACGCGAAGCGTGGTGCGCGCTTTGTCGAAATCAAAACCTGCCATACCATGCGACACGATTCCCATCGCAGTCGCCTGCAGGGCAAGATTCTCCCACGCGGAGCCCGTATCAAAAAGATGCACGGGGTTCGGTTTTCCGTTTCGTGTAAAGGTTTTACGCGCGAGCACGACGACAAGCACCGCCGCGTTTTTGCACCACGCCTGATTCGCTTCCATCAACAGGTCGAAAAAACTTTGCCAATGCGGCGTATCGCGGCGGGCATAGAGGAATCGCCATTCCTGTTCGTTGTAAGTGGACGGAGCCCATCGCGCAGCTTCGAACAACGTGAACAGTTCTTTTTCAGAAAGGGGTTCCCCGGTCATCGCACGGGGTGACCAGCGGCGGACGAAGATGGGTTCGATTGGATACTCAGGTTTGCGATGGTCTTCCGCGTTGGGCAATCGGCTCATAAAGGATAACGATCTTCAACCATCTGACTGCACTCCAATTGTGGCAACCCGATTAGCGTTTACGTTTCCGCATGAATCCCGTCGGCCGCCGCGCTATTCTCGAATCGACGTGTGGTCGGACATAAAACGCATGTCAACGTTCCCTGGCGAAGACTGGACGGACGTGACCATAAAAATCCCGGTGATCGGTGGCTTCGTCCGTTTATCCTTCCACATATGAATCTCGGAGTGGCCGTCGGCGAAACTCAATCCGCCTGCGCCGTTATGGTAACTCGCCGGTACATCGACCATCAGGACCTGGTTATCAGCAACGCCATCGTTCATCGCCACCGCAAAGTCGCCATAATTAAGACTGTCCGGGTTCTCGTCGATCATCACATAGGCACGCGCTGCGCCCATCGTCGCAATGTCCGTAAGCTTTTTAAACACTTTGTATTTCACACCGGTCAGGTAGCTCATCCAGTCGTCCTGTGAATTCATTGCCTGGCTCAGTGAAATGCTGCGAACTCGCGGATACTTCACCCCGCTGATCGTTACCGTGCTCTTGTCTGACGGACATTTGTAAATCGCTGCCGTTTTTGCGGTGTACGGAGCTAACCGCGCGTATTGCGGATCCGTAAGGAAAGTTGTGTTAGTGTTATCGGTATTGCTGCCGTCGTAATTCAGCATCCCGCGAACCCAGCCCGTGCCAGTCTTGCTCAAGTCATTCCAGACCAGGTAATCGTTATTGTCGTCGGCATACAGCATCCATCCCGTCGTGATCTGTTTCATGTTACTCATGCACTTCACCCCCAGTGCGCTTTCTTTTCCACGTGACAACGACGGCAGGAGCATGCCAGCAAGAATCGCAATGATGGCAATCACGACGAGCAATTCAATCAACGTGAAGCCTGCAACGGGTCTGTGACGGAAATTTTGAACGCCGTTCATCTGTTTTGGTTGGTTGTGCTTCGGTAAAGATGAAGAATGTAATGCTAACTGTCTAGCACATTCCTTGGTTCCTGCGGTTCAATTCTTTCTTTGTTTTCAACATTGGTTTGTGCTTCACTGCATCGCCTTATTCCGAGGATGAACCAATAAATAAGAGACGTAACCAAAGCTGCCAATCAGACGAGATTTATGGGTAAAGAATTTAGTATCACGCCAGTCAATGTTCCCAAGGTCGACACCAAGTATCGCCGCATCGTGACGCCGCTCCCGCATCCGGACAGCGTTCCAACACTCGAAAAGCTCCGCAAATTTGAACCCATTTCCATGCGCGGCCAGCCGCCGATCGTCTGGGATCGTGCTGACGACATTTTCGTCTATGACAAATATGGCAACCGCTGGCTCGATTGGTCCAGTGGTGTGCTGGTGACCAACGCCGGCCATGGCCCGAAAGAAATTCGCCAGGCCATCGTCGACCAGGTGAACAGCGGTTTGTTGCATAACTACGTTTTCCCAAGCGAAGAACGCGCTGAGCTGGCTGAATACCTTTCGCAGCTTTCACCAGAAGGCTTGAAGAAAGTTTTCCTTCTCACGACCGGTTCTGAAGCCACCGAATGTGCCATCAAACTTGCGCGCAGCTGGGGCATCAAACAGGGCGGCAAAAAGAAAATTGGCATCATTGGTTTCGAACGCGGTTTCCATGGACGCACCCTCGGTTCGCAACAGGCCGGTGGAATGGCTGGACAGAAATCGTGGATCGTTAACGAAGACCCTGCGATTATCAACGCACCGTTCCCTGACGGCTACTGGCAAACAGACACGAGCTTCGAAAGCCTCCTCGCCAGTATCGCTAAACGTGGCCTGAAGCCCGAGGACATCGCTGGCGTCATCATGGAAAGTTACCAGGGCGTCGGTCCTGATTTCGCGCCGGTTGAGTACGCGCAAAAGCTTCGCAAATGGTGCAACGACAACGGCATCGTTTTGATTTTCGACGAAGTCCAGGCCGGCTTCGGGCGCACTGGAAAGTTCTGGGCATTCGAACACTACGGCGTGAACCCGGATATCATCTGCTGTGGCAAAGGCATCAGCAGTTCGTTGCCGCTTTCGGCAGTCATTGGGCGCAATGATATCATGGACCAATTCCCACCGGGCTCGATGACGAGCACGCACACAGGCAATCCAGTTTGTGTTGCGGCGGCGCTCGCGAGCCTGCGCAAGATCAAGAACGAACGCCTCACCGAAAATGCGGCGAAACTCGGCCCAATTCTTCTTGAAGGTCTGCAAAGCATTAAGAAGAAGCATTGTGATGTAGTGGGTCACGTGACTGCCACTGGCTTAGTTGGGGGAATGCAGATTGTGAAACCTGGGGTCAAAGAACCCAATCACGATCTCGCGCACGCGATCATCGAGAAATGTTTCCAAAAAGGTCTTCTCTTCTTCTCACCCGTCGGAGCCTGGGGACAGACGGTGAAGATTGCGCCGCCACTGACGATTCCTGAAGACGCCTTGCGCGATGGCCTTAGCGTTCTCGCTGAATCTGTCGATCAGGCGGTCGCGGCGACGAAATAAAGACGCTTAAAGTGGTAGGGCGAAGCGCTTTCGTGTCGGCTAAGAGCGGGAGCGTTCTGCCACACCTTTCAGTCGACTGACATCCTCCGTTCAACGAGGTCAGGTGTTCCCCGTCCTAAAGCCCCCATTTTGGGGGTATATACATCTTCGCGCCGATCCCCTATACGTTTCGCCATTCCCCACGGGCAATCCACACACAATGCATGAACACCTGTACCCATGTCATTCCCTCACCGGGAAAAACAAAAACATTCGCATTGGCTCGAGCAATCGTCACATCAACATCGTGCCTCGCTGCTTGCATCCTCCTACTCGCGTTCAGCGTCTCGCTGGCGAAAGCGGGCACGCTCAAGATTACTTACCCGTCTGTCCACACCGGGTGCATTATCGAAACGCCTTCCGGAAAAGTTTACGTTTATGACCCGGGTGTGGCGGGGGAATTCTATGATACCGATGCCAATGGCGGGATGGGCATCGGCAACTTCTTGAGGAAACAGGGCATCCGAACCGTTGATGGAATGGTGATCAGTCATCCGCATCATGATCACTACGATGCCGGCCCGCAGATGTTCCAGGATTTTAACGTTCTGAAACTGATCGATACCGGTTTCAATCCCGACGGCGACAACAACGGCGGTTACGACAATGCTTTCTGGACGGCTTTTCAAAACTCGAACGCCACGCGCCAGACCGGCCTGCGTGAAGGCGACGTTTTGAATTGGGATCCAGAACTCACGGTGAAGGTGCTTTGTCCCAAGGACCCATTCTGGACCTTCTCTGAATCTCTGAGCGATCCCGATAAACATTACAATCAGAACTCGCTGGTGTTGTGGATCAAACACGGCAACGTTTCCCACCTGATCACCGGCGACATCACGCCGATCGCGCAGACCTACCTGCGGAATAACTCGCTCGCGGAAGTTAAAGCGACCGCGTTCATGGCGATACCGCATCACGGCAAATGGTATTTGAGCGATACCTTCGCGAGCACGGTCTCAACTGATCATCCATACGCCCGCGTGGCCTTTGCTTCTGAAGATCATCTCGCACTTGGGCCCAGCGCCGACCGCGTGCCGGATTGGCGCGCCGCCGGCATCACTGTCTATACGGGCGACGACACGAATGAAGTCACTGTGACCACCACCGGCGGCGATGATTTCGTTGTCGAATCAACCGTGCCCGGCGACGCCAAGGTTTACAGCGTTGCCGAAGGTTATTCCCACTCGCCGTTCTTCAATGGCAATGGACACAATTACCACGAAATCGCCGATGCCCCGGCAATGCGCCTCACCACATTCAGTGTGGCGTCATGGTTCCGGGTCAGCACCACCAGCACCGGCACGAGAATGATCGTGAATAAAGGAGGCTTCCTCGGAGGCGAATCCGCCGGAGCGAATATGAATTACGGTATTTGGATGACTGCCGGCGGCAACATTGAGGGCGGTTTCGAAACGGCAACCGGCGCGAATGTCTTTGTCACAAGTCCCTCCACCTACATCGATGGTCAATGGCATCAGGCCATTGTCACTTACGATCAGGCCACGCTGAAATTGTTCATCGACGGCAGCCTCGCGAGTTCCGTCGCAAGCACCGCCGTGCCTGATAACGGAAGCACTGGTCCGATCCGCATCGGTGCCGACGCTGCCGGGCTCGACAACTTTTTCGATGGCGACATTGATGAAGTGCGCGTCTGGAGCCGTATCGTTGCCAGCGGCGAAGTCGGCAACTCCTACAACGGCGGACGCGTCAATCTCGACAACCTCGAGGCCGAATTAGACATGGCGTGCCAAAGATTATACGGCACCAACTACTACGAAATCGCGGACCGTCCGCAGCTGTCGCTCACCAATTTCACTGTGCAAACACAGTTCCGCACGGTTGCACCTCCTCCGGCAAGCCAGGTCGCAATGATCGTCAACAAAGGCGGCTTCGGAAGCGAAGCCGCTGGTCAAAACATGAATTACGGCATCTGGATCGATAGCGACGGTTACCTCGCCGGTGGTTTCGAAGCAACGACCGGTGCCGATTACTTCGCGCAGTCGACGACGACTGTGAACGACGGCAAATGGCACACGGCTAGTGTTAAATTTGGCGGCAGTGCAGTGATCCTCACCCTCGATGGTCGCGAAATTGCGAGGACGAACACGACGGCTAAACCGGACACGACCGGCAATCAACCCGTTCGCATCGGCGCCAACTCGCAAAGTGCCGACCGCTACTTCACGGGTGAAGTCGATTACGTGCAGATCTTCAATCCTGCCATCGGCACCGTGTGGTGGAACCCGTTGCAGTTCAATTCGCCTTTCGCCCAGGTCGTCGCACCTCCCAGCATCGTTGGCGAACCAGCCAGCCAAACCGTCAACCCCGGCGCGAACGCCACGTTCAGCGTCGTAGCTACGAGCGCCGCGGCGATGACGTACCAATGGACATTCAACGGCGCAAACATCTCCGGTGCGACCGGCAGCAGTTACACCGTTGTGAATGCGCAATCCTCGAACGTCGGCAACTACGCCGCCATCGTCAGTAACGTCGGCGGCAGTGTCACCAGCGCCACGGCTACTCTCGCCTTAAATGCTCCGCCAACAATCACTACTCAACCCGCGAGCCAGACGGTGAACCAGGGTGCGACCGCGACATTCAGTGTCGTTGCCACCGGCGCCGCACCATTGAGTTATCAATGGAAATTCAACGGCGTAAACATCTCGGCCGCCACCGCTTCCAGCTACTCGAAGTCCAACGCGCAATCGAGCGACGCGGGAAATTATTCTGTCACCGTCAGCAATCCAGCCGGCAGTGTCACCAGTGCGAACGCCGCATTGACGGTAAATGTCCCGCCAACGATCACATCGCAGCCTTCCAGCCAGACCGTCGCGCAAGGCAGCGCCGCGACATTCAGCGTCGTCGCGACGGGCACCGCGCCGCTCACCTATCAATGGAAATTCAATGGGGTGAATATCTCCGGCGCTACGGGCTCGAGTTACACGAAGAGCAACGCGCAACCTGCCGATCAGGGCAACTACACCGTCGTCGTGAGCAACGTCGCAGGCAGCGCCACCAGCACAGCCGCTTCGCTCAGCGTGAAGATCACATTGATTCTCGACAACAGCGACGCCGGTTTCACTGCTTCGACCAACTGGAGCACTGGGACCTCGGCGACAGACAAGTACGGAACGAACTATCGTTTCCGCAATGTTGCCAATGTCAGTGATACCGCAACGTGGACGGCCAATTTGGCAAACGCTGGCAGCTATACGATCTATGCCTGGTGGTCACAAGGTTCCAATCGTTCGATCACCGCTCCTTACATCGTCACACATGCGGCGGGTTCGACGACCGTCAACAAAAACCAACAAGCCAACGGCGGCTCCTGGCAATCGCTCGGGACATTCACGCTCAACGCCGGAAGCAACAACGTGAAACTTTCATGCTGGACCACGAACGGCACCATCGTCCTTGCTGATGCCATCAAGTGGGTTCAGCAGTAGAGAATCAGTCCATACCTGCACCCCACGGCAGACGGGCGTCGCTCACCGAGCGGCGCCCGTTTCTTTTTTGTCTGGCAACGCCGTCTGAAAAAGTGGCGCCGCCTCGCTTTGTAATTCTATGGCACCAATATCGTCCGGAAAAACCGTTGAGGAACGGTGACAGAATTGGTGTCGATGTAGAGATACGGACTGTTAGGCAAAACGAAGTTCGTGCCAATGGTCCAGTTCGTCCCGAGATTATCGATCGAATCAATCCGGTATTGAACGCCAACGGCACCATCAAGGGTCAGCGTCGCCATTTGGTTTGAGCTCATGTTCAGGCTCACGAACGTTACCGTCGCAATATCGCTGTAGATGGTTCCACCGCCGTTAGAAATCGCGACGCGGTACTGTCCGCCAGCTGTGGGAAGCCAGGTGGCGTTGGTAGCTCCGACGATGTTCGTGCCATTGAGCTGCCATTGATAACTCACTGGTGTTGTGCTGCTCGCCTCGATCGTGAGCAACGAAGGCGTCCCGACACCGCCGATAGCGCTGATCGGCTGCGTTGTGACCTGGGCCAGTGGCCATGCAATAACCGCCACGGCATTCGTGCTGTCAGTCGTTCCGACCAGATTACTC
The DNA here is from genome assembly GCA_966112985.1 of uncultured bacterium. Lineage (GTDB taxonomy): Bacteria > Verrucomicrobiota > Verrucomicrobiia > Limisphaerales > JACDHS01 > CBHWET01. The sequence continues at coordinate 4,669 of CBHWET010000119.1, read as the reverse complement.
ACCCGCACCCAGAAATAGTTTGTGCCGAGCGGAATCGTTGTCGAACTGTAGGTGGTGTTCGTCGCATCCGTGATCGGCGAAGATGTGTCACCGCTCGTCCCCTGGTACCATTGATACGTCAGCGGCGGGGTGCCAACAACATTGGCCACGCCAAACGCAACGAGATCGCCAGGAGCATTGGTGGTTGAAAGTGGCTGCGTCCCGATCGAAGGCGAAGTGTCTGCTTTGGCGAAATTCGGTGAGACCTTACCACCCGCAGCGCTAAACGTTCCGCCGACGTAAAGTGAATCGCTGCTGCTGGCCAACGCGAACACACCCGTACCAACTATCGTGGAACCAAGCTGAGACCATGCGCTGCCGTTCCAACGGCTAATTCGATTGAACGGACACGCATAGACGTCAGTTCCGCATGACGTGAGGCAATTCACAGCTCCAGCGATGCCCGTGCCGAGGTTCGCCCAGCTAGTGCCATTCCATCGCGCGACAAAACTGGCAGGACCAACAATAGATCCGTTAGGCAAAAAACCACCTCCCGCGTAAATCAGTCCATTGACGTTGATCAAACTACGTACCCCGGCCGGACCACCATTGCCTAAACCCACCGCGCCTACCGATGACCACGCGCTTCCGTTCCATTTGGCGATGCGAGGACGACTGCCGCCCCCTGCGGTCACAAAGTCGCCGCCCACATATAAATCCGTCCCTGATACCACCAGGGCGCGGACGGTGTTGTTAAGACCGGACGTGAGAGCCGACCAATTGGTGCCGTTCCATTTGGCGATCCTTGATGCGGACACGCCATCGATGTTTGTGAAAGCGCCGCCCGCGTACAAATCATTTCCTAACATAGCGAGGGCGTAAACAATCGATGAGGCGGCACCGTTCGTGGCGCCAACGCTGGACCATGTGCTGCCATTCCACAGGGCAATATTGGTGGCCACAATTCCTCCGGCGTTCGTGAAGCTGCCGCCGACGTAGAGGTTTGTGCCGGAAAAAGCCATAGCCATTACCGAGCCGCTGACACCGGAGCCGAGAGCCGACCAGGTGCTGCCGTTCCATTTGGCAATGCCATTGAGTGGAATCCCAGCGGCGCTGGTGAAGTTGCCACCCACATACAAATCGGTTCCGTTCGTTGCCAATAGGAAAGCTGAGACCGTTCCATTCAAGCCATCCACAGGGCCGAACGTCGAAAGCTGATTTCCATCCCATTTGGAGATGCCGCGAATGGCCACTCCATTTGCCGTTGTGCTGTCGCCACCAATAAAAAGGTTCGTTCCATTCACAACGAGTGCTCGACTTGCGGAGAAATCGTGGACAAATCCCAGGCCCAAATCCTCCCAGGAACTGCCGTTCCAACGAGTCAGGTAATCGGGCCCCGTCCCGCCAGCTATTCTCGCTGCATACAAGTTGGTTCCCACAAATGCCATGCTGTTAGCCGAGGCTCCAGCGAGTTGGGTCCAGCTGTTGCCGTCCCATTTATTGATGTACGTTGTGCTGTTGTTGGCGTAGATGTCTGTGCCGGAGATGGCCAAAGCGTTGATCGCTCCAGAACCGGGCGCTAATGGCGCTACTGACAGCCAATTAGTTCCGTCCCATTTCGCGAGATTCGTCATCAAGACACCACCCGCACTCGTAAAACCGCCGCCCGCATAAAGAACATCGCCATCTGCGGCGAGCGCATAGACGACGTTATTAATCCCGAGGCCAAGTGCCGACCAGGTCGAACCGTCCCAACGCGCAATGTGATTGAGCGACTGCGCTCCGGCACTCGTGAAATTTCCGCCGACATAAAGATTGGTTCCGACGACGGCGACACTCTGGACCTGGCCATTCAATTCGACCGGCAGAGCGGACCATTGGCTCCCGTTCCATTTCGCCACGTACTTGGCTGGAATGGTGCCGGTATTCGTGAAGTTGCCGAAGAGGTAAACGTCGCTGCCGAGAACAGCAATTTTCGTAGGGATGTTTACATCTCCCCATCCGAGAGAAGACCATTGCTCTCCATCCCACTTCGCCACGTTCGTTGCCAAAACCGAACCAGCCGCCTTGAAGCTGCCACAGACGTATAGACTGCCCGACGCGTCAAAGGTAATTCCATAAACATCACCGTCGACGCCGCGCACGGAACCGAGGCTCGTCCAATTGGCGTCGCTGAACGTGGGGTCAATGCGAATCGGATAAATCGCCGTTGCATCGTCGACCACCACTTTCAATCGGTCATTCGCCGCCACCTCCATCCGAGCTACTAAAGCGCGTCCTGAACTATCGCTCACCTGCAAACGGCTATAAGCAATCGTTCGCTGTGATCCGTTGAGCACAAGATGAACCGCTTCGCACGCCTGCTCGGCCCGTGCGCCACTGAGATCCAGGTCGACCGTCAATTCACCAGCGCCCTGTGGCCTTTCTAAAATAACGAAGTCTTGTCGAATACCATCCACGCTCACGGAATATTCTTCAGTCACCCCCTCGCGCAGAAACTGCACGAACCGATCGGTCACGGCAATTTTCCCGTCGCGAGAAATCCGAATCGGCTGGGCCTCTGTTGACGACCGCGACAGGGCAGTGGCAACGACGCGAAACTGCTCCTCCGTGGAAGCCATAGAGCTCAACCACAAACCTTTGCTTGTCGCATCGGCTTCCAGCTTTTGTGCGTTGCAACGGAGATGAGCGCCTTGTTCGGTGCGCGAGATCGATAGCCCTTTGCCCTCATATGTCGCCGTCGCGGCGATTCCAACGTCTGACCAGGGAATCGATTCCTGTTGGTTCGTTGCCAGGAGCCGTGCATTTGAAAACGTAAGCGCGGTCAGGATGCAGGCCATCAAGACACAATACGTCCTGATTGGGGAAGTCAGGGGGTTCATTGGTTGTAGGTTGTTTAGGTGTAGGTTGTTATTTCGTGGTGAATGTAGGTCGATACGATGTTTTCTCGTTAACCCGTTTAGTGTCAATCAGTTTAATTATTTTAGGGAAGCTCTCGCTCTTTCGTTGGAGTTCACGCTTTAGCGTGCCGGGCAAAGGGGCGAATGTCGCAGCAGCGGCCAAATCCTATGGGGATTCACAGAACTCAATAGTTCTGACCATGCGTGCCGGGTAGCATTCGCGAACGGGAACGAATCAGGTTACAACGTTAAAGCTAAATCACGTTCTATCCCGCCGTCTTCCTTCGCGTCTGTGCCCGTTTTTTGTTCAGTTCTCCGTAACCTGCTGATAATCAGGTCGGGAGAAAAACCCAACCCGCGGGTTGGGCCGATTTTGCGGAGTGAAAAGTTAACACAACTCCGAGTTGGACGACTTTCCGGTCGTGGAAAAAGTCTCCAACTCGCGGTTGGACGCTTCTCCCGGAGTGGAAAAACTGTACAACTCGGAGTTGGTCGAAGTTTCCGGCGTCCGGAAGAGGCCCAACCGCGAGTTGTACGGAAATTCCGTCGTGGGAAACACGTCCAACCGCGAGTTGTCCTACATTTCCGCTCTGGAAAACAGCCCAACCCGCGAGTTGGGCTCCTTTCCCGTCGCCGGAAAACCGTACAACTCGCGGTTGGACAGTTTTTGCGGAGTAAAAAGTTAACGCGAACTCCGTCCCCGGACGGTCTCGGAAGCGTCGATCTCGATCGCGAACTGATATGTAGACTTAGGACTAGTCCTTCCGACCGCCCATGACACGCTGCGCCTTTACTGCGGCTTGCGCCACCCAGACGTCTTTGTCTTCACTGCATTTGACCACCACCGGCAAAGCCGACGCTGCATTGGTGCCCAAATCACTTATTCCTTCGAGGGCACCAATCTTTGTCATGGTCGGCACATCATTCGTCAGGAAGGAAATAAGCGTCGGTAATGCATCCATTCCGATTCCGCCCAGGGCCTCGAATGCCGCCACGGTGCGAGGATCTATCCGTGGGAGCGGAAGAGAAGGAAAAGATGCAGAGCTTTTCGGCGAGTCGACGACATTGGTCGCCATTCGAGTTAATTCAGGAATCGCCGTGCGGGCGACAGGACCCAGGACCCGAAAGGCTTCTCTAATTCCACGTACAGGAACATCACGAACACATCTTTGACTCAGGCGCATGAGCAAGTAAGGAACTGCATCCTGACCCGCGTTCCTGATTGCATCCTGCGCCTCGGGTCCTTGAGGTATATTTTCTACCGTTGGCTCGGGCGGGACGGGAGTTTTCCACGACGAAGATAAAATCGCCGCGCTCAAGGCCGCGTTGTACGCCTTGTCATAGCGTAGATCGAGAATATCGACCCAATAGCTGAGCGGACGCTTGTGATAGACCGGTTCAGGCGGATGACTGTAGGTTCGATCGATGGCCGCCATCGCATGATCTTTTATTTGTTCATCCGAAGCTGCATTCGTGAGGATCGAGAACAAGGCCGGACGCGCATCTGGTCCGATGTAGCCCAATGCCAAGAGCGCGGTAGTGGCAGAATGCTTCAATCGCGGTAACGGCATTGTATTCGCCACGCCGGGTTTCAGACGAACTCCATGCTCTGCGAAAAAACCACCGACACGATTGGTTGCCATGCCCGCCAATTCCGGGATCGCCGCGCGGGCTGACGCGCCGAGAATACGAAACGATTGTTCAACTCCGTAGAAAGGCACGCGCTCGTCCTGCGGATTCATCCACTGGAGCAAAAATGGAATCGCATCCGCGCCAGCGCTCTTCAACGC
>CBHWET010000118.1:0-12749 GCA_966112985.1 uncultured bacterium | reverse complement strand
GAGAAGATCGCTGCAGCTGGAATTGCCCTCTGGTTTTATTTATGGAAGCTGCTCTGGCCCGTAAACCTCGCATTCGTCTACCCGATGTGGAAGATCAACTGGCATTCCGTCGTATCGTATTTGCCAGGTGTTTCGTTTATCGGTCTGATTTTTATTCTCTGGAAATCCAACCGGCACACTGCTCGTGCTCTTTTATTTGCATTAGTTTACTTCGCGGTGAGTTTGTTTCCTGTCCTCGGTTTTTTCAAAATCTACTTCCAACGCTATTCGCCTGTCGCCGATCACTGGCAGTACTTTGCCATGATTGGGATTGTCGCCGTCGTCGCCGCTGCGATTACGAAACTCCGCCATTCTGCCGGCGCGCTCGTACACGTCTGTACCGCGATTGCAGTGATCGCAGTCCTGTCGATGCTTAGCTGGCGCGAATGTAACATCTATAAAAGCGCCGAAGCACTGTGGCGCGACACGTTGCAAAAGAATCCTGCTTCCTGGCTCGCTCATAATAATTGGGGATATCAACTCGAACAGCAGGGACACGTTGCGGAGGCCATAAAACATTACCAGCAGTCGATCGATGAGCAGCCAGAGCAGATGGAAGCATATAACAATCTTGGCGCTGTCTATCTCGCGAATGGTAATCTGGAGGCCGCGATGCTTCAGTTTCAGGAAGCACTAAAACGACAGCCGAATGCCACGCTCACGCATTACAACATTGGAACCGTTCTCGATCATCAGAATAAACGGACGGAAGCTTTGGCTGAGTACAACGAAGCCCTTCGTCTCGATCCTTTTCAACTGAATGCGCACAACAACATCGCCTGCGATCTGGCGATGCACGGGAAACTGGATGAGGCGATTGCGAGGTTTCGATTCATTCTCAATCTGAATCCAGATCATGTGGATGCATTGAACAATCTTGGCAGTTCGTTGGTGGAGCGGGGAAAACAAGCCGAGGCGGTTCCGTATCTCCGTCATGCAACTGAAGTCAAATCGAACAATGCGGATGCTCACTACAATCTTGGCAATGCGTTGGTTTCCCTAAACAAAGCAGACGAGGCGATCACGGAATTTCGTTCCGCGATCAAAGCCAATCCGAATATGGCGCTCGCACATCTGAAATTGGCCAATATTTATTTCGCGCAGCGCAAAGCGGTTGACGCCGCGACGGAATACGCCGCGGCGGTGCAATTGCAGCCGAATCTCGCCGAGGCGCATTATCAACTCGGTGTCCTGCTTCCAATGTTCAAGAGGATGGACGAAGCTGTCGCTCATCTAAAAGCCGCCGTGCAGTTGAAGCCGCAATGGGTTGAAGCGTTGAACAATCTTGCCTGGATTTATGCGACGCATCCGAATGCGCTTTATCGTGACGGGGACGAAGCCATTGTTCTTTCGAAACGAGCGGCGGAATTAACGAACTACAAAGATCCCGCCGTGCTGGACACCCTGGGGGCAGCGCATGCCCAGAATCGAGAATTCCGCGAAGCGATCAGCGCTTCACATAAAGCTATCGATCTTGCGCGTGCCGCGAATGCGACGAACCTTGTCGCGCAGTTGGAAAATCGTCTCAAACTGTATGAGGCCGGGCAACCTTACCGCGACGGGGTAAAATAATCTTTTCCAGCCTGCTCCCGCGGGCGCTCGAGGTGATAAATCCAAACGGTCGTCCTTCCGCTGAGAGAAACGCCGCGAACGCACGCCGAACGGAAAGAGAATCCGAATCGTTGCGCCATAAAATATCGTGGAGCGAGGCTGAATTTTCTTTGCGCAACATTTTCTGGAGTGGCGCAGCTTCCGGCGTATTTTTTGAGGAAACTTCTATGTCTTAACCTTCTGTAAATATCTGAGCGGACAGTACACTGAAATGTTTGTCTGGGTGCTCGGATCTTTTTCGGTTTCGCGCTCTTGTTATTCGCTCGGGAAAGAAAAAAGTCGGCGAAAACGACATGGGACGGGGCCGGGAAAATTTTTCCATGCCTCTCCCGAGATGGAATTGTCGCCGGAAACCTTTCCGACCAGACAACTCAAATGGAATTGTCGTGGGAAAATTATTTTCGCCCTTTCCCGAGATGGGAGCCTCGTCGGAAAAGTTTTCCAGCCCGGTTCCAAGATGGGAGCGGCGTGGGAAAATTTTCCCGGCTTAATTCCGGAATGGAGACGCTTCCAGAAAATTTTCCGTCGCCGATTATGGGATGGAAATTCCATGGGAAATATTTCCGGCGACAATTCCAAAGCTGTTTGAGGTCAGGAAAAATTTTCCCACGGCTTTTCCGAAGTGTTTTCGTCGTCGGAAAATTTTTCCTCGTCTGCACGCACCTGTAAATCAGCGACTTAGAAGAAATGGCTATTTTTGACCACTTGCAGCGCGGCTTTTTGGCTGCAGCAGCGTTCAGGACGCGTGCCAATCGTCTCGGTGGCGGTTCTTTCGGCGGGTTTGGGATGTCCGACCGGCGGTTTCGTCCGATTTGATGTCTGCGAATGTATTCGAAGACTCCGGCGCCCAGGCGTGGCCTTTAGCGACTAAACTGGCTTCCGCAAAAAGTCGTATCTGAGTTCAAACTTTACGCGTCTGCGTCCGGTAAGCTGATGACATTTAGAGATAAACGTATAAAATCTAAAAGTTACCCACACTGAAGATTAAATTGCGATTGCACCGAATAACTCACATTTTTCGTCATTTGTTGATGGTGGCGCTTGCTGCCGTGGCAACGGTTATGAACGCCGCGTCTTCGAAGGACATCGATTTCGCAGCGCAGGTTCGCCCGATTATTTCGGCTAAATGTTTTCATTGTCATGGGCCGGATGACAGTTCGCGGAAAGCCAAACTCCGGCTCGACCTTCGTGAAGAAGCGATCAAAGCGCGGCACGATGGAATTTTTGCAATCAAGCCCGGCAACCTTCAAGCGAGCGAGATGGTTCGTCGCATTACGTCGACTGATCCGGACGAAGTCATGCCTCCGCCGAAAGAAGGACACGCCTTGACGGGCGGTGAAATCGAAACGCTGAAAAAGTGGATACAACAGGGCGCTCCTTACGAAAAACACTGGGCTTTTCAAAAGCCCGTCCTTCCGAAACTTCCCAGAGTGAAGAATAGTCGCTGGGCGAAAACAGAAATCGACCGCTTTATTCTCGCAAAGATCGAAGCGGCAAAACTAAAACCGTCTCCCGCTGCGGACCGCTCGCTTCTATTGCGCCGCGTGTCGCTCGACCTGACAGGATTACCGCCGACTCCTTCGGAGCTGGACGCGTTCGTGAATGACAAATCTCCGAATGCCTACGAGAAAGTTGTGGATCGGCTTCTCGCTTCCCCGGCCTATGGAGAACGTTGGGCGCGTATGTGGCTGGATATCGCACGTTATGCGGATTCCGCGGGTTACGGTTCTGATCCATTGCGACTGAATATCTGGCCCTATCGGGATTGGGTAATCAAAGCTTTCAATCGCAACATGCCATTCGATCAATTCACGATCGAACAGTTGGCAGGGGATTTATTGGAGAACGCGACGGAAGAGCAACGGATCGCTACTGCATTTCATCGCAACACGATGACGAACACCGAAGGTGGAACGGACGACGAAGAATGGCGCGTTGCTGCGGTTAAAGATCGCGCCAACGTGACCGCGCAGGCCTGGATGGGGCTGACGATGGGATGCGCGCAGTGTCACACGCATAAATTTGATCCGATTACGCAAAAGGAATATTACCAGTTTTACGCGTTCTTCAATCAAACCGAGGATGACGACAAGCCTGACGAACGTCCGACGATGCCGCTGCCGACGAAGGATGAAAAGGAGAAGATGGATCGGTTGCAGAAAGAAATCGACGTTCTCCAAAAGAAGATTGATGGGGTCTCGACTGAATTGACCTCTGAACTCGCAGACTGGGAAAAAACTCGCGTAACGAGCAACGCGTGGACAATTCTCGATCCGCTCGAGTTTACAACGGAAGCGAAAACCGTGCTGCAGAAGTTGCCGGACAAATCCCTTTTGGCAACCGGTGAAGCGCCGATGAAAGACACCTATACGGTGAAGCTGCACGCGCCATCAAACTTCACGGCAATTCGACTGGAAGCATTGACGGACGAATCCCTGCCCAGGAAGGGTCCGGGCCGGACACGCAAAGGCAATTTTGTTTTGAATGATTTCCGCGTGAAATTTCATGCGGACGGAGACGCCTCGGCGACCAACCGCGTTATCAAACTCAAGAGAGCGACAGCTACGTTCAGCGAAAAAAAATATGAGGTCAGCCTGACGATCGATGGTGACGCAAAGAAGCGGTCGGGATGGTCTATCGACGGCGCGCAAGGCGAAGCTCATGCGGCGGTCTTTGAAGTTGGTGAGTCATTGCCGCCGGGAACGCTGACCATCGAACTCGCACAAACCTTTGGCAGCAAAAACACGATCGGCCGATTCCGTATTTCAGTCTCGGGGATGGCGTCGCCCGTTGTCGCGATCCCTTCTGACATCGCGTCGATCTTTAATTCTGCCAAACGGTCGGACGAGGAGCAGCACAAAGCTGTCGTGTGGTTTCAACAGTATGCGTTATCGACAGCGAAGATGCGCGCGCAACTGGACGGCGTCAAAAAACAACTGGACGCTATTCAACCTGTTGCGGTTCCAGTGATGAAAGAACTTGCCGCGGATAAGCGCCGCGTCACACACGTTCTTTCCAAAGGCAATTTTCTTGCACCAACCGACGAAGTCAGTGCGGCAGTGCCGACGGCATTTCATGGATGGCCGTCGGGCGCACCTACGAATCGAATCGGATTGGCAAAGTGGATCATGAGACCGGAGAACCCTTTGACCGCCCGCGTTGTTGCCAACCGCTTTTGGGCTCAGATTTTCGGGACGGGATTGGTGGAGACTGAAGAGGACTTCGGGACACAAGGAACGTTGCCAAGTCATCCTGAACTGCTCGACTGGCTTGCAATTGATCTGCGCGACCATGGTTGGGACGTGAAACGCTTTTTAAAAAGACTCGTGATGACTTCAACGTATCAACAGACGTCGCGTTTTACTCCGGAGCTGTTACAGAAGGACCCTCGCAACCGATTGCTCGCCCGCGCGCCGCGTCGGCGTTTGGATGCCGAGATTGTTCGTGACCAGGCCCTGGCGATCAGTGGCTTGCTGAGCCATAAGGTTGGCGGCCCGAGTGTTTATCCACCGCAACCGGACGGCCTTTGGCGGGCTGCCTTCAACGGACAGCGCAATTACACGACCAGCACCGGAGAAGATCGTTATCGCCGGGGAATTTACACGGTATGGCGTCGAACGGTTCCGTATCCCAGCATGGCGACATTCGATGCACCGAGTCGTGAGAGTTGTACGTTTCGCCGCTTGCCGACCAATACGCCGTTGCAGGCTTACGTCACTTTAAATGACCCCGTTTACGTGGAGGCGGCACAAGCATTGGGGCGGCGTCTTGTCCAGGAGGGTGGTGCCACCCTTGAGCAGAGAATAGCGTATGGCTTGCGCCTTGCGCTGGCTCGTCAACCGACAAAAACCGAGATCGCATCGCTCGTGGAATTGTATCAGTCGGAATTGGCGCGATACAAAGGGAACGAGAAAGCCGCAACGGAATTAGCGACCAGCCCACTCGGAGCTTTGCCGAAATCTCTGACGCCGGCGGAAGGTGCGGCCTGGACTATTATTGGAAATGTCATTTTGAATCTCGATGGTGTGTTGATGAAAGGCTGATATGGAACCGTTAAACTTTCGATTCGCCAACGCTCGTGCATTATCCCGCCGTCAATTTCTTCATCGCACCGGTTTGAGTCTCGGCGGAATGGCGCTGAGCGGAATGCTGGCCCGGGCTGCGTCAAAGCCGGTTTCGCCTCTTGCCGTAAAACCACCGACGTTTCCTGGGCGTGCAAAGTCGGTGATTTATTTGCACATGTCGGGAGCGCCGCCTTCGTTGGATTTGTTCGATTACAAGCCGAAGCTGAACGAACTGCACATGCAGCCTTGTCCTGAGGAATTGATCAAAGGGCAAAAGTTCGCCTTCATCAAAGGTGTACCGAAAATGTTGGGCACACCGCATCAATTTAAGCAGTACGGAAAAAGCGGCGCATGGTTCAGCAACATCATTCCCAATCTGGCCGGAATTGCGGACGACCTATGCATCGTCAAGTCGATGTGGACGGATCAGTTTAATCATTCGCCGGCAGAACTGTTTCTCTTTACAGGAACACAGCGGGCGGGCGCGGCATCCATGGGATCGTGGGTTACGTATGGGCTCGGCAGTGAAAATCAGAATCTGCCCGGCTTCGTCGTCCTGTTGAGCGGCGGCACAGATCCGACCGGTGGAAAAAGTCTGTGGGGCAGCGGTTTTCTTCCCAGTGTTTATCAAGGCGTGCAATGCCGCACGACCGGCGCGCCTATCTTGTACTCCGAAGATCCTGCCGGTATGGACCGCCAAAGCCGCCGACGCAGCCTCGATGCGTTGCACAAGCTGAACGAAGCGGAGGCAAAATTATTTGGTGATCCCGAGACACTAACGCGGATTGAACAATACGAATTGGCGTATCGAATGCAGATTACAGTGCCGGAAGTATTCGATATTGCGAAAGAACCGGGTTACATCCGCGACATGTATGGCGCGAAGCCGGGCGAGGGTTCGTTTGCCAATAATTGCCTGCTGGCGCGACGCCTGGTGGAGAAAGGCGTTCGGTTTGTGCAGTTGTTTGATTGGGGTTGGGACATGCACGGTACCAATGGTGAAAACGATCTTGTCACTGGCCTTCCGAAGAAGTGTCGAGACGTTGACCAGGCGAGCGCAGCACTAATCAAAGATTTGAAACAACGCGGCATGCTGGACGACACTCTGGTGATTTGGGGTGGCGAATTCGGGCGCACTCCGATGAACGAAGCGCGAAACGGTTCAACATTCCTTGGACGCGACCATCATCCGAATTGCTTTACCGTTTTGATGGCTGGAGGTGGGACAAAGAGCGGCCTGGTGTTTGGCGAAACGGACGAATTTGGTTATCACGTGGTCCGCGACAAGATGACGGTGCGCGATTTGCAAGCGACTGTGTTAAATCAAGTTGGTTTGAACCCGCATCAATTGAGCTTTCCGTATCTCGGCTTGAATCAACGTTTGATCGGTCCTACCGACGAAGGACGCGTTGTTCGCGAAATCCTGACATAATTGCGCTCTATGCAACTACTATTGCTGATCACAGCGTTGTTGTTCTCGTTTGTTCGGTCGTCAGAAGGTGCCCCTCCTTTGGATCCGGAAAAACTGCCGCCGACGATTGCATCGAATAAAGTTGTTCATTTCGTGAGCGTCGATGACGCGTTTCAACCGGCGAATTCAAACTGGGTATCTTCGTTGAAAATTCTTACCGGCGCAGATCACGTGACCGAACCTGTCACCGTCGGCGGACATCGTGGTCTGAAGGTGATGGGAATTAAGTTCAATACGGCAGACTCAAAATACCAAACGTGGGCCAACCAACATGAAATTGATATTCTGATGCAGGTGTTCGGAGATGATTCCCTCGTCGATGAGAAAGGGCATCCGCGTTACTTCAATTTCCTGACGGGAACATTGCCCGAGCCAATTGCCGTGGATGGTGGAGAACTGCCAGCTGCAGCAAATAACGGCCGATGGAATTGGATTTTGTTCCGGATTCCAAATGGATTGCGTCACATGGATGGAGGTCGGCTCGTTGGCACTATTCACCCCAAAGCACGCGGTGACTCACCTTTTGCAGGTGTATCGGTTCTGAGTGGTCAAAATGGTGGAACGATTCGGCTCGATGGTCTGCACGAGCTCAAGGTGCGCTTTGTGGCTTTTGGCGAGAAAGGCGCATTCGGCGATCCGAGCCAGATCAATATTGTTCGTCCCTGATATCAGGCGGTGGATCAGTGTGCGTGCTCGAGCTCGCGTTTTTTCTTTTTGGCAGCAGTCTTTTTCTTCTTTTCGCCCTCTGCTTCAACGTGAACTTTATCCAGGGGCATTTCTGCAGGTCCAGCCATCACTTCACCGGTTGGTTTGAAACGGGAACCGTGGCACGGACAGTCCCACGTTTTTTCCGCATGGTTCCAGTTCACAATACATCCCATGTGCGTGCAGACCGGTGAACATGTTGTGACCTTGCCGTTTTCGTCGCGATACGCGGCAACCTTTTTACCGTTAAGCCGAAGGATTTTGCCTTCATTGATTTGCAAGGCTTCGACCGAGTCTGCTTCGGCGCCGGCAAGGCGATCACGTACCATGTAATATGGATAATCTTTGTTCTCACGCACATAATCCACGGCAGCACTGATCTTTTTGCGATGCGGGTCAAACAGATCGGCCCATGGATTTTTCCGGCCAGTAATAGCGTCGCGAGCCATGATGGAGCTAATGGTTCCAAAGGTCATGCCGTTGCCGGCGAAGCCTGTGGCGACAAATTGGTTCTTCTCCGTTTCACCAATGAGCGGCAGACCATCAGTGGTTTCCACAACCTGGCCGGACCAACGATGAGTGATTTTCACATCAGGAAGGATTTTGCGGAACGTGTTCTCGAGATTGGCGAACGGCTTCTCCGTATCTTCCTCCTCGCCGGTTTTGTGATCTTCGCCACCGAAGATGGCGATGTCCGATTCACCGTTTGGATTGATGCGCAGGTAAAAATACGGATCACTTGTATCGTAGAACGAAGCGTCGGGAATCCGGCCACGGGCAACTTCAGCACCAAGCACGTACGTGCTGTAGAGTGCCAGCTTCGACTGAAGCAGAGTTGCGCTGAAGAAACTATCTTTGCCCACGCGAGGCGTGTGCGTTGCCAGCACAAACCAGTCGCAGCGAACTTTGTATTGGCCGCACTTGACGGTTTTATCCTTGAACTCTTCGGCGGGTGAATGTGCGAACACATAGCTGCCGTCGCCAGTGATGGTTTTCGCCAGCGCGAACAGATATTTCAAAGGATGAAACAATCCCTGGTTTCCAAACTTCACACCCGGAATGTTAAGGAAAGGAACTTTGTCCAGAAACTCGGCTGAAAAGCCGAAGTCACGCGCGAGTTTCTCATCTTTTTCCAGAGACTTGATCGAATCGTCGTCTGCTCCGTTTAAGGGGACGGTCAGGTAATTGGGCGCCCAGCGAAAATCGCACGCAATATTCTCGGACTGAATATTCTGATGGATTTGATCGATGGCGGCGAAGCCAGCATCCCAGGCCGCCCGAGCGCAATCTTTACCAAAGCGTTTTGCGAGTACGTGCAAACGTTCGTCCGTCACCGCCGTCAAATGGGCTGTCGTGTAACTGGAATCGACACCGCCGATTTGGTCTCGTTCCAGCAAGGCGACTTTCAATCCTGCTTTCTTAAGAAGGTAGGCAGTTGAAATTCCTGTTATTCCACCGCCGATAACGGCTACGTCGACCGTCAGGTCACTCGTTATATTGGGAAATGTCGGCGATTCGGTAGACGTCAGCCAGAACGAAGTCGTTTCCATATCAAAGCTCCTTGGTTATGGTAACCTACAAGCTTCATACGCAAACTCAACGCGGGCAAATGATGAACGACCGATGGGATTGGCGCCTGATTATTTCTTCGCGCTGGCACTGGATTGCTCGTGAAATTCCTTTAACGCCGGCTTCAGGGCAGCGATCCAGATCTCGTAGCCCTGGCGGTTCATGTGAAGTCCGTCCTTGAGGAAGAGCTCAGGACGCGGCCCTCCGTCCTTGTCCAGCATCGGTGTAAATATATCAATGTAGTGAATGTAATCGTGATCCCGTGCGAACGTTTCGACGAGGCGATTGGTGCGAATGATTTTTTCTTTGTTTTTCCAACGTGCAATGCTGGGTTTTATCGAAAGAAAAAGAATCTTTGTCTGTGGGAACGCCCAGTGGGTCTTTTCGGCGAATGTTTTGAAATCACGAAACACATCTTCAGGTGCTTTGGTTCCAAGGTCATTGTCTCCAGCATAGAAGACAATCGTTTTAGGACGGTATGGTTTCACGATCCTGCTGAAGTAATAATTGATTTCGAAGATTTGAGATCCTCCAAATCCGCGGTTGATCACGTTGTATTCGGGAAAATCTGCAGCAGTGTTTTTCCAGATGCGAAAGCTCGAGCTGCCGATGAACAGGACGGCGTCTGACGGCGGTGGATTCGTTTTATCGGCAAGTTCAAAGGCACGAATCTCCGGTTCCCATTGTTTTATAGATTTTTTCGTTTGTTGCGCCTGAAGGAAAAACGCAAAGAGAACGATCGGGAGGAAAATCAGGAAACGCAGTTTCATCGTAATTTAGACATCAGGCTAGCGGCTTTGCATTCACCGAAAAATCTTTTTCTTTTGGCGATTGGTCGTAACGTTGCGTTATGGAGTTGCTTCCGAAAGAAGAGATTCAACGGGTGGTAAAACTTGCGCTCGCTGAAGACGTTGGCAGCGGAGACGCGACAACACTTGCAACAATCCCCGCGAACGCCATGGCCGAGGCGAAAATGGTCGCGCGTGAACCGCTGGTCGTCGCGGGCCTTGAAATCGCAATTGAAACGTATCATCAAGTTTTCCCGGGGTTGCAAATCAGACGCGTGGCTGCCGACGGCGTCGCCGTGGAAAAAGGGGGGACTCTCCTCAAAATCGAAGGGCCCGCGCAGGCTATTTTGACAGGCGAACGCGTCGCCCTGAACTTTGTCCAACGGCTTTCTGGGGTTGCGACCTTGACAGCAAAATTTGTCGAAGCCGTGCGCGGCACGAACACCCAAATTCTCGATACGCGGAAAACGACTCCTGGGTTGCGACTCCTCGAAAAGTATGCCGTTCGTTGTGGCGGTGGTAAAAACCATCGCATTGGCTTGTTTGATATGATCCTGATCAAAGACAATCACCTCGCCGCCCTTTCGAACGAACCGCCTAGTGCAGTCGTGGCCGCCGTGGCCCGCGCGCGACAAAAATTTCCAAGCCTCAAAGTTGAGGTCGAGGCTGATAATTTGGAACAGGTAAAGCAAGCGGTTGAAGCCGGAGCGGATTTTATTCTCCTGGACAATATGACTCTGGCGGATATGCGCTCTGCCGTCGCGCTGGTAAAAGGACGCGCGAAACTCGAGGCGAGCGGCGGCGTCAATCTTCAGACGATTGGGGGAATCGCTGCAACAGGAGTCGATTTTGTTTCAGTGGGCGCATTGACTCATTCCGCGCGGGCCGTCGATATTGCATTGGATTTTTAGCCCCATGTCTCTCGACGCAAACATACTCAAGGCACTGCGGCAAGGTGGCCATGTCTCCGGCGCCGAATTATCTCAGAAACTGAACGTCAGCCGCGCCGCGATCTGGGCAAGGATTGAGGAGTTGCGTTCCCTCGGATACGACATCGAGGCAAGTCCGCATCATGGCTATTCGTTGCTGAGCACGCCTGATGTTCTCCACCCCGACGATCTGCTTTCACGTCTATATGATGTAAAAGTGATTGGTCGCGATGTTCGTGTGTTCCAGGAGACAAGTTCAACGAACGACGTTGTGGAAAAGCTCGCGCACGATGGGGTGAGGGAAGGTGTCGTCGTTTTTGCTGAGTCCCAGACAAAGGGCAGGGGACGGCTCGGACGCAAATGGATATCTCCTTCAGGGAAGGGTCTTTGGTTCTCAATACTGTTGCGGCCTGACCTGCGCCCGGAAAGTGCAACGCAAATTACTATCGCCGCCGCGACGGCTTTGTTTCGCGCGATTCGGTCGCAAACGGAGGTCACGCCGGAGATAAAATGGCCGAACGACATTTTGATTGGCGGAAAGAAAGTTGCTGGAATTTTGACCGAAATGAGTGCGGAGCTCGATCATGTGAAATACATGATTCTCGGCATTGGGGTCGATGTAAACTTGACGGAATTTCCGGCCGATCTGAAGAAAATTGCTACATCCTTACGATTGGAAACAGGACGCATCGTCAACCGCGCAGACCTTGCGGAAGCAATTCTGCGTGAGCTTGATGCGGATTACGAAAGGATCAGGAGTGGGCAATTTGAGAGTGTTGCGGACGAATGGGAGGAACGTTGCACAACGATTGGACATGGCGTGACGATTCATATCGGCGACCGCACTGTGCAGGGGAGGGCGGAGGCGCTCAACACCGACGGAGCTTTATTAGTGCGCACTCAACACGGTCATTTAGAACGGATTTTGGGAGGCGACGTTGTTCTTCAAAAATAGCGAAGTTTGAACCTTAAAGGTTCAGGAATTTTGGCCGTGCTTACCTGAGGAGCTTTTCATAGATCGGCTTATAGCCTGTAACGCCGATATTACCCTATATACACCCCGGAATTTAGCCTTGGGCGGGCGTGCAAATACCCCTTAACCATCCACAGGGCAAAATCTTTTGCATAAATGAGAAATTTGCCTAGACATATCTAGGGTTTTTCCTCATCGTTGCGACTGTCTCCGCCGCCCCCATCAGCGCGAAGTCAAATTATCAAATGAAAAAAGGTATTCTGTTATCACTGGCCGCTTCGTTGTTGGTTAGCGAAGTAAGGGCAACTATCACTGTCACGCCGGCCTCAGGTGGGCTCAATATATCGGCCGATAAAGCAGCAAATGCAACATTGCCGGGATGGATATCGTTAGGGGCGATCACAATCGACGAACAGAACGGTTCTGGCGGTCGCGCCGATTTCGCCGCAGGCACCGGTGTCACTTTGGTTTTGAAAGCACCAACGGGTTTTCAATTTAATACGGCACAGCGCCCGAGCGTAAGCTTCACCTCAGGCCGCGATATCACCTCGGCTTCGGCGAACGTTACGGATTCTTCAACACTGACAATTACCCTTACCG
>CBHWET010000117.1:0-12832 GCA_966112985.1 uncultured bacterium | reverse complement strand
CAATGCCGACGATTCCATCGGCGTTGTGCGAACGAAAGGCATGCACGCCTGCCATCACCTGGGCGCTCGTAGGATTCCCGAACACACCTGAGAAGAGAGCAACTTCAAAGCCATGAGAAAACCCCTTTAAAAGGGCCGAAAACATCGGCAAAGGCGCTATGCCACGGTCGGTTACAACGAGCGGTCGTTTGACGCCATTGGCAGTTAAAAAGGCAGGTAGTTGCGACCGGACGCCCGGCCCAAAATAGATCTGGGTCGGAAAACTGAATGTAGATGTCATAGGTTAAATAATTTCGAAGTACCGCTGTAGTTCCCAATTCGTCACCGAATCCTGAAACTGTCTCCACTCCCAAAGCCGCGTTTGAACAAAGTGTTCGACAAACGCCTCACCAAATAATTCGTGAGCGACCTTTGATTGACTCAGCCGCATCGTAGCTTCGAAAAGGTTTCTTGGCAGACGCTCGGCGTCTTTTTCGTGATACGCACTTCCGGTCACGGCGACGTGTTCGAGCGCCATCTTCTTTTCCACGCCATACAGTCCACTCGCGATCGCGGCGGCAAGGGCGAGATACGGGTTAACGTCCGCCCCCGGGACGCGCGTCTCAAGGCGTGTCGACTTCGCGCTGCCCGGTATCACCCGAAGTGCTGTCGTGCGATTGTCGATTCCCCAGGTGACTTTTGTCGGCGCCCAAAAACCATCCACGAGCCGTTTGTAGCTGTTCACCGTTGGCGCGAAGAACGGCAGAATCTCCGGAAGGCAATGCAACTGGCCCGCAATATAACTGCGGAAGATTTTACTTATCTTTGCCGGATCTTTGTCGTCAAAGAAAAGATTCTTGTCGCCGCGCCATAAGCTTTGATGCACATGGCCGCTGCACCCGGGAAGCTGTGAATTCCACTTGGCCATGAAGCTCGGCATGATGCCAAAGCGTTGCGCGATCTCCTTTACACCCGACTTAAATAGCACCGCACGATCAGCTGCCTCCAACGCATCGGAATACAGGAGCGCCGCCTCAAATACTCCAGGCCCTGTCTCGGTGTGCAGCCCTTCGACAGGAACACGGAAGGCCCGCAAATCGTCCATCATGGCGCTGAAATAGGGTTGATTATTGCTCGTGCGCAGGACCGAATAACCAAACATGCCCGGTGTCAGCGGCGTGGGCGCAATAAACTTTTTCTCAGCGACACTTTGGGACGTTTCACGAAAATTAAACCATTCAAATTCCATCGAGCACTTCGCTGTAAATCCAGCATCTGCAGCCCGCTTGATGACTCGCTTGAGCAGTTGACGTGGACACACCTCTAGACCGTTGCCGTCGCTCGTCACGAAATCCCCGAGGAAGAAGGGAATGTCGCCATCCCATGGCACACGACGAAACGTATTGAGGTCGATTCTCACTGACGCATCTGGATATCCGCTGTGCCAACCCGTGTAGCTGCAATTGTCGTAGCAGACGTCGGATGAATCCCATCCAAAGACGACATTGCAAAACCCAAAGCCGGTCTCGGCAGCGGATAAAAACTTCTCTTTGATGAGATATTTGCCGCGCAAAATGCCATCGATATCGGTGATGGCGACCTTTACCTTTTGCGCATCCGAAGTGCGGATTTCCTCAACGATTTTCTTCATGCGACCGCCACGTTTTGTTTAGGACAGAAAAAGAACCAGACATAACCTGCGACCAGGATCGCCGCATAAACGAGAGCACAATCGCGATTGAACCAGACCATCGTTCCAAGGCAAATCAGGGAAAGAATTAAGGCAATTGCTGGCGACCACGGATACAGAGGTGTGCGGTAAGGCCGCGGCATTTCGGGTTCCGTCTTGCGTAACTTGAAAAACGACAGCATTGCGACCACGTACAACGTAAGCGCACCGAAGACGGAGATTAAGATGATCGTGTCTGTTTTTCCGGTGAAGAGAGCGATAACTCCAATGGCCATGTTCAGGAGAAGCGCTGCCGCCGGGGTTTGTCGATGCGGCAATACTCTGCCGAAAAGCCGAGGCACGTATCCGGTTCTTCCGAATTCAAAGGTCGCACGGCCCGCACAAAGTATGATGCCATGAAAAGAAGCCAGTAAACCGCCGAGACCGATCACGACCAGCATGTGATAAAACGGATGATTTTGTCCGACGACTTTCGCCAGCGCCAGAGGGAGCGGCTTGTCAGAAGTTTCATTGGCGTCCGCTGTCGTGAATACAACTGCTTCCCAACCGTTCACACCTACCGCGGCAAACAGCGTAAGAAATGCGAGGACGATCAGCGTGCCGATTGCCGTGGTGAATCCAAGCACGATGTTTCGTTGTGGATTAACTGTTTCTTCGGCCACATTGGCGACGCCCTCGATTGCCAGATAAAACCAAATCGCAAACGGCAGCGCGGGAAATATGCCCACCCATCTGCCAGGTAACGGGTTTCGCGAAAAGTTGCTCCACGAAAAGTGAGGCAGAGTGAGAGCTGCGAAAATCAGTAACTCAACGACAGCGATAACCGTGATGATCAATTCAAACGCCGCCGATTGTTTTACCCCGTAAATATTCAGCGCCGTAAACATGACAAAGAAAACAACAGCGATCAGCGTGGAAGGGACATTGGGGAAGAAAATAGCGAAGTAATCACCAATCGCTTTCGCGATCGCAGGCGGAGCAAAGACAAATTCAACCCATTGCGCCGCGCCGCCCAGGAACCCTGCCTTCGCTCCAAAGGCCCGCGTGGCGTAGACATAAGCGCCTCCTGCTTTCGGTATGGCGCAGGAAAGCTCGGCATAGCTGAGTACGAAAGTTATGTAGAGAATGGAAACGATTGCCGTCGCTGTGAGCATTCCGAAGGGACCACCGAGTGGCAGGCCAAGATTCCATCCGAAATACATCCCGGAAATGACGTAGCCCACCCCCAGTGCCCATAACATCACCGGACCCAACGTCTTTCTCAATTCAGCCGTGTTCGACATACCTCGGAAGGGAAAGACCTTTCAAGGCTGTGCCAAACTGACGGCGGTGTAAATAGTGCCGGGCCCTTATGCGCTAAGCGCCGTAAAAATGAAAAAAGCCGCGTGAAACACGCGGCTTTCGAAAGCTGTGATTAATCTTAGTTTCGCGTCACCGACGTGACAGAAGAGACGCCACGATTTCCGGCTGCATCATATGCGATCACCTGCAACGTGTGAGCTCCACGTGAAATATGATTCCAGCTAAAAAGCGGATTCGCACTCGTGCTCGCCCCCGCGTATGCACCATCGACATACAATTCTACGCGCGTCACGCCGACATTATCCTGGCTGATGACTTGCACTTTCGCGTTCTTCGTCGCGATCACCGCGCCATTTTGCGGAGAAACGATTTGTACCGATGGAGCCGTTGTATCGGGAGCCGTCACGATGACATTGTTTACATTTACAGTAACGGTCTGAGACGTGCCTATATTCCCAGCAGCGTCAAAGGCGCGCGATTGAATCGTCGCGGGTCCGTCAACGTGTTGCGTTGTATCCCAGTTGAAGTTTGCAGAGGCAGCGGCGGCCGATCCGAGCAGCACACCATCAAGGTAGCACTCGACTTTAGTCACGCCTACGTTGTCAGCAGCCGAAACATTTACTGCAACTGTGCCACTCACCGTAGTGTTCGCGACTGGAGAATTCACGGCCGTGGTTGGGGCCGTCACGTCATAAACCGGCGCCGGTGCGGGGACGACAGCGGCAACGGCTTTGCTCGCATTGACACGTCCGTAGCCGAAATACATATCGTAGCCGGCAGAACCCAGATCGTCGGTCGACGTCTTGAGTGCGTCGACGATCTGCGCATTCGACAATTGAGGATTCGCCGAAGCAACGAGCGCTGCAACGCCAGCGGCAACCGGCGATGCGAAAGAAGTGCCTGACCAGGAAGAATAACTTCCGCCTTTCGTAGTCGTTACAATCCCCTGCCCCGGGGCCGAAACAGTCACATACGATCCGTAGCTGGAAAAGGAAGCCAGGTTGTCGCTCGAATCGGTTGCGGAAACAGCGACAGCATGGTTACAGGCCGCAGGATATTGCGGTGTGTTATTGGCATTATTGCCGGCGGCGGCAACGATCACTGAGTTTTTATTCCACGCATAATCAACGGCGCTTTGCAGCGTGCTTGAAGAACTCGATCCGGCAACGCTCAAGTTGATAATGCGAGCGCCTTTATTCGCGGCGAAGGTAATTCCATTCGCAATCGCCGAATAAGATCCATTACCGGTGGAGTCCAAAACTTTCACCGGCAGGATACAGTTCTTTATCGCGACTCCGGCAACGCCGACACCGTTGTTACCCGTGGCAGCAGCCGTTCCGGCAACTGCGGTTCCGTGACCATGGTCGTCGGTGAAGTTGCTCGTGTTCGCGATGTAATTGTAGCCCGCTAAAACTTTTCCAGCCAAATCGGGATGCGATGCATCGACACCTGTATCCAGAACCGCAACGACAATGTTCGTCGTTCCTTGCGTGATGTCCCACGCTTGTGGCGATTGGATTTTTGCGTGATGCCACTGGTTGCCACCGGTGTAGTACGGATCATTGGGAACAAAATCAGCGGAGGCAACGTAATCGGGTTCAGCGAATTCGATGTTGGGATTATGGCTCAACGCTTCCAGCACGTGATCCAACTTGTCTTCAGGGACGTTAACAACCCGGACGTTGATGCCGTTGATCAGGCCCTTCTGAACCGCACCATGGCTTTTTAAAAGCTCCGTGACACTGGAATCGTTCAGTTCTGCTTTTGTTTTGACGAGGATTTGCCCCGGAACGTGGCGACGGGTTTGAGCGTGGCCGACAAGAGACAAAGCACCAAAAAGTGCGACAACAAGACCCAACCTGAGAAATACGTTAAATAATGATTTTGAAGACATGCAGATTTTTCCAACTCCTTACAAAGGCTTTTAGCTACCGCCATGCCACGCCAGGTCGTGGCGGGAAAAAGAAACTCATGGGCAAAAAACTTGTTAAATCGGGGCGGTGAAACACAGCCGGTATCGGCGCTGGAAAGCTTCGACAGCGGACAAGGACGGCGAGAGTGTCTCACTTTGTCGGCGGTGTCCAAAATCGCAACACCGAAGGATTCACCCAGCGATGTTTGTCCCGTCGCCTGAGCAAACAAGCAGTGGATCACCGGATTGAAATGATGCAGATGCGAGGAACGGTAAGCGGGATAGGAGTTATCGTATGAAGTTACCACTTTTACTGACCTCATTAATCTGCGCGCTTGGAACATTGCAGGCGCAGCAGGCATCACAATCGTCGCAAGCCGATCAATCGACACAGGACAAACAGTCGACATCGCAAAGCCAAATATCATCGTCCGCACAGAGTGACGATTCGCAAAAGCGGGATTCACAATTGATCAACGAACCAGCGGGCGCGGAAAGGCCGAGCAGTCCGTCGTCTGACCTAAACAGCGGCACGCCACCCGGACGCGCGTTTTCGACAAATAATCCTCCGCAAGGCAGGCCATTCCAGGAAGACCCAGGACTTCCTCCCGGTCAACGCAAGCATAACATCAAGGAGGGCGAACAATCCGGAATTCCAACCGATGAACCGGCCGGCGCGCAACGGCCGAATGCGAGTTCAAGCTCATCAAGCTCGACGAATTCTTCGTCATCCGTAACCGGCAGTGAAGTCATCAGCTCGCCGAAACCGGGCACCGCTACATCGAGCAGCGGCTCTGGAGAATTCAAGCCAGGCGATCCCGGCTATGCTGCGGGCGCGCAAAAGCAGAACACCACACAGCTTCAGAACGCATTCGCGCAATTCAAGACATCAGCTACGGCAAGCACCGAACAAAAGACGCAACTCCGCCAGACGTTGACTTCGATGGTCACAACGACAAAGACCGTTCAACCCGAGTTTATTACGCGGTTATCGGATGACCTTTCCATGTCCCTGGGAAAGGTTGAGCTGTCAGCCGACTCCCGCACACGACTTGCCAACGCGATCGCCGTGATTCTCGGCGCGCAACCCGGGGCTCAGACCGAAGTGCAACACGCGTTCAGCGATGTCCAAAGTATTCTACTAACAGGTCCCAACACGACCCCGCTCGCACGCGCCACGGTTTGCGATCTGCATCTGATTGCGACGGAACTGGTACCCGATCTACGACTTGATCTGGCAAAATAAATCCGGCTCCTTTAGCAAAGCGGCCTCCGATGACAGGAGGCCGCTTTTTTGCAGCGGCACATGGAATTGACCTCTCCCGGTCTTTTTCGCAGTGTTCTGCTGATTGATGAGCGCACAAGATGTTTACTTCCAGGCAGTCGCAAGCCAATTGGCCGAAATTCGTGCGACGCAGCAGATGGCGATTGAGCAGGCTTCGTCATGGGTTGCCGAAGCGTTAATAAACGATCGTTTCATCTACACGTTTGGCTCCGGGCACTCACACACGTTGGCTGAAGAAACTTTTTATCGTGCTGGCGGTTTGGCGCGAACGGTGGCGATTCTCGACGAAAAACTAATGGTCCATGAAAGTGCCGTAGAAAGCACACAATGGGAGCGCAAGGAAGGGTACGCGGCTGACGTATTGAAACGATATCCGATCGGAGCGGGAGATGTTCTCTTCGTTGTTTCCAACTCTGGCCGCAATGCGGTGCCGATTGAAATGGCGATCGAAGGTGCAAAGCGCGGCGCGAAAGTCATAGCCGTCACGAGCCTGAAATACTTAAGTGCCGTCACCTCACGCCATTCGTCGGGCCACAAAGCTTAGCGATGTCGCGGCGTTGGTCATTGATAATGCGAGCGTCGCAGGCGACGCCGTCGTGAGTGTGGACGGCCTGCCTACAAAAGTCGGCCCAACATCCATGATCACCAGCGCATTCATCATTAATTCAATTCTAGTCGGAGCAGCCGAGGGTGTTACGGCGGCCGGGAAAAGAGCGGAGGTGTGGGGAAGCGCGAACAATGACAACGCCAATAATGAGACGTTACTGGCGAAATACCGCGGTCGGATTCCGCACTTGTAACCGAACAGGCATGGCTTGAAAGAAGTCGGTCGGTCTGATTCTATTAGGAATCCCATGCGCCGTGTGACATTACTTGCCGTCCTTTTGGCCATTATTACTCTGGGCGTTTTCTCTCCCGTCCTCAAATCAGAGTTCCTGGAAATCGATGATCAGCCGAACATTGTCCAGAATACCCATGTCCACGAACTAAGCGCGGCAAACCTGAAATGGATGTTTACGGATACATCGTTGATGAGGCGATATGTACCGTTCAGCTGGTTGATGTGGGGAGCAACTGCACACGTTTTCGGCGTTAAATCATCGGTATTTCACCTCGAAGGACTGGTGATGCACGCCCTCAACGTCCTGCTCCTTTTTCTTCTCCTGCGTAGATTGCTGTCTCAATTTAGCGGCATTCAAACGGGGACACCCGATGCGAAGGTTGATTTCTCTGCCGCAACGGCAACTCTGGTCTGGGCTGTTCACCCTATGCGCGCCGAAGTTGTGGGCTGGGCCAACTGCCAGATGTACTCACAGACGCTCTTCTTCGGTTTACTGTCGCTCTGGTTTTATTTGAAAGCAGCGGAAACGCACACTGTCAACGGACTCAAAGTAGCAACGTTCAAATCGGCGAGTTTCTGGTTGTCGGTCGTTTGTCTCGCTATATCGCTTTTCACTTATCCAACGATGATCGGCTTCGGCGTCGTTCTGCTGATGATCGACATTTATTTCCTGAAACGCCTTTCTTCATCTCCATTGCAGTGGAAACGCCGGCAGGGCGTCCTGATTGAAAAGATACCTTTTGCTATCGTGACGGTTGTTGCCGCAGCAGTCGCCCTTGCGGCGCGCATGCACATGTCAGCGTATTGGGCTGCCACCCAGGATCCCACCCATTTCACAGGCGCGCATCGTGCCGCGCAGGCATTTTACATCTGGGCTTACTACCTCTGGCGGCCGTTTTGGCCAGTCGACCTTTCACCGTTTTATGGAAGGCTGCTCTCATTCGAGCCGACGGAAATGGTGTTCGTCACTAGCGCTTTCGTAGTCGTCGTCGCAACAATCTTCCTGTTTTTAAGACGATCGAAACTTTCTTTTTTCTTCGCCCTATGGATGTGTCATCTCGCCCTGCTTGTCCCAATGCTCGGAATCACAGAAAATCCTTACTCGGCGAGCGATCGCTACAATCATATCCAATCGATTTTGTTTTCGGCTCTAATCGCGTTTGCACTCATACGTTTCTGGCGATCGCAAGGACCTCGCATTTTAGCCACATGCCTGTTTTCAGTTTCGATATGCGGCGTGTTGAGCTTTCAGCAGGTTCAGTTGTGGAAAACCAAAATCACTTATACCCACACCATGGTCGAGCGCGTCCGAAAAGAAGGCACGAAAGCGGCCTTGGGATGGTGCTCCGTCGAATACAACCGTCTTGGGGATTTCTTTGCGCAGGCTGGCGACACTGAAAATGCGTTGCGTCAGTATATCGAAGCCATCCACATTGAACCTCGGCTATCGATCGCCCACGACAACATCATGGCTTTGGCATCCAAGCCAGCGCACATGGAGAAAGCGATGGCATTTTTCGAGACGCTGCTTGAGCGCGAACCTCAGAATGCGCTCGCTCATGCAATGTTGGCTGCTTCCTTCCGTGTTCAACAAAACCGACATGCTGCCATGGCACACGCGGAAGCGGCAATAAAACTTGCTCCGGATGATGGAGATGCAAACAAAGTGCTGGGACTGTTGCTGGCTGAGATGGGCCAATGCGATGAAGCTGCACCTTACCTGTTTAAGGTTTCGCAGCTTTATTCAAAATCGGTTTCGTCGTTGTTTGACATCGGATCAGCTTACTTTCGCTGCGGCAGAGCAGAAGAGGCGATTGAACAATTCTCTGCGGCTGTTCGCATTGATCCGAAGTTTTCATCCGCCCAGGCAAGTCTTGGAGGTGCCCTTGCGATGGTAAATCGTTTGGACGAAGCGTTGCCCCACTTGCGCGAAGCGGCTCGGCTTCGGCCCAACACAACTGAGACGCTTGTCCCTCTCGCGATGGCGCTGGCACAAGCTGGCGACAAGGCTGAATCGCGGTCAGTTTTTGCGCAAGCCGTTCAGCTGGCAAAAGCGGATGGAAATACCGCACTTGTTAACCAGATTCGGGAGAGTGAAAAAACGTTCGAAGTCGAAGATGCAACGCCGCACTGACACGCGCCATCTCTTTCCCCCTCGTGGTTCACGAAAAATCGAATAAAGTACGATGGTAATGACGGTTGTCACAATCGTTTTGCTTTTACTGAAGTGGATCACCCAGCTTTGGCTCGAATGGAAGAACGAACAAAGCATCTCGATGCATCGAGATGAGGTTCCCGAAGCCTTTCGCGAAATCGTTGATCAACCAACCTATCAGAAATCCGTTGCGTACTCTCTGGCTAAAACGAAACTTCACCAGTTTGAATTTACCTACGACACTTTGATTTTGGCCCTGGTATTGTTCAGCGGTATACTGCCTGTCTGCTACAGAATCTTTAGCGAGCACTTCGGCATATCGGTCTGGGCCGGCGCTGCATTTCTTTTCGTGACCGGACTTTTACTATCGATTACCGAAGCCCCATTTGATTGGTATTCGCGTTTCCGTGTGGAGCAACGATTTGGGTTCAACACGATGACGGTTCGGCTTTGGATTCTCGACCGGATTAAAGGTTTGGTATTGGCGATCGTCCTCGGCTATCCGCTGCTCGTCCTCGTGCTAAAACTTGTGGCCTGGATGGGCAACGCTTGGTGGTTGTGGGCGTGGGCTACGATCTTCGGATTTCAACTTGTGATGGTCGTACTCGCTCCGATCCTGATTATGCCACTGTTTAACAAATTCCAACCGCTACCTCCGGGACCGCTCCGCGATCGTCTGCTGGCGTTAGGCAACAGGACTGGTTTCTCGGTAAAAACGATTCAAGTCATGGACGGGAGTAAACGCTCGCGTCATTCCAATGCTTTCTTCACAGGTTTTAAACGGTTTCGAAAGATTGTGCTGTTCGACACGCTCATCGAACAGCTGACGCCAGCCGAACTCGAATCCGTTGTCGCGCACGAAATTGGCCACTACAGAAAAGGACACATTCCGAAGATGCTAGCGGTGTCAGCCGTGTCGCTTCTCGTCGCGCTCTTTTCGATTCATACTCTGCTGCATCAGGAGTGGTTTTTTAAACCCTTCGGTTTTCAAGCCGGCGACATTGTGGCCGCGCTCCTTCTCTTCACACTGCTCGGGGGCATCGTGACCTTTTGGTTTTCACCTTTAGGTCATTGGTGGTCTCGAAAGTACGAATACGAAGCCGACCGCTATGCGGCAGAAACCACCAGTGATGCGGCCTCGATGGTGTCGGCATTGCGCAAGTTGAACGAAAAGAACCTCAGCAATCTAACTCCGCACTGTGCGTATTCCGGGTTCTATTACTCCCACCCAACTCTTCTTGAGCGCGAACGAGCGTTGCAGAGGTTATTGTCACCTTCTAAGCCGCAAAGCTGATGATCTTCGGATGCACCAGTCGCTCAAAGTCGGAGAAGGCCAGTTTGATAACTTCAGTGTGTGTGCCGGCATTGAAGGCTATGTCACGCAAACCCGCCAATTCCGGTGCAAGGAAAGTTTCCATTCCATATAGGTTGCCAAAAGGAGGCATCGCACCAATTTCGCAGTCCGGAAAAGCCCTTTCGAACTCCTGCTCTGAGGCGAACGTGACATGTTCGCTTCCCGTAAGCTCTCTCAGTTCCTCGATGCTGACCTTCCGGTCAGCCGGCAAGACCGCCATCGCCAGCCGATCCTCGATCTTTACGATCACGGTTTTCGCAAGGTCGTGCCCTGAAATGTGAACTGATTGCGCAACCTGCTGGGCCGTGTAGGCCGGTGAATGAACGATGCTGATGTATTTAATCCCGTTCTGTTCCAAAAAACTTTTTAATTTCCGTGCAGGCATATTTCCCTCCCGTTGAAGACCAGCATTACCGTAAGCCACGGGGCGATTAAATCAAGTGAGGCGGAGGCCAAAAGGTTTTTATCGCGCCAACAATGTCCTTTTTTTACAGTTCGCGAAGTTCGATGAAATCCTTTGCTCCGCAATTCGCTAAACCGGATATCCGAGGATCGCCCGCCCGGCCCGCGATCGAAGGAACGGCACTGACCCGCCGTTTTGGAGACATCGTTGCCTTGGATCACATCGACATTTCGATTCGCCAAGGCGAGTTCTTCTCCCTGCTCGGACCTTCTGGTTGCGGGAAAACAACTTTGTTGCGGATTATTGCGGGTCTGGACTTTGCCGACTCGGGGTCTCTGCGGCTCCATGGAGAAAACGCCGATCACGTTCCTGCCCACCAACGGCCCACAAACACCGTGTTTCAAAATTACGCGCTATTCCCTCATCTAACAGTGCGGGAAAACGTGGCGTTTGGGTTAAAAATGAAAAAGGTACAGGGCGCGGAGATTGATACAAGGGTACGGACCGCAATGGAACTGGTCGACATAACAGACCTGTCGGCTCGCAAACCACATGAAATTTCCGGAGGGCAAAAACAACGCGTGGCGCTCGCCCGTGCCATCATAAATGAACCAAAGGTATTGCTTTTGGACGAACCACTCGGGGCGCTTGATCTGAAGCTGCGCAAGCAATTGCAGGTTCAGTTGCACGAACTGCAACGCCGACTCGGAATCACTTTTATTTACGTCACGCACGACCAGGAAGAGGCGCTTGTTATGAGTGACCGTATTGCCGTGATGAATGCCGGTAAAATCGAACAGGTGGACACCGCTGAAGCACTGTATGAGACGCCGCGAACCCGGTTCGTCGCTGAATTTCTCGGCGCCTGCAATCTTCTTGATGCGACCGTCAAAGAGGCGGCAGGTACACAATTAACAATCGAGACGCAGCTTGGCTTATTCGATGTTGAGCGTCGATCGAACGATTATTTGCGCAATTCAAAAGAAAAGCTGCTCCTTGCTGTACGTCCGGAAAAAATTTTGATTCACAAAACGGAGAGCCGCTCTAACGCGCCAAATACTTTTATGGCACGCATCGCGGACAAGATTTATTCCGGTGCAGAAACACAGTTTCGGTTGATATCGGGTGATACCGTCATGCATGCAACGCAACTGAACACGAGGGGACATGCGCAATTCGCCATTGGTGATGACGTGAAACTTGAGATAGCTCCAACGTCATTTGTTCTGCTGGAGAAATAGGTGCCGCGCATGTCCAACGGAATCCAATCGAAAACCGGGACATCGCAGACATGGTTCATTCTTTGTGCGCCACTAATTTGGCTGATTATCTTCTTTGTCGCGCCGTTAATGATTGTCGCGGTTATCAGTTTTCTGTCCCGCGGCGACTATGGTGAGCTTCAGCTTCCCTTTACGATCGAGAACTATAAGCGCTTATTAGGTTATGGGGTCTTTGGATTCGATTCTTTATATCCAATCATTCTCGCACGAAGCGTAATCCTTGGAGGGCTCACGGCCGCGATTTGTGCCGTCGCCGGATTGCCACTTTCATTTTTTATCGCCCGGCTTTCGCTACGCGGAAAACAAATTGCCCTGACTCTCGTGGTCATCCCATTTTGGACGAACCTCCTGATTCGCACCTACGCCTGGCAAATTCTTTTGGCACCCGAAAGTCTTTTGGCAAAAGCATTTGCTCTGGTGGGCCTCGTTCCAACTTCTACTCCGTTGTATCCGAGTTTATTCGCAGTAATTGTGGGGATGGTTTGTGACTTCCTGCCATTTTTGGTTCTCCCGCTTTATGCGTCAGTGGAAAAGCTCGACTGGAGTTTGGCTGAAGCAGCGGCGGACCTCGGCGCCAACAAGTTGAATGTTTTTCGACATGCCCTGCTGCCTCAGATAACGCCAGGACTGA
>CBHWET010000116.1:0-13159 GCA_966112985.1 uncultured bacterium | reverse complement strand
CGTCTCGATTCGTTGGACAATCGTTGGCTGGCGTTCGGTTTGAATAAACCGGGTGCAGACGAGAGTCCCGATGGCGTCGAACACGTCATCGCGACGTTGATTGGCCCTACAGCCGTGGCGTTGAAATGGGATAGCTCGGCACGTGCTGAATACTATCACGTCTTCAAACGCGTGCAGGGCGTCGACGAAGACTACGTTCTTGTTGGCTCACCGGCGGATCTCGATTTCACGATCGAGAACCTCCCGAGTGGCAAACAAATCGACGTTGTCGTCTCAGCCGTGAACAGCGGCGGCGAAGGTCAACGTTCCGAAGCGGTGACTATCACAACGCAATAATCAGAAGCAAAGGTCGATAGGCAAAGGGCGGAGCTAAAGCTCCGCCCTATTGCTTTATAAATTAGGTAGGGCAAAGCTGCCGCTTTGCCGTGGCTTAAAAGAGTGTCCAAAGCGGCAAGTCAGGAGAATCTTCAAAAGCATTGCAAATCGAGGCTGGGAACTCATTAAATGGTTTTGTTGAAGGTTCGCATCCTAAGTTATGTCCTCTTTGCGGTGTTTTACGGTATAGCTGCGGCATTTTCGTGGCATGAGGTTATTGAAGCCTGGGGCGAGAGGTTTAGCAGAGGCATTGGGAACGGAATAGCGGGGCTGTGGTTTCATCGACAACCCGAGCCGTCTTCGAATTTTGTTTACGTTGGATGGTGGATTCTTTTTCTTCTCTTTTCAGCGGGAACCTTTTATTGGCTTTTTCGCCTGGTGACCTTTCGCCGTGACACAGACTACATTCAGCGAGTGGTGAATTGGTACGAACACCGTTGCGAATTGGGATGGAGAGACAATTAAATGTTGAAAACTTCGTCCGCAGGTTCGTTGGAAGAAAATCGTGCCCAGGTTTTTCGGGTGCGCGGACTCACCAAGGTTTACGGTACTGGCACCGCGGCGGTGCATGCTCTCGCGGGTGTCGATCTTGATCTGTTTGAAGGGGAACTCATTGTCCTGCTCGGTCCGTCCGGTAGCGGTAAGACGACGTTGCTGAACAATCTTGGTGGCCTGGATCTTCCCACGGCTGGAGAACTTCACTATCGCGACGTGGATCTCACCCACGCCGATGAGCAGCGGCTGACGCAATATCGACGGGAGAGCGTTGGCTTCGTATTTCAATTCTACAATCTGATCCCGAGCCTGACCGCGAGAGAAAATGTCGGGCTCATCACGGAAATTGCCCGCAATCCCATGGCGCCGGAGGAAGCTTTGGAGATGGTGAATCTCGGCGCCCGCCTCGACCATTTTCCTGCGCAGCTTTCGGGCGGCGAACAACAACGCGTTGCCATCGCCCGCGCCATTGCGAAGCGACCGGAAGTTTTGTTGTGTGACGAGCCAACGGGAGCATTGGATGTGCGTACGGGAATTGTTGTTCTCGAAGCAATTCAACGCGTCAACCGCGAGCTCGGTACTTTAACAGTCGTCATCACGCACAACGCCGTCATGGCCGATATGGCAGATCGCGTGATTTATTTTTCCGACGGACGCGTGAATCGCGTTCATGAAAATACCACCCGTGCTCCCGCGAGCAGCTTGAAGTGGTAACGACGGGAATATGATTTCGTACCTCGACCGAAAGCTTTGGCGCGACGTCAGCCGCATGAAAGGGCAGGTGGTTGCCGTAGCCCTGGTGATGGCGTGCGGTCTCGCGATGATGGTCATGGCGCGAAGCCTGATTTATTCGCTGGAAAGCACACGAACGGAATATTACGAGGCCAACCGTTTCGCAGAGATTTTCGCCGTTCTTAAACGTGCCCCGAATTCTGTCGCTCTCCGCGCAAAAGAGATCCCTGGCGTTGCGACGATACAGGCCGGATTGTCCGTGCAGGTCACACTGGATTTGCCCGGCGTCGACGAGCCGGCCAGTGGGCTCGTGCGGTCATTGCCAGACGTTGGCGCACCCGAGTTGAACAAATTGTTCCTCCGTGCCGGACAGTGGCTATCGCCCGGAAGTCGTGGCGAGATTTTGGTAGGCGAAGCATTTGCACAGGCGAACGAGCTGAAGCCGGGCGACCGGGTTGCGATGTTGCTGAATGGGCGGCAGGAGCAGATGCGGATTGCCGGCATCGTATTATCTCCCGAATATATTTTCGAATCACGCCCCGGAACGGCACTGCCGGATAATCGCACTTACGGCATTTTTTGGATGCCTTATAAGGAACTGGCGTCCGCTTACGATCTCGATGGTGCGTTTAATTTTCTTTCGTTGACCCTCAGTCCCGGTGCTTCCGAAAAGCCCGTGATTGAAGCACTTGATCGTTTACTGACTCTTTACGGTGGACGCGGTGCATACGGTCGGGCAGATCATCCCTCCAACATTCGTGTGTCGGACGAGATTCGTGTCCTGCACATTCTGGCGATTGGCTTTCCGCTCATCTTTCTCAGCGTCGCCGCTTTTATGACGAATGCAGTGCTGTCGCGATTATTGGCGCTCCAGCGGGAACAGATTGCGATTCTTAAGGCATTTGGTTTCACCAACGTCCAGATTGGAGTTCACTATATCAAGTTCGCGTTGGTGATGGTTGGGCTCGGGACGATCGTCGGCAGCATTGGTGGCATCGCGCTCGGACATCGGATTGTCGGAATGTACCATTTGTTTTTCCGGTTTCCGGCTTTGGAATTTCGATTAGATGCGTTCGCGATGTTGATCGCACTCCTTGTCAGTGCAGGTGCGGCGATGGTCGGTGTCTTCAGTGCCGTGCGACGCGCGGCAAAGTTGCCGCCTGCAGAGGCGATGCGGCCGGAGCCGCCGGCAAACTATCGCCCTGCATTTGTCGAGCGAACGGGTATCGCCCACTATCTTTCGCACACCTTTCGAATCGCTGTGCGCAACCTGGAACGGAAGCCGGCTCAGGCATTCTTCACGGTTGTTGGCCTTTCGCTCGCCACAGGGATTTTGATTGTGCCGAATTGTTTTCGCGACGGGATCAACGCCATCCTGGAGTTTCAGTGGGATATTGTGCAGCGGCAAGATCTGACGCTTGGATTCGCCGAGCCGTCCAGCGCAAAGACACATCACCTTGTGCAGCAACTTCCGGGTGTTATCTCGGCCGAGCCAATTCGTTATGCAGCTGCGCGTATCCATTTTGGATCGCGCGACCGGCAGCTGGTCATCCAAGGCATGTCCCCCGACGGCCAGCAGAACCGGGTCATCGATGCGAAAACACGTGAACTGAAACTGCCTTCAGAAGGAATGATCATCTCAGGAAAGCTGGCTGAAGCTTTGGGCGCGCGTGTTGGTGATGAACTCGAAGTGGAAGTTTTGGAGGGCAAACGGCCTACGCGAAAAGTGACTCTTACAGCGCTGGCGGAGGATTTCGCAGGCGTGGCGGCCTATATGGATATTCACGCCGTAAATCGTCTGCTCCAGGAAGGTGATGTTGTCAGCGGCGCCAGCGTGACCATCGATCCCGCACAGCGCGCGACATTTCTTCATGCGTTGAAAGGTCTCCCGCGTGTCGGATGGATTGCGGTGAAGGAATCGTTGCGGGCCAATTTCCGCAAGACGACCGCGGCAAGTATCGGCCTCATTCAAACGATCTATCTCACGTTTGCGACGATCGTTGCCTTTGGAGTTGTTTATAACAATGCACGCATTTCATTGGCGGAACGTTCACGCGAACTGGCCACATTGCGGGTAATCGGATTTTCGCAGCGTGAAGTCGGTGCGGTCCTCGTAACGGAGCTGGTCATTCTGGCGATGATTGCGGTGCCCTGCGGATTGGCGCTCGGAACGGGATTTGCGACGGTCATCCTGCGCTCCGTCAATACTGAAACGGTGCGACTCCCGTTAGTTTTTACGACGCATAACTATGCATTTGCAGTGCTGGTTGTGTTGATCGCTTCGTCGTTGTCAGCGTGGTTCGTGTTGCGCAAACTCAGTCAGCTGAATCTCGTCGGTGCATTGAAGGCCCCTGAATAGAATGAATTCGAATCAAAACTCAGCCTCGGTTCCAAAACGACACAAACGTCGTTGGCTGCCGTATGCGGCGATTGCGCTGCTCATCGCCGGCATCGTTGCAGGAATGTGGCCGAAACCATTGCCCGTAGAAACAGCGACGGTCTCGGTCGGTACCTTGCGATCGACGGTTGATGAAGAAGGAAAGACGCGGATTAAAGATCGCTTCGTTGTTTGCGCTCCCGTTACAGGGCAGTTACGCCGAATCCCTTTCAAAGCTGGTGCGGAGGTGCGCGCAAACGAAACCGTGATCGCAATCATTGATCCGCTCGTTCCCACGTTGCTTGATGCGCGCAGTCGATCCCTCGCCGAGGCACGGCGCGATACCGCTGCCGCGAATGTGGAAAAAGCCCGGGTGACGCATGAGTTGACCGCAAGCGAGTTGAAACGGTTCGAATCGCTTTGGAAGGAGAAAACAATCTCAGTGCAGGAGTTGGAAGTTGCTCAAACGCGGGAGGCAGCCGCATCAAAGGACTTGGCGGCGGCACAAAGTGCGTTGCGGCAGGCAGAGGTTGAACTCGCGCAATTCGCCGGTAACGCACGCAATGACGCCGTGGCGCCCGTGGAAGTTCGGGCGCCGGGCAATGGCCGCGTCCTCCATGTGCTCGAGGAAAACTCACGTCCCGTGTCAGTGGGGACACCACTTGTCGAAATTGGTGATCCGGCGAATCTTGAAGTTGTCGTGGAAACTCTCTCGCGCGATGGCGCTGCAATTTCTGCAGGAACAAACGTCGAACTGGAGCAATGGGGTGGCGGATCAATTTTGAAAGCCCGCGTGCGACTGGTTGAACCCGCGGCATTCACGAAAGTCTCAGCCTTGGGTGTTGAAGAACAACGTGTCAATGTAGTCGCCGATTTTGTCAGCCCGATTGAGCAATGGCGCAATCTCGGGGATAATTTCCGTGTCGAAGCGAGGATCATTACCTGGGAAGACGACAATGCATTGAAGGTTCCATCGGGCGCGCTGTTTCGAAAAGGACAGGCGTGGGCTGCCTTCGTGGTTACTGGTGACAAAGCGCAATTGAAAAGCGTAAAAGTCGGACGCAACAGCGGCAGTGAGACTCAGGTGCTTGAAGGTTTAAAAGAAGGCGAGGAACTAATTTTGTATCCCGGCGACCGTGTTCACGACGGACAACGGATCAAACGTATCAAGATTTGATGGCGGCGCGCTGGCGCATGGCTTCGTAGAAAAAAGCTGCGGCGGCACTTCCGACGTTCAGCGAGTCGACCTCAGAGCTCATGGGAATTGCGACAGCCTCGTGACAGTTTGCGAGTACCGCCGGCGAGATGCCAAAGCCTTCGCTGCCCAGCACAATGCAGCAATCCTGAGTGAAGTCAGTTTCCCAGAGACGCTTTCGGTCCGTGTGTGGATGAGCCGCGATACAACGAATGTTCTTCGAACGAAGCTGATTCATCGTTTCTGCGAGGTCATCCGATTCGATAAACGGTAACTTGAAGATCGTTCCCATGGATAAGCGAACGGCACGTCGTAAATAGGGATGATTGGAAGTCGGACCCACAATCAATGCCTGCGCACCGAAAGCCACAGCATTGCGGATCAATACGCCAAGATTTTCCACACCGCTTAAACCGTCCACTGCAACTAATAAACGGGGCAGCTGCGACCGTTCGAGAACGCTCTGCAGAGTAGCAGCAGCAGGAATTTTCGCGAGTGCCATTACGCCCTGATGAACAGGGAATCCGATCAACTTTTCGATCGCATCCTTCTCGGCGAAGAAAACGTCGATGTTCTCAGGCCGCTTCTCGATCAGAGGCGTGAAAGAAACGACCCATTTGGAAGGTAAAAGAACCGAGATCAACTCGATCTCCGTATCCAACAGCCGGCGAACAACCTTCTCACCTTCGGCCACAAAAATCTTTTGCTGCTGGTGATCCTCCTGCTCGCGCATGGTCCGATATGGCAACAGGCGCGAGTCGTCAAAAGATTCAATTGGCTGGAGGCGTAACACGACAAACTCCCGCTAAACCATGCCGGCAAATTTTCGACCAACCCAATAAATCGTAAGGAGGAACAAAATGAGTCCGCCCCACCATGGATCGCTCCATAAGCGGATTCGTTTCTCGATCGGCTTCGGTTCGGGCAGCAGTGATATTTTTTGCACGATGTCATCGAGCTTGTCGTACGATGCTGCGGCGCCATGAGTGATGTTCGCTACTTCCTGCAAAATCTGACCATTGATCGGTTGTCCGACCTTTTCGCGAATCGGCTGCGTAACCAGGATTTCTGTTTCAAGGTTTCGGCCACTCTTATCCGACGCCAATTGGACCTTGTATTTGCCGCCTTCGACAGGAGAGAAAGTTGATTTGAAAACGCCCCACCCGCCCTCGACAGGCGAGAAATCCAGGCGCTCAGATCGATTCGCGGGTGAAATAATTTTTCCGTGTACAATGTCGTTCTCAACCGGTAATCCTGACGCGTCGAGGAGCGTGCCTTGAAGAAAAACAGTATCGCCAACATGCGGCGTCTCGGGACTGTAACTTAACCGCACGCCTTCTTTTTCGGAAAGATGCCGTTGATGAGCCATCCAACGTACGACCTGGCTCCAGAAACGGTAATGGAATTTATCTTCAACACCGCGGCGCCAACGCCAGGCGCTATCTGTGCCCATAAATAATACTTTGCCAGTGCCCGCGGCCCGTGTGACCAGCAGCGGCAGTCGCCCAAAAGAATTTCTCAACGATGAATGAACCGCCAGTACTTCTGACCCGGGCCGGTTTTTTTCTACAGCGGCGCACCAATAGAATCCAGGAAGTTGTTTCCAAAGTTCGTCGTTGCGGTTTTCATCGGAATCGAAACGCGTGAGAAGATGTCTGCGGCCGAGCGTTGTCAGGAGCAGGCTCGATTCGTTCTGCAGACCCAGGCCTTCAGATTTCTTCTCATCGAGCACGACTGGAAACAAATCCTTCAAAGGACTGTTCAAGAACGTATACTCGCGTCCTCGGCTTCCCGGCAGGAAAATGAGGCCGCTGGACTGTTGCTCGACCACGCCTTTGATCAGTTCGGCGTCTCTTTCAGTAAGCTCATTATCTCCAATGCCCACGTCGCCAAGGAACACAACATCGTACTTTGAGATAGCTTCCTTTGTTCCGGGAAAGGACGAGAGATAGTTGCGTCCGCCCCCAGCGTCCATGCCGGGATGAAACAGAATGCAGTTCATCTCCACACCCGGATCGCGGGCCAATGCATTGCGGAGGTAGCGATATTCCCATCGTGGTAATGAATCGACGACGAGGACCTTCAATTTATCGACGCGAATATTGATATGAAAACTTTGCTGATTGTTTTCGGCGATTGCTTCATCCGGTTCGACTGGCAGTTTAAGAGTCAGAGTCGATTCACCGACGACCCGTGGTGACCAAAGAATCGCTTCCTGAAGTTCGCCGTTCGCCGGGATGGTAATTTCCTTACGCGTTTCTTCCCAATTTGGATCAATCAGCGAAATGGTTGTTTTCACTTCATGCGGCAGATGACTGGAAATTCGGAATGGAATCGCGATCTCTTCACCAAGCAAACCGTACGATGGTGCGGTTACGTTTTCGACGACCAGATCGGGAACGGCGCAGTCGCGGCCGACTGAGACCGCAAATACCGGAATGTTTTCCTCACGTAATCGCATTGCTGCTGATACCGGAGTTTTGCCTGCATTCCAATCGCCGTCCGTCACAAGAAGAACCGCCTTAAGGTTGCGCTGTTGTTGAAGCGCTAGTTCAAGCGTGGCATTGATGTCCGTCCCGGGATCCGGTTTTGTGGCTGCATTTGTTTCGAAGCTGCCGCCGCCAAATTGTTCCAGAAGAACCTTCCCTGATTTCTCGAGAGGCTTCCAAAATTTCACTGATTTCTTCTGTTCAAGCCAATCGCTTCGACTAGTGACACCGTTTGTTCCGACTGCGATGTCTCGAGTGTTCATACTTGCCGACGCGTCCATCAAGACCGCAATCTGGGGTTGTTCGGACCGTTTCAATTGCTGAACGAGTTCCGGGCGCAACAGCGTGAGTGCGGTAAGGGTGATTAAAATGAATCGCAAGGCCTCCAGCCATGCGAGGGTTTTGCGTCGTCCGCTCCGCTGCCAATTTGCAAAGCACAGCCAACCCGCTCCCAGCCAGATTGCGGCTCCGAGCAGAACAACCCACGTTGAGGCTGCAAATGACCAGTGGCTCATTGCTGTTGTAGCTCCGATTTCATTGCGCCTTTCGGCCCAACGGCAGTTGTCGATGCGGCCTTCGCGGGCAAAATGAGAATACTTTCACCGATCAGGAACGCGAGCATGCCGAAGAGGAAGAATCGCCATATTTCACCCTGTAAGGCCTCGGTCTTTTGCTGTTTGTCCTGGAGCAATTGGAACGGCATCCCTGAAAAAATCTTTTTCGTTTCATTGATATCCAGAATTTCCGGTTCGTCCTCAGCCACCGGCCGATTGACGGCGACCAATCTGTCTGCCGAACGATAAACACCCGCCTGTAATCGGATGTTTTTATTGGTCGAAGAATCCACAGACGTCCATTGCTTCTGTGCATCGATGGCACTGAGTTCACCAACCGTTACCGATGCGACCTGCTGCAACCGTTTGCTGCCATTTTGCAACAATCGTTGCAGCATTGGCACCAAAACCGGTCCGTCGCCGAGGCTCGACCATTCCCTATTGGGCAATGAGGCGCAGAAATA
The DNA here is from genome assembly GCA_966112985.1 of uncultured bacterium. Lineage (GTDB taxonomy): Bacteria > Verrucomicrobiota > Verrucomicrobiia > Limisphaerales > JACDHS01 > CBHWET01. The sequence continues at coordinate 4,478 of CBHWET010000116.1, read as the reverse complement.
AATTTCTCCGCGCCCCAGTGTTTCGCGTGTCAAGAACGGCATGCCATCCTCAAACGCAGCGAGAATGTTTTTGGGCCCCGAGAACACCTGACGTTTGTGGAATTCGGTCTGCATGAGAGGCAAACTTGTTCCTTCATCCGTTTTAGCCAATGGACCCTGCTCTTCATCCCAACGAGCGATTTTAAAACTTTTATCAGTTTCGACGGATTGCAATTCACCCCATGAAAAACCGGCGAACTGTTGAGAATTGGGCTCGCCCGGCGGCAGGAACAAAGCCGCCCCGCCCTGTTGCACAAATTCCTGAATTCGTTCGGCTGCTGCACCAGTCGGTAATGGGTTTTGCCATATGAGTAAACTGCTTTCGGCGAGATTCAGTGACGACATGTCATTCGTGGTCACCGTCTTTGCCGCGTCACGTGGATTTTTTGCTCCAACGCTCGCGGCAATACGGAGAAAGCGTCCACTCTCTTTATTCGACGCTAGAACCGCTGTTCGCATGGCTATCTCTGCGCCATATACGAAGTACGCCACGTTATCATTCGGGTTTGCATCTGCGGGCAACTGAAAACTGCCCCAGCCAGCGGCTTTGTTGACTGTTTCAAGCTTGTGCCGCCATCGCATCGCCTGGCTGTCCATGACAACTTCAACCTGGGCCTGCGAACCATCGAGAACCATCGAAACCGGAACCTTCTCTGGCGTGGCCCGGTTGCGTTGGAGGTCTAGAGCAAACTGCAAATCGCTTTTCTGGCCGCGTTGCTGGCGCGCCAGTTCACGAACAGAAATCGCCGAATTCAACTGTGGTTCTTGAGTCAGGGCAAGAAGTCGGATTCGAACTTTTTGTGGTAAGGCGGTGAGCTGACCGAGAATGCTTCTGAACCGCGGTTCGTCGATGTGCCAATTGCTGCGCTGCAGGTCTGAAGCGAGCCATAGCTCAGCAGAACCAGCGCGGTTTTCGACCAGATAATTGAACGCCGCCTGCAGCAGCGCTGGAATGTCTGCCGCAGTGTCGGTTGACGTGGTTCCGGGAAATTCCGCCAGCCGGGATGGATTGACAATTTCCTGCGGGGTACGTAGGGCACTATCGATCAATACGAAGTGACTAGCACCTTCGTATTGCCTGGCAGCATGTGAAATAAGATCCAGCGCCTGCTCGCGTTTGGTTTTTCCGGCGCTGATCCTGGTTTCCATACTCGCTGATCGATCGAATAGAACAACGACGACATCAGGCGCAGGTGAGAGCATCCAGCCCATCCAACCTCCCGCGAGTGGACGCGAGAGAAACAGGATCAGTGTGAGGACAGCGAGGATTCGAAATAAAAGGATTAAAAACTGACGCAACTTCGCATGACTCGTTGACGCACGGGTTGCTGATACCAGAAAGCGCATGGCAGCCCACGGCTGAGGCCGATGCCGCAATCGATTGATCAAATGAATGATTACCGGCAGAAGAATCAGCGGCAGACCCCACAAAATGAATGGCTGAAGAAATGTCATGCGCCCTCACCTTTTTCTTCCGCCAGGCCAGATCGTGCCGCCACAACAGCAGAGAACGCCTTTGGGCGAACAAAAGATACAATGCTAAATGATCTCCCAATCATCATCAGGATGCTGAAGCTTGCGCCGCCCTTTCGCCCAAAAAGCTGGCCAGGACAGCCTCGTAGTTTTCGTCCGTCACAACACGTCGATAATCCGCGTTAAACTCATGACAACCGTGCCGCATTTGTTCGAGGAACTTATTGATCTGTTCGAGATACCGGTCACGCACGACAGCCGGCTCAGTCACAAGACTGTAAGAATTTTCCAGGTCAACAAACCGAACCGGGCGGTCAAACTGAAATTCCAATTCGGCACGGTCCAACAAATGGAACACGGCAAGGTCGTGCTTTTGAAAACGCAGATGTTGAAAGCTGCTCAACAATTGTTCCGGATCACAAAACAAATCCGAAAGTACGATTATCAGGGCTCGACGACGCACCTTTTCCGCCAATTCGTGCAGTGCGCGAACCAGGCCCGTATCTCCTGTCGGTTCTGCGTTGCTGAGCACCTCAAGGATGGTTTGCAAGTGCCCCGGGTTTCGGCGCGGTGGAATGTCATGCACGGTTTTCTCCGTCACACACAGCAGGCCTGCGGCGTCACCCTGGTGAATGACGAGATAAGCAATGGTTGCGGCAATGCGCTTTGCGAGATCAAAACGACGTCCCGTTTTCCCGGCAAACTTCATGGAAGCACTGCAATCCAGCACGATGTAGCAACGCAGGTTTGTTTCCGCTTCAAATTCCTTCATGAAGAAACGGTCCGTCCGGCCAAAGACACGCCAGTCAAGCCTGCGGATGTCGTCGCCCGGCGCGTAATTACGATATTCGGCAAACTCGACACTCGAACCGCGGTGCGGACTTTTGTGTTGTCCCGAAACCGTCCCCTCCATCGGCAGACGAGCCATCAACGGCACGTGCATCAGTCGTGCGATGACGGCAGAGTCTAAAAGCTGTGCGCCTGCGTCAGCCACGTGTTGCTTCTCCGCGGACTTCTTCCAGAAGTTTTTGAATGATGAAGCTGCTGGTGACGCCTTCCGATTGAGCCTGGAAGTTGGTGAGAATACGATGCATTAACACCGGTTCGGCAACTGCCTCGAGATCTTCCATGCGAACCAGGTAACTGCCCTGCAAAACCGCCCGAGCCTTTGCCCCACGAATTAAATATTGCACGGCACGCGGACCCGCGCCCCATGTCACCCACTTCTTGATCCAATCGTATGCATCTTCCGAGCGGGGCCGGGTGCGGCGCACCAGATCAACGGCGCTGTCATAAATATGGTCGGGCACGGGAACACGTTGTACGATTTCCTGGAACTCGAGGATTTGATCCCCCGAGATTAAATGGTTCAGCGCTTCAGGTGCGGCGCCGGTTGTCTCGCGCGCAATACGACGCTCCTGCTCCAGAGTAGGATAATCCAACGCGATCAAAAACATGAATCGATCGAGCTGCGCTTCCGGTAAAGGATATGTTCCTTCCTGCTCAATTGGGTTTTGTGTGGCGAGCACGAAAAACGGTGAAGGAAGCGGAAACACGCGTCCGGCGACGGTCACTCGATGTTCCTGCATCGCCTCAAGTAAAGCCGACTGCGTCTTCGGCGGTGTACGATTGATTTCATCGGCAAGAATGACGTTCGAGAAAATTGGACCGCGGACGAAAACAAATGCGCGTTTTCCCGGCTGATCCGTTTCCTGCAGGATGTCGGTACCCGTGATATCCGACGGCATTAGATCGGGTGTGAACTGGATGCGGTTAAATTGGAGCGACATCACTTGTGACAATGAATTGACAATCATCGTCTTCGCTAATCCTGGAACGCCCATGAGCAGGCCGTGGCCGCGGGCGAGAATACAAATCAAAAGGCGTTCGATTACCTCGTCCTGACCGATGATGACCTTGGCGAGTTCTGCCCGAATTTGCCCGTAGAGTTCTCGCAATTGATCGATTGCCACCACATCGCTTTCCGTTTGCCGGGTTTGTTGGCTCATACTTTTTGAGTCTGACACACGATATTCGTAACGTCGAACAAGTTTCGTACTGCCGCCCCGCGAAAGAATGTTTGAGCGTCACCGTTGAAATAGTTAGTCTGATTTACCACCTGCAGCGTTCAATCGCTGCTTTTTTATGAAACAGTTTGCCACGATTACGGTCATCGGCCGCGATAAAACCGGCGTCATTGCCAAAGTCACCAGCTTTCTCTTTGAACAACACGCAAACATTGAGGCGCTTGAGGAGCAGGTCACGCGCGGTCAATTCAGCATGACACTGCAGGCCTCGTGGAAACCGACGCAATGTAGCATTGAATCGATTCGCAACGGCCTCGAACAACTTGGCAAAACGCTGGGCATGGAAATCCGCGTTCGATTCACCGAACCTCGCCGTCGCCAACGTTGTGCGATTTTCGTCACGAAAGAAACGCATTGTCTCGAGGCTTTGATGGCTGAATTCAAATCCGGTCGTATCAAAAATGCTCAACCCGTGGTGATCATGTCCAACCGCGGCGATCTCGCGGCCCTCGCGAAAAAGTATGGCCTGCCCTTTTTCTGTGTTCCATGGGAGGAGCGCAATCGGGCCGAAGCTGAAGCGCTTGCGCAACTAGACAAATTCGAAGTGGATTTCGTGGTTCTCGCGCGTTTTATGAAGATTCTTTCACCGAACTTCGTGTGGCGATTTAAGAACAAGATCATCAACATGCATCCTTCGCTCTTGCCCAGTTTTCCGGGGCCGCAAGCTTATCGCCAGGCATACGAACATGGCGTGAAAATCGTGGGGGTGACGGCGCATTTCGTCAGTATGCACCTCGATGAGGGGCCAATTATCGCGCAAGGCAGCTTCAACGTTCGCGCGAATATGACTTTAAAAGATATTGTCGCTGCCGGTCAGAAGCAGGAGGCGAAAGTGTTGGTCAAGGCGGTGAAGCTCTATTTAACGAAGAAGCTCGATGT
>CBHWET010000115.1:0-13234 GCA_966112985.1 uncultured bacterium | reverse complement strand
TACAAAGCGGGACGGCGATGGAATTCAAGACGGGAGGCAATACCTCGAGTCTTCGGCTGAAGAACAGGACGACTTCGAGCCTGACAATTTCGGTCAGCCTGGTGGCTTCCGAGACGCCTCCGTCAGGACAGGGGACAATCGCTGGACAACCTCCGTTGATCATTCGGGGACCGGCGAATACGACGAATGTCACTTTCGGCTATACGAATCTGCCACTGAACAGTGTGCGTTCGTGGACATTGGCTCCGACAGGCCAACCTGGCTCCGAGCTTGAAGTTGTGTTTGGTTTGAATCGCGCCGCGATGAACAGTCCCGCGGGAAGTTATTATGCTGGCATTCTTCGTTTCAGCGATTCGCTTGGTTTTTCGCAGATCAATGTGCCGGTCTCGGCGGTGACAAGCACAACATCCGGACTGTGGGTGGGCCGTGCTTTAGCGACTCAAGTGGGTGCTTATCTGAAAAGCTATCAGCACGAAGGCACCAGTTTGTTCGTCTCATCCAATGGACAATATGTCGTAACGAGTACTGACACGACGATTGGCAATACTGCGAAGCCGTTCCCGCTTCGCCTAATCATTCACAATCCGGAAGTCGGATCGAATGCAGTGATGTTGCGGCAGGTGTTCTATGGACCGGATGCGTTTACAAATCTCGTTATCGCGACAAAACAGAGTGCGTTGAATCCGAACATGCTCGACAAGTGCCGTCGGGTGACTGCGACGCATTTGCCCTGGTCGGCTACGAATACCTTTTGGACCATGAGCGGACGTCTGGGCACGTCATCGAATCTGACGACGACCGTGTTGTTGGATTATAACGACCAGGCTTCGAATCCCTTCTTGCATACGTATCATCCCGATCACGACAACCTGGACGCCAGCTTTAAGACCGTCTTGCCGCAAGGTATGGAGTCTTATTCGGTGAAGCGTGACGTCACGTTAAATGTAACGCCGCCAGCGGATGATTTTGCCAGTCAGGTGGCAGCGACGCAGGTGATACAGGGAAATTATTCGGAAACGATCACCGTTTTAGGTTTGGCGCGCGCTGGAAACACCAATGACAGCCGGACCTTTGAGGTTCGTGGGACCTTCACTCTTAATCGCATTTCGGACATTCCAACTTTGACTGTTGCACCCTAATTCAGCCGTTCCCGACCTATGAAAAACTGCACTCATTTCGCTCTGACTGTATTCAGGAAAATGCAATTCACTGATCTGCACATGAAAAAAATCGTATCCTTGTTTGCCGGTGTCACTGCACTTGTCGCATTGATTGGCGTTGCCTCCTCCGTTTATGGCGCGGACCAATACCCGCCGGAACGTTTGACCTATCAAGGCTATCTCGTCGACGGCAATGGTGTCGCGCTGGCGACCAATGCGCCGAAGAACTATGACGTAATCTTCACCATTTATGACGCCCAGACGGCCGGCAACAAAAAGTGGGCGGAGCAACAAACCGTCACAGTTGATAAAGGTTATTTCAGCGTGTTGCTCGGCGAAGGCAGCCAGGTGGGAAGCGATCCACACCCAAACATTTCTACGATTTTCACGACGACAGATTCTTCAGACCGTTACGTCGCCCTGACGGTGAAGGGCATTGGCCCGAGTAATACGGATGTCGATATCCTTCCGCGGTTGCGCATGATGACCGCGCCTTACGCTTACCTCGCTCGAAACGCGAATAACGCATCCAGTCTCGTCAACGCGACGAACAATCAGATTGTTACGGTCAGCGGACTCAACGTTGGTATCAACAAGACGAACCTTCCGAGTACGGCGCTCGACGTGAATGGGACTGTCACGGCGACTGCTTTTGCCGGAAATGGTGCTGCGATTACGGCGATCAATGCGGGGAATTTAACGACAGGTACACTGGACGTGAACCGGGTGCCGAGTCTCGATTCCGCAAAGATTACGACCGGCACATTGGACCCGCTACGCATTCCGAATCTCGACTCGGCGAAAATTACGACGGGGACATTAGATCCGCTCCGAATTCCAAGTCTTGATGCTTCGAAGATTACGACCGGAACGTTGAACAACAGTCGTCTGTCTTCAACAGTGGGGCGCACCGATGTGGCGCAAACGTATACAGCTCGTCCGATCTTCAATGCGAGTCTCACCTTGAATCAAAATTCTATTTTCATCAGGGGCGATGCTGATCCCAACCATGTTCTGCGTTATGCCTCGACATACAACAGTATGTCGATGGATGGGCCGCTCCTCAGTGGTTGGCAAGGTGGAATGCTAGGCACAGCGGGATCCGGGTATGGGGAGCTTGCGACCGTCATTTGGAATTCTTTAGGAGTAACGATTCAAGGGCAAGCGGCTTCTAATCCGACGGCGTCTATTGCCCAACAGGCGGCGCAGCATCTCACCATCCAGGCGAGAGATCTGCTCGGCAGCGGCGTCCGGTTGACGCTCGGAATGACGCATGTCAACAACATCGAGTACGCGGGAATCATTCAGGCGTACGGCGGTAATGGAGCGTCTTACACAACTCTGCGATTAAATCCATTGGGTGGATCGGTTTATTCAAACAGCGATCGCAACGCCAAGAAAGATTTCACACCGATCGATTCCAAGAAAATCCTCGACCGGCTTTCTGCCATGCCGTTGACCAAATGGTCGTACAAGGGTGAAGACGGCATTTACCACATCGGACCAATGGCGCAGGACTTCAAAGCAGCATTCGATTTAGGCGCCGACGATCGCAGTATCGCACTGCCCGACGGTGCGGGCGTGGCAATGGCGGCAATCCAGGGCCTGAATGAAGTCGTTAAAGAGAAAGACGACGAGATTCAGGATTTGAAAAAAGAAGTCGGCCAGCTGCGCGAGATGAAAAAGGAACTCGAAAATTTGCGCACGCTCGTTGATTCCCTGGCGAAAAAGCAGGCCGCTGATCGCCAATAACTCGTCACTCAAATCGTGCGACGTTTCACTCTCTCTTTTTTATGAATCGGCTCTATCGCCTGCTGCTTGCGATTGTGGTGCTTGGCGGTCCTGTGGTTTCGCGGGCTGTTGAGACTTTGCCGCTCGAGTTTCACCAGCCAGAGACAACCTACAATCTCCAATCGCTGCGAGGCGTCCCGATCAGCAGCACGACGAACACAACGATTGGCTCGGACGGCCGTCTGCCATTACCTGGAGCCAATGAATCCGGATCAAGTCTTCCGGCGACCACGAATCAGTTTCGCGGTTTCATGGGGTTTGGTGCAATTCCATCGCCGACGAACCGCGTGGCCGTCAGTAATTCGACCACACTCAAGAACGGTAATACGGCGTTCAGCGCGAATGTTGCGGCCGCCATGCAGTTGCCGATGGGGAAATCAAACAATGTAGTGGTGATGATTATGCGTCGAGCCCAGGTAGGAGCGCCTTTCCTGAGCCGACAAGTTTCATTTCTTTTCGGCAGCGTGATCCCTGTTCCCTCAACCGACGAGAACGGAATTTTGCTGACGAATATTGTTAAGGAACAGTACTGGCTGGCAGAACCGCACAGCACCAACGATCACACTAATGCGACTTATTACTGGAGCCCGAATGCTGGAAAAGTTTACGCGGTTCAGTCTGGCCCCGTAACCGTCACATGGAAAAAAGCGGCTTCCACCACAACCGCGCCGCCCGATTATGCGACGAACACGGCAAATTATTTCGTCGATGGCGGGAACTATTTTCGAATTTATAAAGCCAGCTATATTGTCTCCGGCAGTCCGGCCAAAACGCCGAGAAAAATGTATTGGACGGAGAAGACCTTTCAAAACATTGGAAAGATTGTCAGCGTTCCCAGCGCGCGGATTGGTTCGGTAAATATCGTTTACAACAGCAGTTTTCCCAAAACCGTCAGCAAAGAGTATTTTGCTCCCGGCCAAACCAGCCCCACCGATGGTTCTACGAACGGTACGCTCGCTGAGTTACGGACTTTTTGGTATGACCAACAGCTTGGAGCGATTCACGCCTACAATGTTGAGGGGAGATTATTCGTGGAATTGTTGGGTGATCTTCGCGGCGATGGCCAATCCCGAGTGCAACTGGGATATGAAATCGTTGACGTCTATAAGCAGGTTAACCCGCAGGATGTGACGATTGATCTGGGTGAACGCGTCACTCCTCCATCCGATGGATCTATTTCCACTTTGTATCCCGAACCCATCATGCAGGTGGGAGCCCCGACGTTTGCTTATCAACATAATATCTCCGGCAGCGACGCGGTCGAATTGCATGCCATCCGGGAAACGCAGAACCTGAATGATTACATGGTTCACTGGATGGAAGCGGGTGTCGAAGGGGTTAAATGGCCTTCACTCCTGGCTCGCTACAAATTCATCTGGCCGTCTGATCCAGCAGCCTACAGTCACTATGTCCGTCCATCGGTCGCGACAGAAGCGGAAGCCGCATTAAGTGCGGTGACGTTGCCGACCGGAAATCTTCCTGTGATCGATTATCAGGATCCGCTTGATCGTCCACGCGCGAAACTCACCGCGGATTATAAATTTTATACTTTCCTGACCACGGCATTCCCGGCGCATCGGACGCTGCTCCGATTTTCTTCCGGCGAGAATATTGCCTTTGAACGTGTGTTCTCCTGGTTGGATGTAAACCTGAAGACAACAAACTTCGCGAACACTGTCGTAACGAATCTGACGGTGTGGAATTCCACGAACAGCACCTTCGATTGGTCAAACCCGTACATCTTGCCTCGCGTTGTCAACCAGACGGTCGACGTCGGACAGGCTATCGCCGCGCCATTTGGTGAAATCGGTGGATCAGCCGGTTCGACTTATTTGGCGGGTCATATTCGACAAAGCGCCGGTACGTCGTTTCATCCGACCGCGTATGTCGATCCTTTGCTGAATGGTTTTTCCTCGGCTAATTCGGGTGCGATTATTCCCGTAAACGTCATCCCGAATTCCAATAAGCTTGAAGTCTGGTGGTTCCGGGCCAATGCGCCGGACGCCGCTAACGGGTTCAAAACAGTTTACTGGCCCTCTGTGATTGGTCGTTACACTATTCAATGGCCGGTCAGTCCGAGTGAAATCATCCTGGCGAGCAACAAAGGCAGTGCTGGCGATGGTGTGGCGAATCCGTTGATTGCCAAAGGTACGATCTATTCACAAAACAACCCGAATCTGCCGGGATATAATCCGAACGAAGAGCATGCGCTCATGTCCGGTGGATCGGCATTCGCGTTGCGTGATGATCTCAACATCACCAATACTGTCGGGTATTCATCACACCCTTACGTTCTCATAGATTACACGGCCTCGGATGGACGGCCTGCGATGGCGGTTTACAAGGTCCTTCGCGAAAAACCATCGGCCGGGATTCTCTTTGATTATGTCGTCAAAGCCGGAACGTTTTTGCAGGCGCCGATGCCACTTCCACTTATGCCCGCGCCCGTGGAGGGGAGTGGAGATTCTGCAATCAACTATAATTCCGAATCGAGCCAGGCCGGCGGCGATTTGCCTGGTTCATGGAACGATACCCGCGATGCGGATGGAAATTTTGGTCATTACAAGAGGTTCACCTTCCGCGATCGCAAGAATGGTTTTTGGGTGTATCGCGGACTGCACGCTGGATTGCCGGCGTTGCAAGCGGGAACTTACGTCAGTGCTACAGGTGCATTCACCAACCTGCCGGCAGCAACGGCGATTGTCAGCAACCAGTTTCGTTTTTACGTTCACGCCTCGCGCGAAAGCCAATATCTTTCTCTCTCGGCTGCGGCTTCCACGCCATTGCCATCGTGGCTCTCAATTAATGGCCTGTCAGTGCAGGGAACACCCGTGACCGCCAACATCGGTTCCAACACATTGCAGCTGATTGTGACGGATATTTACGATGGTTCGAAGGTCACCAACAGTCTTTCACTTCGGGTGCTCGCCAGTGGCGTCCAGGCATTCCAGGACGTACTCCACATTTTGAGCACAAACACGTATACGGGAACGACGGTCGATTTCACAACGCGTCCTCCATTCCTCGCGCAAACGCCCGCTTCCTCCAACAGTTTTACAATGCGTTTCTATTATAAAACGCTGGAAGGATTTGATTGGCCAGGCATTGCGTCGCCTCCTGCCGTCGGGAGTATCGTGCCTTATCTGCGGCCGTTTAATACAACCAGTAACGCCTTCATTGGTGACGCCACTACGAAAACTACAGCGGCGCTCGACATCGTTTATCGTCCTGTTTGGCCGGTCACTGATCCCAAGGACGAAACAAAAGTTGTCCCGACGTTGCCCTATGGACAGACGCTCACGAAGTCGGCGGCAGGATTGCCTGGCGTGCGCGATTTCAAAACAGCAAACATTCTTTATCAGCAATCAATTGCGGCAAATATTACGAACGCAACGGTCAGCGCCGTCTTGCACGATCCGACTCGAGAGAAGGTTTCCAGCCTGAGTGCACAAGGATTGACGGCAATCCCGGGCAGCGTACAGACAGATTATTATCAGGGGAAATATTTCTTCCCGCAGTTGCCGCCGCATTTGTCCTCGCGGCTTTATTATGATCCAAACCGTGGCACCAACGGCAGCATCGTATTAAAGGGCGAATTCAAAGACGAAGCCGCCGGCGAAAAATATGTTCTATTGAACGTGTTGCGAGATGCCGACCTAGCGGCAGCGAAGGCTCTTTGCGCCGGGAGCGATCAAAATTATTCCAAGTGGACGCAGTTGGTAGACGCGTTGGCCACGACAGTAGAAACGTTTTACGAAAACCCATCGGCACCGGGAACGTATATTCCGCGCCCGAGTCTTTCAGTTTCGGTTGGTGTCGGGGACCTCGCGGTTATTTCCAGCGACAACACGGCGGTCGATTCTTATGCGTTGAGCGGAACAGGCCCGGGCAGTGGTTATGTCACAATGATTGAATCCAGCGGCACCGCGTTCACGCAAGCAGGAGATCCGATTTCCATGCACGTGTTCAAAGTGGGCGGATCGCTTTACACGGGCGAGTTGAAAGTCATACCGGCCTCAAATCCGTTGAGCGAGCAAGTCACCTTCCAGCATACGGCTGATTTGGCCGGGCGAGCCGCTGAATACGAATATCAATGGAAGATCGCTTCGCCAGTCGATGGATTGCCTCCGGTCGCAGACACGACAATGTCTAACTATCTTCCGCTGACCAACGGTTTAGGAACGATTCGATACACTTTAGGAGGCGCAGGCATTCAGGCACTGTCAGACAACTATGTTGTCATGCGCTACCGGCCAATCAGTCCGAGCCATCCGCTTTACAAGGCGACGCCAACGGACAGCGACTGGTCAAGCTGGACCTCGCCGCAGTTGGCGGAAGGGTGGATCAAGCGCGCCCTCGCTGGGATCAATCCTTTCAACCAGCGAACGAGCGATCTCTTTAATAATCGAGTCAATACTGACGTCAGCATCATTTCCCAGGCAGGTCACCGCTGGGAAGGAGATGTGGCTCTCAATGCAGATACGTTGGATGCCCATGGTCTGATTGAAACGTATGAAACGATTTTGCGTCGTGGCCGTTCTCTCAGCATTGAAGCCGGTTATAATTATGGTCCTGCAAATGACGCACTCCTGTTGGCGGCTGGCTATCTGAACGATCTTTACATGATGCTCGGCAACGAAGCCTGGGCTGACGCTTCCAATCCCACAATCGGCATCGGTACGCAGAATCAAACTTACGGTGATATCGCCACCGCATTGTTTGCCTTTAAAGGACAGGTGCCATCATTGCTCGAAGAAGAGTTGGCACTCCTGCGCGGGCGCGATGATTTCCTGCTTCCGGGGGTTCAGACACCGCCGTTCTATAATCGTTTAGTCTGGAATTATACGCGTGGCATTGACTCCGGCGAGGTGATCTATGCGCTAAACTACAATGTCCTCGATGAAAACAACGACGGCATCGTGAACGCGGCGGACGCGGCCAAGTTATTTCCACAAGCTCACGGTGATGCCTACGGACATTATCTAACGGCGCTGAACGGTTACTATTCTCTCCTGTTGAATTCGAGCTTCGACTGGGTTCCACGAATCGAAGCGGTGACGGTGCTCGGTCAGCCAGTTTCGGTGGACTATCAGGATGAACGCAAGTTTGCTGCGTCGGCAGTTGCGGTCGGGCGCACGGGCCGCCAGATCTTTGACCTGACCTGGCGAAAGGATTTTCAATCGGATCGTACCCTCGGATGGGACTACATGAACGCGACCCGGGTGAATCCGGCGCGCCAATTTGCGAGCACGACCGCCACGAACAGCTCGGTTCGTTACTGGTCAATGGATCATTGGGCTGCGAAAACCGGCCAGGGCACTTATCTCAACTGGGTTGTCGGAAATGCTGTTGTGCCGGCAATTGATCCCGATCCAACGCACGAAGGAATTCAGAAAATTGATCGCACAACCGTTCTTGAGTTGCAGGAACTGCCTCAAATTGCCGAAGGTTTACAAACGGCGATGGACAACGCCGAAGGCGGTTTGACACCGCTTGGCTTACCGACAGGAGCGGTCGCCTTTGACGTGAATCCGACCACGGTCATTGGCACTGATGGCGGAACTCACTTTGAACAAATCTATGAACGCACGAAGGTCGCGCTGAAAAACGCGGTGGCGTCTTTTGACGATGCCAAAGATGTCACGCAGTTAATGCGCTCGGAACAGGATTCTCTGACTGATTTCCGGACCGGTGTCGCCAAACAGGAAATGGCATTCAATAATGCGCTCATTGAGTTATACGGGGCGCCGTATCCGGAGGACATGGGCGCGGGCAAGACCTACAGCCAGGATTACACTGGCCCCGATCTTGTTCACTACGCCTACGTGAGCCGGCCTGAGTCCACATTTGGCGACCTGCTGACTCCGCAGGAATCCAGTACCTTCAAAGTAGACGTTCAGCAGTTGCCTGCCGATTGGGTGACGATGATGTATACAAATTTTGATTACATCACGAATTCCAGTGCCTCGAGCTATGGAGAAGGAACGCACTACGTTTCCTTTACGATCGGACCGGATGGCTTCGCAGAAAAACCGGCGACCTGGACGGGAAAAAGGGCATCGCCTGGAAAAATTCAACAAGCGGCTTCGCGGTTGATTGCTACACGAGCAAGGCTCCGTCAGGAACTCGGTGATGCCGAAAGTGCCAAGCAGGATTTGGATAAAGCTGCAGCTGTTTTCACGACACGCATGAATACCGCCAGTAATATCATGGTGTTCGGGAATCAAAGTGCTGACATCGAACAATCGATCAACGAAGCGCAAGCCGCTTTTGAAAAAACCAGCCAGAACTATGATGCTGCGCTGGCAGGACTCGATGTTGCCCAGGACATTTTGACGACAGGCGTTCCAGACACGCTGATTGCGGGTCTCGCCGCTGGTGGAAACTTCGGCAAAGTTGGCGTCGGTATTCTCGTGGCTGGTATTGGGGGCGGAAAGCTTGCCCTGAACAGCGACAAGGCTCGCGAGTTCAGTTCGACTCAAGACAGCGTCACCGGTCAGCAGCAACAAATGGTTGCGCTTGCGAAAAAAATTGCGGCTTATCAATTCGAACAGGATCTAAAAGATGCCGTTCTGGATTTGGCGGCGCAGCTTGGCGAGGTTCAAGGGCACCTTACAACTATCAACGAAAGTCTGCGCGCTGTGGATGATGCGCAACGAGCTTACGATGCGCTGGTAGCTGAAGGGGATCGTATTCAACAGGAGCGCCTCGTTTACCGTCAACGTGCTGCTGCAATTGTGCAAGGCTTCCGCACGCGTGATGCCGCATTCCGCATTTTCCGAAATGAAAAGCTCGAACGCTATAAGACGCTGTTTGATCTGTCGGCCCGCTACGCTTACCTGGCGGCGAACGCCTATGATTATGAAACCGGTCTGCTGAACACCAGCCAGGGCCGCAGCTTCATTGCTCGCATCGTAAACTCCAGAGCACTCGGCGTTGTTCGCAATGGCGAACCACAATACGCCGGCAGCAACACTGGGGACCCAGGGTTGTCCAGCGTGCTGGCTGAAATGAAAGCCGATTGGGATGTATTGCGTGGCCGTCTCGGCTTTAACAATCCAGACGCCTATGGAACGACTGCCTCTTTGCGCACTGAAAATTACCGCATTCTGCCGGGCACAAATGGCCTCGCGACGTGGCAGGACCTTTTGAATCACAACTTGCGCCGTGACATCATGGAAGATGAAGACGTCCGACGCTATTGTATGCAAATCGCTCCGGGCGGTGGAACAGCAGTGCCGGGATTTATTTTTGAGTTCAGCACTACAATTGCGAATGGGTTGAATCTTTTTGGTCGCGAACTGGCCGCAGGCGATCATGCATTCAGCTCAAGTTCTTTCGCGACGAAGATTTTCGGAGTAGGCGTTTCTCTCGAAGGTTATCGCGGAATGGATAGCCCATCGACCACGTCCTCAACGATTGGTTCGTCGGGTGGCACGTCGCCAAGCGATCCCAACTCTTCGTATCTCGATCCGCTGGCGCTGTCGGCGACTCCTTACATTTACCTGATCCCTGTTGGTGTGGATGCGATGCGCAGTCCGCCGTTAGGTGATACTGCAACGATTCGCACGTGGACAGTGGATGACGTTGCGATTCCGCTGCCGTTCAACATTGGCGCATCGGATTTCTCGACGAAGTCACTGTATGTCTCCAGTGATTCACTCACTGAACCGCTGTTCACGACTCGCAAACATCAGGCCTTCCGACCGGTTTCGAGTTCATCGTACTTCAGCACAAGCCTTTATGGTCCGACAGGAACCCTGCAGCGTTCGCAATATACCAACAACCGATTGGTGGCGCGTTCGGTCTGGAACACCAAATGGAAAGTGGTCATTCCCGGATATACCCTGTTGAACGATCCGAAACAGGGTATTGATCGCTTCATCCAAACGGTTAGCGATATCAAAATTCATTTCGTCACGTATTCGTATTCCGGCAACTAAAGCGACCATCCATGAGAACTCGAAATATTTTCAAATCTCGGCTCGCGGTCCTGAGTGTCGCCGCATTCTGCTCGCTTGCCATCGTGGGATTGGCTTTTCCGCCGGCGCCGCACCACGTCATTTATGGCCTTATTCGTGACGAGCTTGGAACGCCGTTAAGCGGGACGGCCCCGCTGGTAATCCTCGAGACCAGTGCAGGCGCTCAAATCACAGGCAACCTCATTTCCGGTGAACCGGGCATTAATTACCGGCTGACGGTGCCGATGGACTCGGGTTTGACAGCCGACACTTACAAACCGACTGCGTTGCAACCTACCGCGCCATTTCGCATCAAGGTGAAAATCGGCACTACGACTTATCTGCCCCTTGAGATGAAAGGTGATTTTTCGCATCTCGGGTTACCCGCTCAAAGCACGCGCATTGATCTGACGCTCGGTGAAGATTCTGACAACGACGGACTGCCGGATGCATGGGAACGTTTGTTGATTCAAATGCTTGGTGGAAATCTGACCCTTGCAGATATTCGTCCAAATGACGATTCGGACCATGATGGATTGAGCAATTACGCTGAGTATGTTGCCGGAACCTACGCGTTTGATCCAGCGGATGGCTTCAAGTTGGAAGTGGTCAGCTATAACAACGGCGCGCCAGTGCTGAAGTTCCTGGCGATCCGGGGACACACGTACACTGTCTATGGTTCAACCAATCTTACAGCATGGACGACCATCCCGTTTAAACTTTCGTCCGAAGGACCGAGTGCCGTGACGCGACAGAGCTATCAAGCGACGGATGTGCAGAACCTGACGATCGAAACCGCGGCGACAAACAGCGCCAAATTCCGTTTCTTCAAGACGCGGGTGCAATAACAGTAACGACTGGTTTGATCGTGTGAAGTCATTCAATTCTTCTGGCTTAAAGCCGGTTCTTATAATTGTTTTGGCTGTGGCGGCTTTAGGTGTCGTCATTCTTCTGAACCGGATCAAGCCACCGACATCAGCGCAATTGCCCGAAGTGACTCGCAACGCTCTTGTTCTGCGCGACGGCAAACTCTACAAGACGAATGAAACCATTCCGTTCCTTGGCTTCATCGTGGAGCATTACCCGGAAGGCATTTTAAAGGCGCGTTCTTCGGTTTCAAATGGGGTGCTGCATGGAGTTTCTGAAGGTTGGTTTACGAATGGCGTACAACAGATTCGCGAATATTTCACGAATGGCGTTTCCCACGGTCACCGCGAAAAGTGGTACGAGAGCGGAAAAAGAATGTCGGAAGCTGACATTGTTGCGGGACAGATAGAAGGCCAGTTTCGTCGCTGGCATGAGAACGGCCAACTTGCCGAAGAAATTACGATGAAGAATGGAGAACCAAATGGGCTTGCCCGTTCTTTTTATCCGAGTGGTTTCCTGAAATCGGAAGTGACGCTTGAACACGGAAAACCGGTGAAAACAGCATCATGGCAGGACGGCGAAAGAAAAGGGGAGTGAGCATCTGATGCTGGTGTAGCCGCCGAGGTAACGAGGCGGAGGAAAACTTCAGGCGCAACATCCAAGCTCCAAAGAAGCAAATCAGATCCCAAATTTCAAATTTGAAGTCCTTAGGTTGGGAGCTTGTCTCGCCAATCCGTCCGCAGAACACTTTTTTGGAGGAATATTTTGAGAAAAATCCGTTTTAAAAGAGTTTTAGAAACGATTTTTCCCGGGAAATCCTGCCGCGGAAGAGTTTAAAAACGGTTTTTTCCGGGAATTATTAGAAAAAGAAGCGTCAAAAATCCGAAAATTTTAGAAGAAGCGATCGTGGAAGAGTTTTAAAATCGTTTCTTCGAGAAAAAACGGTTTTGGAAGAGTTTAAAAATCGATTTGTCGTAGAAAAATCGGAAAAAGAAGGCGATTTTGCGATTTCACCGGGAAAAATCGGATTTTGCGGAGTGCCGGGGCTTGTAATTCTGGGAAAAACGACTTTTAAACTCTTTTTTGACTCACTTTTCTCGAAGAAACGGTTTTTGAAGAGTGCCGCAGACGGTAATTCTCAGAAAAATCGGTTTTAAAACTCTTTTAAAACCAATTTTTCTCGGATTGTACGTTTGTAGAAGGTTGTAAATCATCAAGTTGGAACGGACGTGCTGGTTCGGAGGCTTTTTGGGCAAAGAAAAACAGAAACAATAACGGCGGGGGCCACTGAGGTTGCGGTAAGGACTTTACATCGCGGCTTCTTTCACGGCAATTTCAACGGAACGAGTTTCATGAGTCTGCTCGAAGTCCAACATCTCAAAGTCCATTTTCCCGTTAAGCACGGACTGCTCAGCCGCATCAAAGCGCACGTGAAGGCGGTGGATGATGTGAGCT
>CBHWET010000114.1:0-13257 GCA_966112985.1 uncultured bacterium | reverse complement strand
GCCGAAGACGCCCAAATGGGAATTCTTCACATGTTGTGCTACGCCTTCATGGAGAATCCGCAGCTCGGTAAATAACTTCAAAATCCAGAGAAAATACGTCCGATTGGTCTGCGATCGCCAAAGCAAACGCTTTGATTTCTTGGCATGACAGCAGCTGGCCGCCGCGATGCAGGTACTTAGCGTTCCAACTAGGTATCGCCAGCGTAAATACCTGAAAGCAGGTTACTTCGAGCTTTCATTCCATTAAAAAAGAACGAAATTCCCCGAGAGGGAAAATCGATCTGGGAAACTAGATTTGTTTTCCCCGAAAGGAAATCCCGTCCAAACTTCCCAGATCCGTTTTTCCCAAGAGGGAATAACGTCCTGACGCCCAGAACGGATTTTCCCAAGAGGAAATCACGTTCTAACTTTCCAGAACGGTTTTCCCCAAGAGGGAATGGCGTCCAAACTTTCCAGATCGATATTTCTCAAGAGGGAATTTGGTTCTGGCGCCCCGGATGGAATTTCCCAAGAGGAAATGACGATCTATCTTCTCAGATCGGTTTTTCCCAAGAGGAAATCTCGTCCTAACTTTCTAGATCCATTTTTCCCAAGAGGGAATGATGTCCCAACTTTCCAGATGGGTTTTCCCCCGGGGGCAAAGGTGCTCCAACTTTCCAGACTTATTTTCCCCGAAAGGAGACGGCGTCCTGGCTGGCCAACCAGATTTTCCTCAAAAGGAGGGGTAGCCCAAACTTTCCAGATCGGTTGGCCCGGAGCAGCGAAATGAGTCAAGTCAGGACGTTCGTTCCTACCCAATAGGTAAAGTTGCCCTCAGGTAAGTCATCCATTCATCCCTCACCGTAAGCTGAAAATAACTTTGCGAGCCGTCCGGTTTGCGCGAAATTCTGGCGTGCCGGTAACAGAACAGGTCCAACGGAAGCTACGCGAACTGCCGCACAAACCGGGTATTTACCTGATGAAAGACCGGTTTGGCACAGTCATTTACGTGGGAAAAGCCCGCGACCTGAAACGCCGGGTGAGCCAATATTTTCATCCTTCGCGTCGGCAAGGTTGGGATATCAAATTCCGCGCCCTTGTCGATTCTATCCACGATCTGGATGTTCACATCGTTAAAAACGAAGCCGAATCCATCTTGCTCGAAGGCAAGTTGATCAAAGAATTTCATCCACGTTACAACGTCAGTTTTCGCGACGACAAACGTTTCCTCCTTCTCAAGGTCAACCTCAACGATCCCATACCCAGGTTTACGTTGACCCGCTTGAAAACGGACGACGGCGCAAAATATTTTGGTCCCTTTGCCAGTTCAGGGGCATTGCGGAATACATTGATCATGATTCGCCGAAAGTTTCACCTGCGCGGCTGTCGGCCACTGACACCGAACGATGTCGATTACAAACATTGCCTGTATGCGAACCTGAAGTTTTGCACCGCGCCCTGCATCGGTAATGTTTCACAGGAGGATTATAAAAAGCAGGTGCTGGCGGCGTGCGAATTTCTGGAAGGGCAGACTGGTGAGTTTGAAAAGCAACTGGAACAGGAGATGCAGAAGGCAGCGGCAGCGTTGAACTTCGAAAAGGCAGCAGAATTGCGCGACGCGATTGAAGCACTGCGCCGGACAACGCAACGCACAGAAAAATTTGAGCGGATTCCGTACAAACTTCCCGTCGCCATCAATCCCGAATCCGACCTCCGTGAACTTGGACGTGTATTAAACCTTCCGAAAGAACCGGACCGCATCGAAGGCTTCGACATTTCAAACATCAGCGGGACGTTTATGGTTGCCTCACTCGTCAGCTTCTGGCGTGGCAGGCCGGATCGCTCCAACTATCGCCGTTTCCGTATGAAAGGAGTTGTTGGACAGGATGACTTTGCCTGTATGGCTGAAACAATTCGTCGCCGATATTCGCGGCTGCAAAAGGAAGCGGCGACAGCGACTGAGCGCAACAACATTATCGAAGGCCAAAGTGAACCAGCCAGTGAAATGGCAAACGCAATCCCTCCATCAGCTCCCATCGATTCTGTAAAAATTTCGGAAGACCGGCCGTCCGCTGAAGAATTGCCACCATCTGATGAGTTAAATGCGCCATGGGTTCCAAAGCCAGCCTCGGTCTTTCCTGACTTGATCGTGATCGACGGAGGAAAAGGCCAACTCAATGCTGCGTGTAATGAACTGGCGAAGCTAGGCCTGACCAATATCCCTATCATCGGTCTCGCCAAAGAATATGAAGAGATATATCGGCCCGGTGAAAGCGACCCTCTGCGGCTCTCCCACGATTCGGGAGCATTAAAACTGCTCCAGCGGGTTCGGGACGAATCACATCGGTTTGCCAATACCTACAATGCCCAACTTCGGTTGAAAAAAATTTCGGAAAGTATCCTCGATGAATTTCCCGGAATCGGCCAGAACCGCAAAGCTGCCTTGCTGAAGAAATTTGGTTCGGTGCAGCGGCTTCGCCTTGCCTCTATTGAACAGATCGCCGAGGTGCCGGGCTTCGGCGGAAAAGCTGCTGGTGAGTTGAAAGCGTTTTTGCAGGCGCGATCGGTCTCACAAGTGGAACAAGCACCCGAGGCCTCCGGTGAAAATACGCCACAATGACCTCTCGCAATTCTCGACTTTGGTAACGACGTCTTGTAAACACAACGCGTGACACAATCGGATCCCAGTTTGTTGTTGCTCGTCCCGGCGTATAATGAAGAACGCCGGATCGAACCTCTTCTGCGCGACTACAGCCGCTACTTTAAAGAGAATTATCGCGGCAAATTTCAACTCGTCGTCGTGCTTAATGGCTGCCGGGATAATACCATCGGCGTCGTTAAACGAGTGCAGGCCGAATATCCGGGATTGATTGATGCTCTCGACTTCGCCGCCCCCATCGGCAAAGGAGGCGCATTAATCGAAGGACTAAAGCTCGCGCCACTCGCAGACGTGATTGGGTATGTGGATGCCGATGGCGCAACCGGGCCGGAAGCGTTGCATGACCTGGTCAAGAAAATCGGTGATGCCGATTGCATCATAGGTTCGCGCTGGATCAAAGGGGCGATTCTGCACCAGGCGCAAACGAGCAAGCGCCAGTTCGCAAGCCGCGTGTTTCATACGATTGTTCAATCGCTGTTTTGGATGAACATTCGTGATACACAATGTGGAGCAAAAGTGATTCGTCGCGCGGCCGCCGAGAAAATTCATTCGTCACTTTGCATCGCCGACATGGCGTTTGACATCAACCTGCTCTATTCGCTCAAACGAAACGGGTTCACAGTCAAAGAAATTCCCACCGAGTGGACTGACAAAGTTGGGTCGAAAGTTTCCCTGGGACGCACCTCATTGACGATGCTTTTGTCGGTGATTCGGCTACGGTTGATCTATTCCCCATTTTATAGATGCCTCCGCGTTTTGCGTCCGGTTGAAGTTTGGATCTACCGTAAACTTAACGCACCCCAACCGCTTCGTAACTCTCGCGAAAATAGCATCTCGGCTCAATAGCATCGCACTCTACTTTTGCCGTTTCGTAAACAGAGCTGCGACACAGCAAATAATCGTGCTGAAAACGCCGAGTGTAGCGATCACCCCTTTGAAACCGTCGAAGGCATTCGGAAATGATAAGAATCTCGGCGCCAGGCAGGCGAGCGTCGTAGCGTAACCAATCGGCACCAGGATAAGCCATGGCACCGCATTGAATTTCCCGCGCGCGAGAATGTTCTGCACCAACACATTCGCCAGAGTGAGTGGCAGCAGAGCCCACCCAAACCAAGGTACCAGGGGTGCAGCTTTCCACATTTCCGGTGTCTGCGAATAAATGATGCGCAATGGCAATTGCGGAAGAATGGTGCATCCGATGGCCGCTACTGCTCCGAAAGCGGCCGTCAAAGCCAGCGTCAATCCGAGGGTATTTGTTTCCTCAGCCCGTGCGGTCGTGCGGGCAATCCTGGAGAACATCACGGAAGTTACCGGTGCGATAAATTGAACGATCGCAAACCCAGTCAACATCGCACCGCCGTACAGACCAGTAAGATTCTCATCAGGAAAAATGCTCTGGACGAACAGCATGTCGAGGCTCGACATCAGGATAACGGTGCCAATCCCCAACGTTAAGGGCACAACGAGGCCGAGCCAGCGTTTCGGCACGAATTTTCCCGGCGTTGTTCCACGCCAGATGTCACGCGTCAGCCACGCGCCAATAAGGACAACGCCGAATTGTCCAAATAAAGCCGCGAACATACCACCGGCTGATTGATGATGAAAAAACAGGATTAAAACAATCATCATGCCAAACCGCCCCACCCCATCGACGATTTGCAACCAACCCAGCCCAGCAAAGTGGTGTTTACCTTGCAACAGTCCTTTAAAAATCGGTGACCACAGCGTTGTAAGGCCTATAGCGATCGTAAACCATAGACCTGCGGGATTTGAAACTTTCAATAGATCGCAGATACTTTTCGAAGTCGCGAGCATTGCGACGCCCATGATCAACCAAAGGACAAACGTGCCTTTCAAAATGGTGCGTGATGTCGCGGCGAGATCTCGATTGGCTTCGTCCGTGGCTGCCGCCGCGGCCTGTTGTGCGAAAACGGTCTGGAGTGCGGCGGCAGGAATCCCGAGCATTACCAACACACGCAACAGCGCTACGAAGACCGAATATTCTGATGTCGGCATCTTCTTCGCTACTGTGTGAACAAAGGTCATGAACAAGCCACCGATGAACGTGGCAATGACCATCCATCCACTCTGCCTGAAAAAAGCTGATTTGCTGTCCTTGCTCATTACGGAAGTGATTCAAAAAATTTGACCAACATACGTGTCGCCTTCTCCAATTCAGCGAGCGAAATCCACTCATCCGCCGTATGGGCCTGGGCGATATCGCCTGGACCAAAGACCACACTCGGAATTCCAGCCTGCGCCAGCACCGAGGCGTCACAAAAGTAATCCACGCCGGCCGGTTTCGCCTGTCCAAAAATACGAAGCATATGCCGCACGAGCGGGAGTTTCGTGTCTGTTTCCAGCGGCAGACAAGGCGCTGCCTTGCTGTCGCCGAGCACTGCACGTAATCCTTCTTGTTTAAGCAGAGCCTTCAATTCATTTTCAACGCTACTTTCGGTTTCCCCAGGCAAGGTGCGGCGGTCGGCAGTAATAACGCAATGATCCGGAACAATGTTCGCCTGAACTCCGCCAGAAATAGCTCCTACGTTGATGGTGGCATTCCCAAGCAACGCATGGCGTTTTTGTTTGAGGTCGCGAGCGTACTTCGTTTCGAGCAAGTCGACGATACGCGCAGCTTCATGCACCGCATTTATGCCAAGTTCCGGCCTTGCACCATGCGCAGATTTACCCCGCGTCTCGAGACGAAGCCATAAGCTGCCTTTGTGGGCTGTCACAAGCTTCAGACGTGTCGGTTCACCGACAATCGCGAGGTCCGCCCGGATCCGTTTACCCAGTGCTCGCGAACCGCACTGCGCATTCTCTTCATCAATGAGCCCGCAAAAAACGATTTCTGTTTCGGTCGGGCGCTGTTTGCCTTTCGCAACTTGAGCCAGTGCGCTGAGCATCGCCGCGACACTGCCCTTGGTGTCGCAGGCTCCGCGACCGTGCAACCGGCCGGCGGCGACTTTCGGAGAAAATTGTTTCTCGCTTGTAACACCAACCGTATCAAAGTGCGGAGCCAGCAGGATGCGCTGCTTAACTTTTCCAAGCGGCATCAAATGAGCGAGAAGATTCGGACGATTGGGAAGCACGTTCTCCAGTTGGACATCCAAGCCCGCTCGCGCTGAAACTGCGGCAAGGAATTCGGCGACGCGATGTTCGCCCGCATGCGGATGATTCGCCGGCAGAAATGCCGGATTGACGCTGGGCAGCGCAACCAGTTCGCGAAGGAGTTTGGTAACAGCGGTCATAGTGGTTGCTGGCTTTTAAACCACTGGACGAACTTTGGAATGCCTTCTTCGATTTTAACGCGCGGCTTATAGCCAAGCAGCCGCTGCGCTTTCGACACATCTGCAAAGGTGATCGGCACATCACCAGCCTGTGGTGGCTGACGATCAATTACGGCTTTTTTCCCCAATGCCTGTTCGAGGAGTGAAATGAGATAACTCAATTCTATTGTCTGCGATTCTCCCAGGTTGAAGATTTCAAAACCGAGTTCACGCCGCGTGCATCCAATAATTCCTTCAAGGATGTCATCAATGAACGTGTAATCACGCTTCGTGCTGCCGTCCCCAAACACGGGAATCGGCTTTCCAGCGCTGATTAACTGCGCAAATTTGTGAATCGCAAGATCCGGCCGCTGACGCGGACCGTAAACGGTGAAGAATCGAAGCATCGCCACATCCATCTTATAAACGTGATGGTAGACGTGGCCAAGCGCTTCGCACGCCAGCTTGCTCGCCGCATATGGTGAAATGGCGGCGAAGATCGGATCGCTTTCAGAAAAAGGGATTTTGGAATTGACGCCATAGACAGAGGACGAAGAGGCAATGGTAATTTTTTTAACGCCGTTGCGACGACAAGCTTCCAGAATATTTACGGTGCCCTCAACGTTAACGCGCTGATAAAGGGCCGGTTCCGCTAAACTCGGTCGAACGCCTGCGCGCGCGGCCAGATGAATCACCTGGTCAAACTTAACCGTTTCGAAGAGTTCACCGACGGTCTGAGCATCAGTGATGTCACCCTGCACGAAGGTGAACGGCTTCGCCAGTTTTTGAATCTCGCGGATGTTCCGTTGTTTCAGCGAAATGTCATAGAATGGATTTAAATCGTCCAAAGCCCAAACGGCATGGCCGGTATTCAGCAAACGTTCGCAAACGTGCGAGCCGATAAAGCCCGCGCCGCCTGTAACGAGAAAATTCATGGCCCGAACGCTAGCAAAAGGAGCTCGGAACTCCAAAGGGGAAAGTCGGGGAGTTTTATCCTGCGAAATGATAATCGAAACGTAACGCCTCCAGCTGCTTTACCGCTTTGCCGACTTTAGATATTTATCAAAAAAATTGGCTATCATAGTGACAAGTTCAGTTCGTCCGGGCTCGATCTGGCGGCCGTTCAAGCCATGCTGACCGTTTTTGACCGGTACGAACTGCGAAGGAACTCCGACCGATAGTAGTTTTTCGTGGAGAATGCGTCCTTGTTGCAGGGGCACTAACTCGTCGTCTTCGCCATGGATGATTAGAAATGGCGCATCATCCTTCGACACATACTTAATTGGGCTGGCCTCGGTCAGGATACGCGACACTTTTGCTGGATCATCGGAGAAAACGCGTGCCGCACGGCCGCTATTTGTGTCGGTAGCTTTCATACCGTCCAATTTGCTCGGACCGAAAAGGTCAACGACCGCCTGAACACTGCTCGATTGACCGAGATAATGTTCTCCTTCGAGCTTCGCTTTGGCATCCGCGGTTCCCAAAAGCGCGACAAGGTGGCCACCAGCACTACTGCCCCAGGCTCCGATGTGTGCCGGATCAACATGGTATTTAGGAGCATTCAGGCGCAAAAACCGAACCGCAGCCTTCACGTCGTGAATGAATGCCGGCCACTTATGCTCCGGTGCCAGGCGGTATTCAACCGACGCCACGACGTAGCCGCGATGAACCAACTCATCTCGTACCGCTTCGAACCACCCACCTCCGCGTTTGCTTCCATGTTCCCAACCGCCGCCGTGCACGTAAATCGCCGTCGGCGCTGCATCGGACAGGCCTTTCGGCATATACAGGTCCAACGTGAGTTTTACTCCAGCATTGGTCGCGTAAGGAACATCCAGCAGTTTCGTTTGCGCCTGGATTGAGAATGCAAAGAAGGACAACAAAACTAAACAAAGTCGATGCATGCCTTCTCAGACGAAAGTCACCGCGACAATGTTTCCCGAAACCCGTCAAAACCCGCCAGCGCGAGCAAAACTGACAGAGTCTTTGAATCGTTTGTTATCCGCACGGATACGCGCAACCAAGGTTTTACCAATCGCGCTGACGATGGGTGCCGCAAGTTCTGGTGCGCGACTCAGAAGTTTATTGAAGTTGGTGGCGGAAACTTTCAACACGGTGCTGTCCTTGTTCGCAATTACGTCTGCCGAACGCGGACCGTTATCAAAAAGCGACATTTCACCGAAAAATTCACCGGGACCAAGCGTGGCCAAAATCGTTTCCTTGTCTCGAATCATGAGCCGCACGCGAAGTTCGCCATCCAAGACGAGATACATGGCGTCGCCAGGAGAATTCTGCCCGACGACCTCGTCCCACTGCTTCACATTGATCAACTCCATCAACTGCGCAAAACGTTCGAGCTGTTGGTCGTTCAAATCCGCCAGGATTTTTACACGACGTAGTGATCCGGGCTTAACGCCTGTGAGAGATTCCCGTGGAAACGTTGTAATCGCGCCCACGTTCGCCTGCCCTTTGAAGAACATCTTCAATTCGGGAACTTGAGCTGCCTTTTGCCAGACGTCGTTTTGCTCAACATAGATCCATGTATCAGCGACAACGCGCTCCTCCTTTACCCAGCAGACGAGTACAGGTAGTTCTACAGGACCATAGACGACTCCATCGACTGCCCATATTTTGAACCCGGGGGTTGCTGTTTCGTCGGCTTGCACAGGCGCCGTTTCTATCGGGTTTACCCCGTAAAATAAAGGTAAAATTGCTCCATCACTCCATCGCCCGTGCCAGAAAATCCGCGATGTGCATTGCCTCAGCTTTGGATTTAGCTTTTTTCAAACCAGATTGAATCTGCAGGAGACAGCCCGGGTTGCTCGTGACCACGATCTCGGCGCCCGTCTTCAAGATGTTTTCGATCTTACGATTTTGTAAGCGCTCCGCCATTTCGGGTTCTGTCAGGTTGTAAGTGCCCGCGCTTCCGCAGCACACGTCGGCTTCGGGTAACTCAACGAAATTTTTCCCCGCCACTGCTTTTACAATTTCGCGAGGCGGTTTGGTAACACGCTGGGCGTGCGCAAGGTGACACGCATCATGATATGTAACCTTTACATCCGAAGCCTTCAATCGCACGTTCGTCAACAGTCCCGCTGACACTAGGAATTCCGTTATGTCCTTTACCTTCGCGCTAAATGCTTTCGCACGATCAGCCCATTCAGGGTCGTCGTGAAGGAGGTGTCCGTATTCTTTCAGAGTCGAACCGCAACCGGCGGCATTGATGATGATCGCATCGAGATTTTGCTTTTCGAACGCAGCAATATTCTTGCGCGCACATTCCCGCGCCATTTCCAACTGGCCGCTGTGAGCATACAGTGCTCCGCAGCAATTCTGGTCAGACGGTGTCGCAACATCGTACCCTGCGCGATTCAACAAACGAACACTCGCTTCATTCGTTTGCCCGAACATCACGCTCATGACACAACCGCTTACAAAACCGACGCGTCCTTTCAGCGGAGTATTAGCTGACGATACCAACGGTAAAGCCGCCGCATTTGCGTTATCAGGAACCAATGCGAGTGCATCGCGTGCAAATTTTGGAAGAACACTTTGCAATCCCAAGCGCTTCACCACTTTTGCAGGACCGAGCGCCAGCTTCATCCGTCCCGGAAACGGAAAAACTTTTTCAATCGCCACGCGTCGCAAAAATGTTTGAAAGACGCTCCTTCGATAGGTTTTTTCAATGTGGTCGCGGGTATGTTCGAGCAAATTACCGTATTGCACACCGCTAGGGCAGACGGCTTCGCACGCGCGGCAACCGAGGCAAAGATCAATGTGTTCCACTGCTGCACCTGCGCCCGGCAGACGTCCATCCTGCACAGCGCGCATTAAATAGATTCGCCCACGCGGTGAATTGTTTTCATTGCCGGTCTCGAGGTACGTCGGGCACGACGAAAGGCAAAGACCACAATGAATGCACGCCAGCGATTTGTCGTAATCCAAAAAACGTTCTGGTGCTTCTGTATTCACGACGGCATCTCCGGAAAAATGTGTTTCGGATCAAATTCGTTCTTCAATCGTTCGAACAAATTACGAGGAGGTGATGCTTTGCTTTGCTGCAACGCCCCGCGATAGTAAACAACTCCATTACCAGCACGCGCGACGAACGATGCTCCATTCAAACCACGAATTGTGTCGAACACCTTGGAAGGCAGCACAGAAATTTTCTGAACAGTCGTGGATTCGTTCCAAAACCGCTGCTCGTACTCCAACGACGCCGGCTCGTTGAACCCAATATCGCGTGCTCGGTTCAATTGCCATTCGACTTCAACTCTGGTTCCAGCGAACCCAATCACCACGGACGATGACTGAAGGTCGAGAACTACAGGCGTAAGTTCGGACTCCAATATAGCCCCAACTAGCCTTTCAGCTTCGTCGAGTGATCCGACCGTTTTTTGTACGAATTGCTCGCACTGCGGAATCGGTCGCAACTTGAATGTAGCTTCCACAATCACTCCCAATGTCCCACGTCCGCCAATGAACAGCTTTGCCAGATCGTAGCCGGCAACGTTCTTCACAACTTTCCCACCCGATGAGATGAGGCGCCCGTCTGCGAGAACAACTTTCAACCCGATCAAATAGTCGCCTACCGTTCCATAACCAAAACGCCGCGGCCCGCTCAGATTCAATGCAAGAAGATCGCTGATCGATAGCTTCTCTACTTTTGGGGGATCGATCGGCAACCATTGTCCACGCTTCTGTAATTCCCGCTGCACATCCGCCAAGATCGCACCAGCTTCCACCGTAGCCGTCATGTCCTCTGATTTATGCTCGAGTACGCGCGGGAGTGCCGACAGATCCACGGAGTCTACTTTTTCGCCGCGCGCATTCGCGCAGGACAGCAGGTTCGAAAGATCGGCAGTGCTTGTCGGCTTTAAAGTCATTCCCGTTGAATCACGCAGCTATCTGTTTCCGGGGAGCGAAGTCCCCACACCGTTTGGAACCGGGGAACATCTTGTGTGGATTGCACCGTGTTTCAGGGTCAAAGACTCGTCGAAGCATTCGCATCGCGTCCAGTGTCTCCTGCGTAAATTGCTTCGCCATGAAATCGATTTTTTCGACGCCAATCCCATGTTCGCCTGTCGCACTGCCACCGAGAGCAATGCACCTCTCCAAGATGTCATTGCCGGCGTCCACGGCATTCTTCACCTGCTGTGGATCGCGTTCATCATAAAGCACCAACGGATGGATGTTGCCATCGCCCGCATGGAAAACATTTGGGATCCGAAGCCCGTATTTTTCACTCGTCTGTCGAATGAAACGCATGATCTCCGGCAATTGCGATCGGGGCACCACCCCATCCTGCGTCAGAAAGTTTGGACTTAAACGCCCGATTGCGCCAAACGCCCGTTTCCGGGATTTCCACAAATCCATTCGCTCCTGCTCGCTTTTTGCAACGCGAACTTCGCGGCTTTTATTTCGTTTGCAGATTTCAATGACCCGTTCGGTTTGCTGATCCAGACCCGCTGCCATTCCATCCAGTTCAACAATCAACACTGCACCAGCATCGAGCGGAAATCCGAATTGGTACGCCGCTTCGATCGCCTGCGTAATCATCTGGTCCATCATCTCCATCGCGCCCGGAACAATACCCGCCGCGATAATATCACTGACTGTCTGGCTCGCGTCATCGACACTTTCGAATACACCGAGCAACGTCTTGTATGCCTGTGGTGCTTTAATCAATTTCACCAACACGCGAGTCACAACTCCGAACATCCCTTCACAGCCAATCACAGCGCCGCGCAGATCGTAACCGTCCACATCCTCCCCACCGTCGGGTGTTACTCCAAGCCACACAATTTCCCCATCGGGAAGAACGAGTTCGAATCCAAGTACGTGATTCGTCGTGACGCCAAGTTTCAACGTGTGCGGCCCTCCAGAATTCATCGCAACGTTTCCACCAATCGTGCACGCTGACTGACTTGACGGGTCTGGTGCATAGAGAAAGCCTTTCGCCTTCACTGCGTTCGTCACCCATGCGTTGACACAACCGGCTTCTACCAACGCACGGCGATTCCGATAATCGACATCCAGTACGCGGTTCATCCGCGAGAGGCAAATCATCACACCACCAGTCACAGCGAGCACAGACCCGCTCAGGCTTGTGCCGGCGCCTCGCGGAATAATCGGCAGTTTTTCCCGTGCACAAATCTGGACAACCGCTGCAACCTGTTCGGTCGAGCGCGGCAGGCAAACGACGTTAGGTAAATTCTTCTCGAGGGTGTAGGCGTCGCATTCGTAGACCAGCAACTCGTCCTCACCATGCACGACATTTTCTTTCCCCACGATGGCGATGAACGAATCGATGATTTGCCGCGATATCGTAATTTTCCCGTCGGGGTGCACGCGCGCACGTTATGGGATGTCCGTAAAAGTGTCGAGTCGGGAGAAGTGGCAAACCCCATTTGACACCTTAAAAAGTTGCTGCAACTCTCCCGTTATGTGCGGACGAAATCATTTCCTCTTGCTCGGGCTTCTTTCATTAATCGCTTCAAATTCGTTAGCTGATGACTGGCCACAGTGGCGTGGGCCGAATCGCGACGGTATTTCACGTGAGAAAAACTGGACCGCACAATGGCCCGCTGAAGGACCAAAACAACTGTGGAAAGCAAGTGTCGGCATTGGCAATTCCTCCATGTCGGTCGCCAAAGGCCGTCTCTTCACAATGGGCAATGTCAGCGACGTAGATGATGTCTATTGCCTCGATGCCAACACTGGCAAAGAAATTTGGAAACATTCCTATCCCTGCCCTGCGAAAGATCCAAATGGTTTTCCCGGGCCCCGTTGCACCCCGACGGTCGATGGCGATCTCGTTTATTCATTGAGCCGTGACGGACAATTGTTTTGCCTCAAGTTTTCCGACGGCAAAGTCGTTTGGAAGAAAGATTATAAAACAGCCTACGGGGCAAAAGTGCCGCAATGGGGCTTTTCCACCTCACCGCTCGTCGAGAAAAACATGTTGATCATAGAAACCGGCGCGCCCGGAGCCGCTGCGGTGGCATTGGATAAAAAGACCGGCAACGAGATCTGGAAAATCGGCGACGACAAGGTTGGTTACTCATCCCCCGTTGCATACACATGGAAAAAAGAGCGGGACATCGCCCTCTTTACCGCAACCGGCATCGTCGGCCGCAACGCCAAGGACGGCCGCGAACTGTGGCGCCATGAATGGAAGACCTCTTACGACGTCAACGCTGCGACGCCTATTATCCACGAAGACAAAGTGTTCATCTCATCCGGCTACAACACGGGTTGTGCTCTCCTTCAATTCTCCGACACTCCGCCTCGCGTCGTTTGGCAAAGCAAAGCGATGCGCAATCACGTGAACTCGTGCGTGCTCTGGAA
>CBHWET010000113.1:0-13282 GCA_966112985.1 uncultured bacterium | reverse complement strand
ATCCGCAAAATTTCCGCCGACTTTTGGTCTCCTAAATCCAAAAACGGGAAATTTTCCCGTCCAAAAGGTCGCCTAAATCCAAATCCGGAAAATTTTGCCGCAAAATCCCCTTCCGAAATCCAAAAATCTGATCCCAAAACAGCCCCTCGATCCGTTAAATCCTCCTCCCCATTTTTGGGGTGGCAAGAATCCCGCAATCCAGAATTCAGGATGAAGGATCCGGCCTCAAAAACGCCTTTGGACCTTGGACATTGAACTAGAGCGACGAAGAAGCGACCGGTCTGGCTCTCCGAGCCGAGGGGAAAGCACCAATGCACAATTTGAAAGTGTTCCCCGATGTCCTGAACTCCGAGCCCGCGTATCTATTTGTACACAATCGCCACTGCCGTGAATCCCAGTTCTTCCAACCCAAAGCCGCCGGTATGGGCGCCAGAGGTCGTCGGTTTCAGGATAATGCCATCGGCACCCATCTTCTTGGCTTGAGAAATGAAGGAAGCGTGCGCTTTTGATTCGTCGAATGGTTTTCCACCAGCGGAAAACGACGCGATTTCTTTGTAGGCGCGTTCTGGATTGTGGCCCGGCGTGAACACGTCGATTTGCGCCTTCGGTTGTCGCTTCTCGCTGTCGAAGCGTGCCACCGATGTGGCTATGCAGCCGCACATTCCGATGCGAACAGTGATAAGAGGATGTTGTTGAGGAGTTTCATCAAGGCGAAAGCGTAGCGAAGTCGCCGTCGGGAAGGCAAATCGAATGAGCTTCGCGCCGTCAAAAAACTTCCGTCCACCGCGTTCAAATTCCTTGTCACCCAGTACGTTCCCGTTATGCTCGCGCTCCGTTCCGCGTTTGTTCAACCAATATGCTCACTGGCGAGATTCGTAACCAAATCGACCGTATCTGGGACGCCTTCTGGTCTGGCGGCATTTCCAACCCGCTCGAAGTCATCGAACAGATTACTTACCTCCTGTTCATCAAGCGACTCGATGATCTCCATACGCTGGAAGAGAACAAAGCGCGCACCCTGAAGAAACCGATCGATCGTCGAGTTTTTCCGGAAGGTAAAGATGCACGAGGCCGCGCCTTTGAAGATTTCCGCTGGTCCCGTTTCAAACATTTCGAGGCGAAAGAGATGTTTGAAGTGATCGATCAACATGTCTTTCCGTTTCTCCGCACGCTCGGCGGTGATGACTCGACTTACGCGCATCACATGAAAGATGCGCGGTTCACCATTCCGAAACCGTCGCTCCTGGCCAACGTCGTCGACATGATCGACAAGGTGCCGATGGATGAGCGTGACACCAAAGGCGATCTCTACGAATACATGCTCGGCAAGATCGCCAGCGCCGGACAGAACGGACAGTTCCGTACGCCGCGCCATATCATCCAGTTGATGGTCGAATTAACCGCGCCAACGCCGAAGGATGTGATTTGCGATCCCGCCTGCGGCAGCGCCGGGTTCCTTGTCGCGGCTAATGAATACCTGCGCGAACATCACTCGGAAATCCTGCGCGATTCGAAGCTGAAAGCGCATTTCCACTGCGGGATGTTTAACGGGTTCGATTTCGACAACACCATGCTCCGCATCGGCAGCATGAATATGCTCCTGCACGGCGTCGAAAATCCAAACATCCGTTATCGCGATTCCCTCGGACAAGACCACGCGGGCGAAGAAGAAAAATACTCGCTGATCCTCGCCAACCCACCGTTTGCCGGTTCACTCGATTACGAAAACTGCGCCAAGGACCTGCAGCAGATCGTCAAAACGAAGAAGACCGAACTGCTCTTCCTCGCCTTGTTCCTGCGCCTGTTGAAACCCGGCGGCCGCGCCGCCGTGATCGTCCCCGACGGCGTGCTCTTCGGTTCCTCCAACGCGCACAAGACGCTGCGCAAAATCCTGGTCGAAGAACAGAAACTCGATGCCGTCATCTCGCTCCCCGGCGGTGTCTTCAAACCCTACGCCGGCGTCTCCACCGCGATTCTCCTGTTCACGAAAACCAATTCCGGCGGCACCGACGACGTCTGGTTCTACGACGTCGACGCCGATGGCTGGAGCCTCGATGACAAACGCACACCGCTGCTGCCCGAGGAAAAACTCGGAGCCACCGCGAAGCTCACCGCCGAGGAACACGCGAAAAACAATTTACCGGATGTGTTGAAACGTTGGCAGGGATTGGTAGGGCGCCGACCTCCGGGCGCGCCGTCGTCCGACGAACGGAAGCGCCCGCGCACGGCCCAGTCGTTTTGCGTTCCGAAATCCGACATTGCCGCACAGGGTTATGATTTATCGCTGAATCGTTACAAGGAAGTAGTCCACGAAGAAGTGAAACACCGTTCGCCGAAGGAAATTCTTAATAAGCTAGCAAAGTTTGAAGCGGAGATTCAGCAAGGAATGAAGGAGTTGGAGGGAATGCTGCAGTGAGCTTGCTCAAAGCACGACTTGATGAGGTTGGCGAGATAGCGGCCGGTGGTGGCGCACCGCAAGATGCATCCGATTTCACACCCGAGGGAACACCTTTCATTCGGGCTGGTAGTTTGAACCCGCTAGTCAATGGTGCTTCCGAAACTACGCTTGAACATTTGACCGACGAAGTGGCTAAAGAACACGGCCTGCGAAAATTCCCGCGCGACACAGTAGTATTTGCGAAGAGCGGAATGTCAGCTACAAAAGGTCACATTTATCGACTGCGAAACGAAGCGTTTGTCGTAAACCACTTGGCAGCAATTGTTCCTAATCAGCGCATTGCACCTGAGTTTCTTGAGCATTCGCTCCGTGTCTTTTCGCCCGTGCGACTAATTCAAGACGCTGCCTATCCGTCGGTAAGATTGAGCGATGTTGCAGCGATGAAAATCCCTTTGCCGCCGTTAGCGGAGCAACGGCGGATAGCAGAGGTGCTGGACCGAGCGGAGGCGTTGCGGGCCAAGCGTCGCGCCACCCTCGCCGAACTCGACTCCCTCACCCAATCCATCTTCCTCGAAATGTTCGGCGATGACCGGACGAATCCGAATAATTGGCCGATGTGCGCCGTATCTGACTACGTTCGTGAGTTTCAAGGTGGCAAGAGCATCGAATCTGAGGGTGGTGAGAATGTCATCACGCGCAATCGAGTTCTGAAGGTCAGTGCCGTAACAGGTATGAAATTTCTCGCACACGAGAGTAAGCCTGTGCCGGATAGCTACGTTCCGCCGAAGGAGCATTTCGCCAAACCAGGAGACTTGTTGTTCAGTCGTGCAAATACGACGGAACTTGTCGGCGCCGTTGCATACGTCGATAGCACGCCGTCGAATGTGTTGTTGCCTGATAAGCTTTGGCGGTTCGTGTGGCGCGATCCTGCTGCAATCGAACCGATCTTCATCTGGGCCCTGTTCCAGACACCCAATTTGCGACGTGAGATTGGGCGGAGGGCAACAGGTACGAGTGGCTCAATGAAAAACATCTCACAAGAGAAGGTTTTCGGGATTCAAACGATTCTACCTCCCGTCGACTTACAGCACCAATTCGCCCGCCGGGTGGCAGCGGTGGAAAAACTGAAAGCAGCGCAACGCGCCTCCTTGGCGGAACTGGACGCCCTCTTCGCCTCCCTCCAACACCGCGCCTTCCGCGGCGAACTTTGATATGCCTGCGCGCTTCGGACCAGGATTTGAACATGAGGCGCTGTTTCGAGATTACTGCGTTTCG
Source organism: uncultured bacterium (assembly GCA_966112985.1). Taxonomy (GTDB): domain Bacteria; phylum Verrucomicrobiota; class Verrucomicrobiia; order Limisphaerales; family JACDHS01; genus CBHWET01. The sequence continues at coordinate 9,609 of CBHWET010000113.1, read as the reverse complement.
CACGGCGTTAGAGTAGCTGCCGGAACCTACCGGAGTTGTATGAACCTGATCGCTGCCCACCTAAATCTCAAACTCGGACCAGCGATGTTGCGTAGTGAGAACGATGTGCAGGCGATTGTCCCAAGAATCTGCCAGACCAAGTTTAACAAATATCACCGTTCAAATTTCAAGTCGGTGCTTCGCAAATACGTTGAAATGGTCCGTTCGAATTACGAGGGCCGATTTGACGCCATTACACCAACCGCGATCGATGTAGACGAAAACGATTGGCCGACACGCATTCGTACTGAGATCAGCCGTATCGTCCGCGACACTGCCACCGCTCGAGCATTGAAGCGGCTTTACGATGGTCAGTGTCAACTCTGTGGCAATCGTTTAGAAATATCTCCCGGAGAATTCTATTTGGAGGCGCATCATTTAAAACCTTTAGGCAAGAAGCACAATGGACCGGATGTGGAAGAAAACCTGATGTGTGTATGCCCAAACTGCCACGTACTTTTGGATTTCAACGCCCAACCGTTCAAACTTAAGAATCTGAAGATTTGCCTGCATAATATTGCAGAGGAATTCGTCAGCTATCACAATGAACATTGTCGTTAAGCTATGTCGGCCTCCTTTGTGGAACTGGACGCCCTGTTTGTCTCCCTCCAACACGGCCCTCCCGAGGACAACTTTAGTCGAGCCTAATGAAGGAACTCCTCTACTTGAGATTGCCAATTCAGCCGTATGGTGTTTGCATCGCCAGGATCGCACCGATTCGGGCCGGCGTTAACCGGGTTGCAAACTGTCTACCATGGAAATCATCGTTTTAATAATTGTTTTCTATCTGATCTACAAAATCTGAAAACGATTTGGATTTGCGAATTTTTTCTCCACGGCGCGAACACTGGGCATTGGCGAACTAACTAGAAATCACCTCAACAACACATGCAAACTGTCACCGAGCAAGACCTGAAAAACGAAATTATTGAAATGCGGGAACGTTTTCCTCGTTTGCAGGACAGCGATCTTTTCGTCGCATGGTTTCTTAAGTCGTTTGTGGTCGCAAAAGAAGAGGAAGCGATTGCATCGTTGGTCGGCGGACCGAGAGACAAAAGCCTCGATGCCATCCATATTGACGATGCGGCGAAGGCAGTTTTTCTCATTCAAGGGAAGTATCGTCAAAGGTCAAATGGCCCTGCGGAACACCGGGCGGACGTGACCACTTTTGCCGAACTGGCATTCACGTTCTGCGACAAAGATCGATTTTCTTCGTTCCTGAAAGATCTGGACGCTGCAGTAGCCGGGAAGGCCCAAGAAGCATACAAGCGTATATGTTCTCGCGGCTACCGCCTTCAATTGTATTACGTGACCACCGGCAGGTGTAGTGCAGCTCTCGAGAACGAAGTGGATCGAATTGCCCGTCGCGCTGGCGGTTGCGCCATTGAAATCATCGACGGTGCGCGTGTATTGCGCCTGCTTTCAGATTACCTGGACGGCGTCGCCCCACCTGTTCCAATGTTGGAGTTGGAGATCGAAAACGGCGGTGGCGTCAACCTTCAAGGTGTGCTTCAGCGATTTGACTCGAACACCGACATCGAATCATGGGTTTTTCCGGTGAACGTCCGCCATATCGCTGACATGTACGAACAGTGCGGAATCCGCCTCTTTGCACGAAATGTCCGAGGCTTCTTAGGCGAGACGGCAATCAACAAAAACATGGAGCAAACGTTGGAGACCGAGCCTCAGTTCTTTTGGTACTACAACAATGGGATCACGATTATTTGCGATTCGGCGGAGAAAACGAGTCGCAGTGGCCGCGATATTGTCCGGTTAGTTAATCCGCAAGTCATCAATGGGCAGCAAACCACACGCACACTCCACAAAACAATCGGCAAACAGTCGAAAGCCGCTGTATTGGTGCGCGTCATTAGCGTTCCGCGCGAGAACGGAAACGACCCACGCCGGTTTGAGAAACTCGTCAGCAAGATTGTAGCTGCAACGAACTGGCAAAATGCGATCCGGCCTTCGGATTTGATGGCAAACGATCGGCGACAAATTGAGATCGAGCGCAATCTTCGAAAGCTCGATTACCAATACCTCAGAAAGCGGCAAAGCAAGGCTGAGGCACGGAGACATGCCGGCGTTCGTCACCAATTCATCGTGACGAAAGAGGAACTTGCGCAAGCCGTCGCCGCCTGTGGTTTGGATCCGTTTTTGGTGCGCGAAGGCAAGGAACGGCTGTTTGAAGAGCGGCACTACGATCAGGTCTTTCCGAATTCCGACCCGAATTATTACTTGCCTCGATATTGGCTCGTTTGGAATACAGCGACTGCGGCGCGTGGTTTTCCGGAGCGCGCGTACGCGAAGTGGCTCGTCACGCATTTCGTTTGGAGCCGCCTCGTCAAGGTTTTACACACTCGGGCACTAAGAGAATTCTTCTCACGCGAGTACGAACGCCATTCGTACGAATCATTGGTGAATGCCTGTCATGCAGCGTATAAAGGTGCCTTGATGTTTTACAGGGCATCCCGTGGCAAAGGACAAACAGCGGCTGACATATCGAGTTTTTTTAAGCGGCGTTCCTTACACGTCGAGTTCGAAAAGTATTGGAATAAAACGCGTAGCGGTTACAGCCGACAATTCAAAAAGGCGATGTCTCGTTTCGAGGAAGAATTCTTGGAAGCGTGTAATAGCCAATAATTAAAAACATGCCAACGGCCAACCCTAGATTCCCGGCGTTTTATCAAACCATCTCTACGGCAAATCCCACTCTGTTTGCCCCATGGGCGGGTGACGTGTTCAGAAGTACTCTTCCCCGTTGGGTGTCACAGCCATACCGTCTTACAGCAGTCGGTTCTGTGCTGGTCGGCGGACGTTGGAATGTCCAGAAGTTGATTCCAGCAATTTATTGCAGCACAACCGCGCAAACAGTGGCCGCAGAGGCGGACGCAAAGGCAAATCGGTACGGCTGGACTGCCGCAAATATGAATCCGCAAACGCGTATCGGTTTACAATTCAGACTGGAAGCTGTCCTGGATGTCACTAGTGGCGCTTGCCAAAACGCTCTGTGTGTCCAAACGGCCGACCTTGTCAATTGCGACTGGCAGAGTGATCAGACCAACGGACTCGAGGCTCTGACGCAAGCGTTGGCGCGCGCTGCCTTTGAATGTTCGGCAGAGGGGTTGTTGGTGCCCTCGGCGCGCTTGGCTGGGGGTATTAATCTAATATACTTTCCAAGTAATCGGCGGCCGTCGAGCACCGTAACAGTAATTGACGAGGCAAACATCCCATTCATGCATGGAATTTAAGGATGCAGATCTGCATGCAAATCTGCTCGACGAAATGTAAAGAGTAATTTAGATTTAACCCACAATGACCACGAAGACGTTACACAAAAAGTCCAAAGCGCAGCATGCCGTGGTAAAGAAAAAGCAGAATAAGGCGGGTTGGATAAAGGTAAAAGTCGGCGATGACCTATCCGTCGCATTTCCAGCTGAAAAGCTTCCGTTCGGCGGTGATCCTTTTAAGGGCTTGTCGAAGAGCTCATTGGCGAAACTAAAAAATACTGCGGTAGACCTCTCCAAACCACCCGAAGTGAAGCGAGAACCCGAAGAAGCGGTGCTCGCAAATGACCTTATAGCGGATGTTGCGAATTCGGGTCCGGATGTGAATGCCCTGTGCGAAACGTACAAATTAAAGCGTGAAGAACTAGGACGCTTAACCGGCTTTTCGTTGCGTGCTTTAGCAGAATGGGCGACTGGCAAATTGCCGAGCCAGCCAGCGAAGAGGCGTTTACATGAGGTGCGACGACTACTGGATGCTCTGGCGGAGATCGTCAAAGTGGAAAGTATTCCCGTTTGGCTGCATCGCGCAAATCCGGCTTTTGACGGCCTGACCCCTTTACAAGTGATCGAAGTGGGAGAAATGGACCGACTTTGGGCAATGGTTCACGATCTAGGTTCCGGCCAGGCGACCTAGTCGAGACTTCCAACATGCTCCCCAAGCCGACAAGCCGTGAATCTTCGCTGGATCGCCTTCGGACAACAGCCGAAAAATAGCGATGTCGAACTTCAAATTCATCTGCGAGGAATGGCCGGATGTTTTTGAATCAGCTGAAAAGGCCGAGACGCTCGCTCATTCGGATGCAAGGTCTTCCTGTTTTTATGCCCGCCGCGCGTTGGAATTAGCGGTTCACTGGCTTTATAAGCACGACAGTTTGCTGAAGCTGCCATATCAGGATCACCTCAGCGCCCTGATCCACGAGCCAACGTTTAAAGCGGTCGTCGGACCTGTAGTGTTTCCCAAGGCGCGTCTCATCAAGGAACTGGGCAATCTTGCCGTCCATAGTCACAAGCCGATTCGCCAGTTCGACGCGATTACCATCACGCGTGAGCTGTTTCATTTTTGTTTCTGGTTCGCTCGAACCTATGCGCGCGGGGCGAAACCGCCTGAAAACCTTGCATTCAATCCGGCACTCCTGATCGCAAAACTGCAGGCGGCACCGCAACAGTCGACTGACCAATTGCGCGAGTTGGAAACGAAACTGAAGGAACGGGATGAGAAACTGACGGAGCTGTTGTCAGACAAAACGGCACTCGCGGCAGAGTTGCAGCGGTTGCGCGGCGAAATTGCGGAAGCGAAAGCCGCCAACGCGAAGCAAACCGATACGCATGATTATTCCGAGGCCGAGACGCGCGATTACTTCATCGACTTGCTGCTGCGCGAAGCCGGTTGGGTTTTCACGCAGCCGGGCAAAGACACGGAGTATCCCGTTTCTGGAATGCCGAACAAGGAGGGCAAAGGGTTCGTTGACTACGTTCTTTGGGGTGACGACGGCAAGCCTCTCGGCCTGGTTGAAGCGAAACGAACGAAACGCGATCCGAAAGTAGGCCAGCAACAAGCGGAGCTGTATGCAGACTGCCTCGAGAAACAGTTTGGCCAACGGCCGATTATATTTTATTCCAACGGTTACGAGCACTGGATGTGGGACAGCACGAACTATCCACCGCGCGAGGTGCAAGGCTTCTATAAAAAAGACGAGTTGGAACTGCTGATTCAGCGGCGTGGGACGCGAAAGCCGTTGGCGCAAGCGAACATCAACGAAGCAATCGTTGAGCGCTATTACCAAACCCGCGCGATTCGGCGTATCGGTGAAGCTTTTGAAAAGGATTGCGATCGTAAGGCGCTCGTTGTGATGGCGACCGGTGCTGGCAAGACGAGAACGGTCATTGCACTTTGTGATCTGTTGATGCGTTGCAACTGGGCGAAACGCGTTTTGTTCCTCGCCGATCGAGTCGCGTTGGTGAATCAGGCGGTGAATGCCTTCAAAAAACACTTGCCGGATGCTTCACCAGTGAATCTCGTCACCGAGAAAGACAAGGAAGGACGTGTCTTCGTTTCCACGTATCCAACGATGATGGGGCTTATCGACGAGACAAAAGACGGGGCAAGGCGATTTGGTATTGGACACTTCGATCTCGTCATAATCGACGAAGCGCACCGGTCTGTTTATCAGAAATACAAAGCGATCTTCGATTATTTCGATTCATTACTCGTTGGCCTGACAGCAACGCCCAAAAACGAAATCGATCGCAACACTTACGGCCTTTTCGATCTGGAGCGAGGCGTACCGACCGATGCCTATGACATCAACGACGCGGTGAACGATGGCTTTCTTGTGCCGCCGAAGGCTGTATCCGTTCCGCTGAAGTTCCAACGCGAGGGGATTACCTACGACAAGTTGTCAGAGGAAGAAAAAGAAGAATGGGATGCGAAGGAATGGAGCGAAGACGGGACAGTGCCGGATCGAGTGGACGCCGAAGCGGTGAACAAGTGGCTCTTCAATAAAGATACCGTCGACAAGGTGCTTGAGCACCTGATGACGCGCGGTGCCAAAGTCGCCGGAGGAGATCGACTGGGGAAGACGATCATTTTCGCAAAGAACAATGATCATGCGGAATTCATTGCTGAGCGTTTCAACAAGAACTATCCGCATTACAAAGGAACCTTTGCGCGCGTCGTGACGTTCAAAACCGAGTACGCGCAGTCGATTATCGACAACTTTTCGCAGAAGGAAAAAAATCCACACATCACGATCTCAGTCGACATGCTCGATACGGGCATCGACGTACCGGAGGTGGTAAATCTTATTTTCTTCAAGCTTGTTCGTTCGAAAACAAAGTTCTGGCAAATGGTTGGACGTGGGACGCGGCTGTGTCCAGATTTGTTCGGACCGGATCAGCACAAGAAGTTCTTCTACATCTTCGATTATTGTCAGAACCTTGAGTTTTTTAGCCAGAACCCGGATGCGGTTGATGGCGCCAGCGCGGACTCGTTGAGCAAGCGTTTGTTCAAGGCGCGCCTGGAACTGATCAGTGCTCTGGATAACAAGTTGGCCGGAACTGGTGCCGAAGGCGAAAACAAAGAAGTCAACCTTCGCAAAGACACCGCCAGCTTTCTGCGCAACGAGATCACGTCGATGAACCTCGAAAACTTCGTTGTTCGACCAAAACGACGATTGATTGAAAAGTATTCCAAGGAAGAACCGTGGCTCGAATTAAACCAAGAGAGTTTCGCTGAACTCGCCCATAATGTTGCCGGGCTTCCGACCCAACAAGAAGCGGAAGATGAAGAGGCTAAGAGGTTCGATTTGCTGATGCTGAACCTGCAACTTTCGTTGCTGCGCTCCGAGCCGGCGTTTACTCGATTGCGCGACCAGGTGAAAGCCATTGCTGGTTTGTTGGAAGAGAAATCGTCCATTCCGATGATTAAAGAGCAGTTGCTGATCATTCAGGACATTCAAACGGATGAATGGTGGCAAGACGTGACTGCACCGATGCTGGATACTGTTCGCAAACGATTGCGATCATTGGTGAAGCTGATTGAGAAGCAAAAGCGTAAGCCGATCTACACCGATTTCGAAGATGAAATTGGCGGAGAGACGGTGTTCACGCTGCCGCAATTCGCTGCACCTGATCAGTTCGAAAAATTTAAAGCTAAAGCACGGGTGTTTTTGAGGGAACACGAGGACCACATCGCGGTTCAAAAACTGCGAATGAACCAGCCACTGACCGTCAGCGACCTGCGTGAATTGGAGAAAATGCTCGCGGCGAGCGGTGCAGGCGACGTTTCAGACGTGGAACGCGCAAAGAAAGAAAGCGAAGGCCTGGGATTATTTGTTCGTTCGCTCGTCGGAATGAACCGTGAAGCAGCAAAAAACGCGTTCGCCGATTTCCTTTTAAGCAAAACGTTCGGAGGGAATCAAATTGAGTTCATCAACCTTATCGTTGATCACCTGACGGAACACGGATTCATGGACGCAGCGCTTTTATATGAATCACCGTTTACGGATTTAAATCCGCAAGGGCCGGAAGGGGTGTTTCCTACAACACAGGTCGCAAAGATTATAAATGTGTTAAACGAGGTGCGTCAGCGGGCAATCGCATAATGGATTTAATACGGTGTTTTAGAATGTAGGACTCACTACGCTCGCGCCTACGGCAGAATGATGCATTAATTGCATTATCTTTCCCAAGGGTAGCTCGTCGAACTCGCAACCGCTGGGCTGAGTGACGAAACACCGTCGGCGTTCTCTTGTTGAAGAAAGAAGTGTCGCGCGGAGGACCACTTTTTGGCAAAACCGTTGGCACATGCTTGCAATCACTTCCAAACAACAACCGCTGCAGCACGGGTGGGTATCGCGCGCGCTGCTAATTATTTTTGCCATCGCAATCTTCTCGGGTTGTTCGCGGTCCAATGTTGTTTCGCCAAAAGAGTTCACCGCGGAAGCGGCTGACGTTCTTCGAAAATCTTCGACCATGACCATTGTCGTCGACGGGGATTTGCAGTTGAGCGCTAAGAAAGCTAACGGAACTAACGCGGGGACGATTTTTCTAAATAATCCCTACGATATGTATCAACGGACTCCTGCGAAAAAGGAGCAGATCATTAAACAGTTCGTTGAATCATGGTTGGAGGGAATAACTCTGGAAGAGAAGTCGATCGATCCGACACGCATTGTTCCGGTGGTCAAAGATCACCCGTGGCCCGCTCAAGCGGCTTCAGTTGCGAAACAACACGGCAAGAGTTTCGAGTTGGTGTACGACGAATTGAATCCGCAGTTGGTCATTCTTTACGTGGAAGACACGCCGAACAATATGCGGTACGTAAGCGAGGCTGAGCTTAAGAAAACGAAGATTGATCGGAAAGAGTTGCGGGCGCTCGCCTGTGACAATTTACAGCGCTTGCTTCCGGAGCTGAAGTTCAGCGGGACCAACGGGTTTTACATGATTTCAGCAGGTGGCGATTATGAGACGAGTTTGCTATTGCTCGATTCGTTTTGGCAGGACAAACGACTGAGAATGAAAGGAGATCCGGTTGTCGCACTCCCCGGGCGCGGGTTTTTCCTGGTCGGCGACAGCGCCAACGAAGCGGGCATCGCTCGTTTGAAGAAGCTCAGCGAAAAGGTTTACGAAGAGTCGACCTATAAATTAACTCCAAAACTCTTCGTTCGGCAGAACAATCAATGGGTCGAATACGAGTAGGACAAATAAGTTTGAAGTTTTGAGGCGGCGGTGGCGCCTTTGAAGTTTGAAGTTAATTTCAGAATTCGGGAGCCAGAAGTCAGGAGTCAGAAGCGGCGCAATCGGAATATGGGTATCGAAGGACTGAGGCGCGACGAACGAACTTCGGATTAATGGGTGGCGCAGCAACGCCACCCTACCAATAAAAATGGTAGGGCAAAGCTGCCGCTTTGCCGTGATTGAATGATAGGCGGACGGACGTTCTTTCAACGACGCATTTACACGTCACGAGACGCTGCCCTGCAGGAAGAAATAATGGGACATGGTGGTTTACCCCGTTATTCTATTTCGTTTGAATTGATTCTCCGCGTCTCGGCGTCTCCGCGGTTTCCTCTTTCCAGCAGCCGACTGAAAATCTGTTTTCAAATGGCGTCGCCGAAATAGACTTCATGCATGCCATTTACTGATAGCGAAATCGCCGAGCATATGAAAGTCGAGACGTGTTTGTGGAGTAAACGGCGACCACCCTTGCATATGCGCAACCTGGTGCGTGAAGGACAACGGGTTAAAGATAAGACTATCGAGTTTTTCTTCGTTCGTCCTGCTTTTCAGCGTCCCGGGGAATTTGTCGAGGAACCGTTCGCAAGGGTGCAACATATCCGCGGTCACGGCGACGGTTTCTGGCGGATTTTCTGGCAACGCGCGAACGGGCAATGGTGGCGTTATCAGCCTTGTCCGGAAGTCCAATCCCTTGCTGACGCGCTTCGCGTGATTGATGAAGACGCAAATTGCTGTTTCTTTGGCTGAAATAATCAGTTGAGGTGAGAACAATTTCCAACTTCGGAACTAAAAGCCTTCTGATTGTGCAACGATTCACCTAATTCGCAATGGCTGGCTCGGCGATCCAGCCCTACCCGGCGCTCCTTCGTCGCTTTAGTTCAATGTTCAACGTTTGAAGTTCAAAGTTATTTGATGCTTCGCGTTATTTGGGAGGGCGAGGTTGTTTTTTAGGGCGCGGATCATTGGAAATGGTTGGATTCCCAGTCTGTGTTGTGCGTTACTGGGAGGAATGTATTCCGTTGTCTAAGTGGCGGTTATGCGTCGA
>CBHWET010000112.1:0-13298 GCA_966112985.1 uncultured bacterium | reverse complement strand
TGGCTGGCACCAAGAAAACTCTCGCCGAAACCGAATCTTCCCTGAAGAAAGAAACGGCCCGCGCCAATGAACAAGAAGGCCGTGCGCGTGAACTCTCCACCAAGCTCGCCAAAACCGAAGGCGACCGTGACACCGCTCAACGTGAATTGGCGAAGTGGGCTGCTATTGGTCCTAAGCCTGAGCAAATCAAAGGAATCATCGCTGAGCGTGCGAAATTTAAGGAAGACCGAGATATTTTGATGGAAGAAAACAGGATCATTGCCGCCAACCTCCGGAAGAAATCGGAAGAACTTGCCCGTTTCATCGGAGAGGGTGAAGATAAGCCGCCCGCACTTCCAACCGGCCTCAAGGGCAGCGTTGTTGCCGTTGATCCGAAATATGATTTCGTAGTTTTGAACATTGGTGGCAATCAAGGCGTTCTGGAACGTGGCGAAATGCTCGTTAACCGCAACGGCCGGCTTGTTGCCAAAGTCAAAGTTTTCAGTGTGGAACCGAATCGTTCGATCGCCAATATTATCCCGAACTGGAAGCAGGGGGATATCATGGAAGGCGACCAAGTCCTTTACTAACATGAAAGTGGTGCGCAGCGTTCTTCTTACGTTTGTCCTGCTTGGGATCGTTTTCGGTCTCGTGGGTTGCGCAACGACCGAGGAGTCAGAAAACGTTTCCACCCGTCCATGGGGTTACGTTCGCGGCTATGATCCTGGTCTGCCATCCAATCTAAACGAAGGTCGCTAAGATCTCGTCTGCGGATTGGCCGTTTCCTTATAATTTCCGCATTTTGTTGTTGCTCGCTTTCGCGCCGGGTTTTTCAATGAACGGGCATGAAAACTCCTATCCTCCACTGCCTTTTGCTGGTTGCTGCGCTTGTATCTCCATCCGCAGTTTCGGCGGGTGAAAAGGAATCGCGCGAAGTCATTCATCTGCTGCAACCCGATAATTTCTATTCCTTCCTGAAAGATTTCGGCGCGAACAAAGACCCTGACCATGTCTTCACATGGATACAACCTCCGAAGGAATCGCGGAAAGGTGCCGAGCATCTTCTTGGAAAACCGACTGGCCCGATTTTGCACATCAGCGGTCAATACTACGGTTATCTCGCGACGAAAAAGGAATATACGAACTACAAGCTCGTTGCAGAATTCAAATGGGGTACAAAAACTTGGGCACCGCGCGAAAACAACGCTCGAGATGGCGGTGTTCTCTGTCATTTTGTCGGGCGTGACCAGGTCTGGCCCAAATCACTCGAAGCACAAATTATTGAAGGTGGCACGGGGGATATTCTTGTTGTCAGCGGAGCGTACCTCACCGTTGACGGTGTCAAAAAGGGGCCACAAATCGCGCGTTTCGATCGTCCCGGCCGTAATCCCTGGCAAGACGTGAAAGGTTTCCGTGGACCGAACGAAATTGAAAATCCAACGGGTGAGTGGAACACCATGGAAGTTTTTTGTGGTGGCGATCACTTCGGTATTACCGTGAACGGTCATAAAACCTTGGAGGGAACGAACGCCGTTCCGACCGCTGGCAAGATTCTTATTCAGTCCGAAGGCGCCGAAATGTTCTTCCGCCGTTTGGATTTATATCCGCTGAACTGAGGCACGAGCTTTGCTCGGGCCACGTGTTCTCATCCGCATGAATTTGTCGTGCCTCCCCATGTTGGTACTGGCGTGTTTTCTCGCGATCAGCAACCTGCGCGCTGATCCCGAGAACTTCATGGTCGAGGATATCACGTTCGTCCGGCCGCCTTCGTGGGAATGGGTTGTGCCTGATTCCGAGGTTCGCAAGGCGCACCTCAAAGTTTTTAACCAGAACAAAGCTCAGACGGCGGACATGATCTTCTATTGGTTCCCGACCGGCGACAAGCAAGGCGATCCAGAAGGCTCGATCAAACGTTGGGAGGCGCAGTTTCGCGAACGAGCAACGATCGTCGCCACAATCGAGAGGGCAACCATCGGCAAATACAAAGTGATGTACTGCCAGATGGAGGGAACGTATAAAGGTTTTGGCAAGGAATCGCTTTCCCTTCCGAATTACGCCCTTGTAGGGACGATCATCGAGATGCCGCGAGGCAACATTATGATTCGGTTCACGGGGCCACGCGAACTCATCAGTGCCTCGATTACGACATTCAAAAAGATGATTGAAGATGCGTTGAAGGAAGAGTAAGAGCGACATATGCGAATCCTCCGGGCAACCTTATTGGCGTTCGCTTTGGCTTGCGTACCGGCCTTAAAGGCTGATCCGGAAAACTTCATCATAGGCCCTTTCACGTTTATCCGGCCGGAAACGTGGAAATGGAATGAACTCAACGACAAATCGCACGCTTCGGCACAGATGTTCATCACGGATGAGAAAACAGGCGATGAATCACAGGTGCTTATTTCTTTTTCGAGTACGAAACGCGATGACATTGCGTCCAAGTGGAAAATTTATTTCGTTGAACCTCCAGCTGTCGATTACCACACAAAATCAAAGAAGATTAAAACGTTTCCAATTACTTATGTGGATGTTGCCGGGACCTATCGCGTGAAAGGACGGCTTAAAAACGATCACGCATTGGCCGGTGTTATTATTGAAACTGAAAAGGGAAATGTATTCGGACGGGTGGTTGGACCCAAAAGGATGGTGAAGAATGTGCGCGCTGATTTCACCAAAATGATGGAGGATGCGCTTAAAGAAGAATGAATCACCGGTGAGAGCCAACCGAACAACGCTCTTTTTCTTCCTGCCAATTCTGTTCTTCGTCGGCATTGCCATCGCCGATCCTGAAAATTTTATGGTGGGGCCATTGACGTTCGTTCGTCCGGCAGGTTGGGAATGGAAAGATCCCGAAAAAGCGACCAAAGCCTCGGCAGAATTGCGTATTGTTGATGCACAAACGCATACGGAAACGCAGCTTTTGGTTTCCTCATCACCTTCGACGGCCGAGTCCGTAACAAAGCGGTGGAAAGGATATTTTACTGAACCGCCCGCGATTGATTGGCACGTTACGACGAATACCATTCAATCCTTCACCGTCACATACGTCACAATTTCAGGCACACAACGCAGCAGAGATAAAATCCGACCCGACTATATGTTGTTCGGCGCTCATATCGCTGTGGGAGGAGAAACGAACGTTTATGGCCGACTGCTTGGGCCACAAACGGCGGTGCAGAAACTCATTCCTGAATTTAAAAACATGGTGCAGACCGCGTTGCTCGAACAAGAAAAACAATGAAAACAAAAGCTATCTTCACCCTGATCGTGTTTGCATTCGTCACCGTTTGTTCGGCTGAGACGATCCGTTGGGTGGACGCTCGCGATTTAAGAATTGAAGGAAAAGGTTGGACCGATACCAAAGAATTTTACGATCGCTTTCCGGCCCGCGCCGAAAAAGTCATTCGTCCTGCCGTTTGGAATCTTAGTCGTGATTCTGCGGGCATGTGCGTCCGTTTTGTTTCCGATGCGTCTGACATTCAGGTGCGGTGGGTTCTTCGAAAAGAGAATTTGCAAATGCCCCACATGGCGGCCAGCGGCGTGAGCGGTGTTGACCTTTACATCCACGAGAAGGACAAGTGGCATTGGGTGGGAGCAGGGCGGCCGAAAGCTTTTCCAACGAATGAAATGGTGGTGGTAAAGGGGCTCAACCCTGGCGCGCATGAATTTATTCTATATCTGCCGCTCTATAACGGCGTCCACGAAGTGAAAATTGGCGTTCCCGAAAACGCGAAGATCGAGCCAGCACCTGCGCGGGGTAAGAAGCCGATTGTTTTCTATGGCACTTCGATTCTGCACGGTGCCTGTGCGTCACGACCCGGAATGGCTTATCCATCCATCCTTGGGCGCAAACTGAACGAGCCCATCATTAATCTCGGTTTCTCGGGCAATGCCTGGAGCGAACCTGAAATTGCCTCCCTCCTTGCGGAGTTGAATCCGTCGGTCTATGTCATTGATCCCATTCCCAACATGACTTCTGAAATGATCGATGAACGCATGCAGCCGCTGATCAGGAAACTTCGTGCTGCGCATCCAAAGACGCCTATTGTCATGGTCGAAAGCCTCGCCTACACCGATGGAGATTACGTCAAGGCGCGTCATGAGCGTTGCACTTCATCCAACGCCGCAATGCGACGAGCGTACGAGGTTTTGCGAAAAACAGAGAAGAATCTTTTTTACATCTCGAGCGATAACCTGATTGGGCACGACTTCGAAGGAACCGTCGATGGAACGCACCCGAACGATCTTGGTTTCATGCGCATGACGGAAGTCATTGAGCCTGTCCTTCGCAAGGCCGTTTCGCGCGCGAAATAACGTTTTTTTAAGGTTTCCCCAAGGGGCATCGGTTGGGTCAGATGCGCTGAAATTTCAGCGGCGCAAACTGTTCAGGGGTCGGTGCGTCGAGTGAGTATTGCCCCGACGCAGGGCGATGTTGCGATTTCATGTCCGATTTCTTTCGTCGTGGTTATCCTTTTATTGAAATGAACAATTTGAGCGATCAGGAACTGCTGCGCGAGTACGTCTCGAAAGGTTCTGAACCAGCTTTTGCGGAATTGGTTCAACGCCATGTAAACTTCGTCTATTCGGTGGCCTTGCGGATGGTAGATGATTCACATGAGGCGGAGGACATCGCGCAAAACGTCTTTATTGCGCTCAATAAGCAGGCCCGCGAATTGATCGATCATCCCGTTTTGTCGGGTTGGTTGCATCGAACGGCACGGAACCTCTCGATCAACTCGGTCCGATCGGCGACGCGACGCCGAACTCGCGAACAGAATGCTGTTGCTATGAACGAACTACATTCGTCCGAATCGGATGCGCAATGGATCGATGTCGCGCCGGTGCTCGATGTTGCATTGGGGGAATTGAATGACACGGAACGGGATGCTGTTCTGCTACGTTACTTTGAACGCAAACCGGCCAGCGAAATCGCAAATGTTCTTGGCATCAGCAGCGAAGCTGCACAAAAGCGGGTCAACCGGGGGATCGATCGTCTTCGCGAACTCTTTGCGAAACGCGGTGTTGCTGTCGCGGCGAGTGGTTTGGCTGGTTTGCTGACCGCCAACGCGGTGCAAGGTGCACCGGCAGGCCTGGCTGCCACCATCGCCAGTGCGACCTTTGGGGGCGCTGGGGCGCACGTCTCGAGCGCCGCAGTTGTAACGAAAACCGTTTTTATGACAACTATTCAGAAGGCCCTCGTAGGCGCGGTGCTCGCCGTCGCGATTGGGGCAGCGCTTTACCAGACGCAACAATGCGTCGATATGAGCCAACAAACGCAAAAGCTACTACAGCAACAGGCATCGTTATCTGCGCGGGTCCAGCAAGCGGAAGCCGACCGCGACAATGCATCCAATCAACTTGCTGCCCTGAATAAACAGCTGACCGAATTGAAATTGAGTAACGAACAGCGCGAACTTTTAAGGTTACGTGGGGAGGTGAGCACCCTGCGCCAGAAGCAACCGGGCACAAACCAGCTGAGCGGGTTAGCGCGGATGATGAACGATCCGGCTGCGCGCGAGTATAATCGTCAGATTATTCTGAAAGGTATCCGAACGCGTTACGCGCCGCTGTTCCAGGAACTCAAACTGAATTCGGAAAAGGTGGAGCAGTTCACCCAGCGGTTCAGTGAGCTGTATATGAAGTTTGGTCAGATTGTGGCTGAGCAAAAGGAGAATAACTTTACGCCGGAGGAAATAGATCGATTGACGGCAGATGCGCAAAGAGAGTTTGGGAAGGACTTGAGGGCTATTCTCGGTGAGGACGGTGTGAAGCGGATGCAAGAGTTTACTCAAGAAATTCCGGCGCGGACAGCGATGCATTTGTTGAATGATCAGCTCGCTGGCGCTCCGCTCAACGCAGAGCAAGCGACACAGTTGTTTGCAATTATCAGGAGTGAGCCATACGAACTGCTGCATGGCATTGAAGGCGATATGAACACCGCTTTCATGGGATCCCCTCAGGAAATGCAGAGATACCTGGCCCGCCTGGAGGAGTGCAATCAACGCATCATTACCCAAGCGAGCAAGTTTTTAACGGCTGATCAGGTTAACGCTTTAGGAATAATACTCACCAACGCCGTTAACACGCGTCTCGCGCAAGCGGCAGCGGTGTTTGGCAAAAAGCCCTAACATCCCTTCCCTGCGCGAGGTGTGCACTATTATTCGATCACTCGATAGCGGCGAAAAGCGCCCGAAGGGGCTGGTTTGTTATCCACGACGATTTGGTTCGTGGAGATTTCCTTGTTGAGCCGTTCCAACCGGTCTTCCACATCCTGTAGCCGGGCGAGTTTTCTCTCCCAGATTTCCACTTGTTTGCGGAGTTGAAGAGTGTCGACTTCTTTCGCCGCTGCAATTAAGCGGTTGAGTTGTCGCCGTTCAAATGCAATCCGTTCGATGCCGAACTTCAACGGATGAGATTCCTTCGGTTTAAACTGAGTTTTAAGGATGGATTGTTTTAACTGAAGGAATTCCTTCCGTACCTGAGACATTGGAGCAACTCGTGACATAGTTTTGGTCAATTGCAAAATCTACACTCGCAATCCGTTTTCTCGAACCTGAACCTGAACTAATGCGATCAACTACCGTAGGTCCCGCAGGTTTTGGAGTATTTGATGGCAGAAACCGCGTTCTCTATGCGCGCCCGTTAGTGCGTTGAAATTCATCTAATTACTGGAAAAACCGATTGGGGCTGGATCGATCGGAAGTTTTGCTGATGGATAGAAAGTTTTGCAGCCGAACTCTAAATTATCCGTCACTCTATCACGATTTAGGGAAAAGTTTTCCGGATTGAAACTTCCAATTCCTCCAACGATTCTTAAAATCCTTCTGATTCCCTCGATCGACGCTTAGAAGTTCGTGAACAAGATCAACATCCTCTTACTGGTTCTTGCTTCCGTTGGCATTGCGGTGCCATGTGTTGGCAAAGAGGACGATTACGAATTTTTCGAAAAGCGCATTCGGCCGGTGTTGGCAGATCGTTGCTACAAATGTCATAGCGCTGAAGCCGATGCTTTGAAAGGCGAACTGTTCCTGGACTCAAAAGAGGGGATGCTGAAAGGAGGAGCCTCGGGAAAACCAGCTGTTTTGCCGGGCCACGCCGAAGGCAGTCAGTTAATTAGCGCGATACGGTATTCCGATGAAGAATTGAAAATGCCGCCTGCGAAAGCGGGTGGAAAATTGACCGAGCAACAAATATCCGATTTCGTGACGTGGGTGAATATGGGGGCACCCGACCCGCGCACGAACAGTGCTTCGACTGCAGTGACGAAGAGTTATACGAAAGGCAGGACACATTGGGCGTTTCAGCCAGTCAAAAAGCCTTCCGTGCCTGCCCTCAAAAGCAAGAAATGGAGTAAGACGGCAGTAGATGCATTTGTTCTCGCGCGATTAGAGGAGCATGGCCTCGAATACTCGGCTCCAGCCGACAAACGAACCTTAATCCGTCGGGCGTATTTTGATCTCACCGGGCTGCCGCCGACGTTTGAGGAGGTGGAAGCGTTTATCCATGATCGCGCTCCTGACGCTTTTGCGAAAGTTGTTGATCGATTGCTGGCATCCCCCCGGTACGGAGAACGGTGGGGGCGTTATTGGCTCGATGTGGCACGTTATGCCGATACCAAAGGTTACGTCTACGGCGATCGTGAGGAAACGAAGTTCGTCCACTCAGCCGCGTATCGAGACTGGGTCATCAAAGCATTTAACGATGACTTGCCATACGATCAGTTTTTGAAACTTCAGATTGCTGCGGATCAGGTGGAAGGAGCGGACCGGGATTCGCTCGCCGCAATGGGTTACCTCACGCTCGGTCGCAGATTCCTCGGAGTCGTGCACGATATCATCGACGATCGAATCGATGTCGTGATGCGCGGAACTCAAGGGCTTACGGTCGGTTGTGCGCGTTGTCACGACCATAAATTCGATCCCATTCCAACGAAGGATTATTACTCACTGTATGGAGTGTTCGCGGGCTGTTCTGAGCGGACTGTTCCACTGAGCGCCAACGGCATACCGGCGAAGGCTTACCTGGAATATGAAAAGGAGTTGAAGAACCGTGAAGAAAAATTCCGCAATACGTTCAATGCAAAGAGAGAGGAGCAATCGCAACGGTTCCGAGCCAAGACAACGGATTATCTCGTGTCCGTCCTGGATGTGAGCAAGATCCCGACGGAGGAATTTTACGCATTTGTTGCGGCAGACGAAGTGAATCCTGTCGTTATTCGCGCGTGGCATTCTTATTTGCTGAATACGGCAACGACATTTCATCCTATCTGGGCTCTATGGCATGCCTTCGCTGCGTTGGCGAAAGAGGATTTTGGATCGAAAGCCGCATCGATATTCATGCAACTTGCTGGTTCGACGAATAAATTAAATGCATTGGTCGAAAGGGCGTTTAAAGAGAAGCTTCCGCAATCAATGCTTGATGTGGCCCGAACATATGGAGCGTTGTTAACCGACATCGATAAGAAGTGGAGCAACAGCAAAGACAAAGCATTGAGCAAGGATGAAGAGGAGTTGCGTGGCGTCCTTTATGGAAAGGATTCGCCGGCGCAGGTCCCCGCGGGAGCGATTGTCGACCTGGAGTGGTATTTCGACGAGCCGACTCGCGTGGAAATAGCAAAGCTTGCGGCGCAGATCGATCAATGGATTGTGCAATCGCCCGGGGCGCCACCTCACGCGGTTATTCTCGAAGACAAATCGGTGCAGAAGAATCCGCGTGTATTCAAACGCGGGAATCCTGCGAACAAAGGCGATGAAGTGCCACGGCAATTCTTGCAGGTTTTGTCAGGCGAGAATCGCAAACCATTTGAGAAGGGGAGTGGTCGGCTGGAACTCGCGGAAGCAATTGCCAACAAACAAAATCCGCTGACCGCACGCGTTTTCGTGAATCGGATTTGGGCGCATCACTTTGGCGTCGGACTGGTCCGCACGCCGAGCGATTTCGGTACTCGCGCTGAACCGCCAACGCATCCGGAACTGCTCGATTGGCTCGCTTATACATTTATGGAGAATGGGTGGTCCGTGAAGCAGTTGCATAAAACGATAATGTTGTCGGCGGTTTATCAACAAGCGAGCGAGCCTTCCGATGCAGCGATAAAAGCTGATCCTGAGAATAAATTGTTATCGCACTTCCATCGGCAGCGCATGGATTTTGAATCATTACGGGATTCATTGTTGTTCGTTGCGGAGCAGATTGATTTCAAAGTGGGCGGACGTGCCGAGGAATTGTTCAAACCACCTTTCAGCAAAAGACGCGCGGTCTATGGATTTGTTGACCGGCAATTTCTCCCGGCAGCACTGCGCGTTTTTGACTTTGCTAATCCCGACATGCACAATCCGCAGCGGTCCGAGACGACGATCCCCCAGCAGGCGCTGTTCTTCATGAATGGACCCTTTGTTGCCGAACAGGCGCGAGCATTGGCGACGCGAGTGCGTTCGGCTGACGCTAAGAATCAGGTTCGTGAGCTTTACAAATTGATTTACCAACGCGAACCCACCGCGGCACAAGAGAAACTGGCTCTGCAGTTTGTTTCTTCAGCCGAGGCGGAAGCGATCGAGGAGTCCAGGAAACCGGCGTCAGTATGGAAATATGGTTACGGCGAATTCGATGAAAATACCTCCGCGATTAAAAACTTTCAGCCGTTGCCCTACTTCAATGGCGAGGCATGGCAGGGTGGAAATAACTGGCCCGACGCCACGTTAGGATGGGCGCAATTAACAAGCACCGGCGGTCACGCTGGAAATGATCTGCAACATGCGGTGGTGCGGCGATGGGTTTCGCCCGTCGACGGAACGGTTGCGATTGATGGCGAGCTTAAACACGAGCGAATGGCTGGACACGGAATCCGGGCGTATATCGCTTCGAGTCGACATGGTTCTCTCGGCAAATGGATTTTGCACAATCAGACCGTCGAAACAAAACGGGAGAGTGTGGAGGTAAAGAAAGGCGACACAATCGATTTCATCGTCTCGATTCATGAAAGTTTGAATAACAATGACTTTCTCTGGGCACCTGCAATCAGGATGACGGGACCAACAGCCATCCACGATGTGAATGGATACGTAAAACAGTGGGACGCGAAAAAGGAGTTTGGTGGCACTCCAGCTCAAGAACGAAAGCCGTTGTCAGCCTGGGAAAAATACGCGCAGGTGTTACTGCTTTCGAATGAGTTTGTTTTTGTCGATTAAGAAAGGCTACCGATGAACGTTCCATTTAATCAGCCAGCGTCACGCCGAAACTTTCTCCGTCAATGTGGCATGGGCATGGGCGCTGTCGGGTTGGCTGCGCTGTTCGGTGAATCGAGTTTGCTTGTTCCTTCCGCTCACGCGATCGAAAATATCAATCCACTCTCGCCCAGGCCGCCGCATTTCCGGCCGAGAGCAAAACGTGTCGTCCATTTTTTCCTCAATGGCGGCCCGTCACATGTTGATACTTTTGATCCAAAGCCGGCGCTCGCGAAATATGCAGGAAAGCCGCTGCCGTCGGGCAACTTGAAAACGGAGAGAAAAACAGGCGCCGCGTTTCCCTCGCCGTTTAAATTTCAAAAGCACGGTCAAAGTGGGATCGAAGTTAGCGAACTGTTTCCCAGGCTGGCGGGATGCATCGATGAATGTGCGATTATTCGTTCAATGAAAGCTGAGGTGCCGAATCATGAGCCGTCGTTGATGCTGATGAACTGCGGTGACTCGGTGCAAAGCCGTCCTAGTGTTGGTTCGTGGATTACTTACGGGCTGGGAACGGAGAATTTGAACCTGCCAGGATTTATCGTGATGTGCCCGGGTGGATATCCTGTGAAAGAAACAGACAATTGGCAGAGTGGTTTTTTGCCTGGCGTTTACCAGGGGACGTACATCGATTCGCAACACACAAAAATCGAGAAGCTTATTGAGAACATTCGCAGCAACTACAGTTCACTGAGAGAGCAACGGCGTCAGCTCGATCTGCTCGCACGTTTGAACGAAGAGCATCAGCGATCGAGAAGACGTGATGCTCGCCTGGAAGCTCGTATTCAGTCGTTCGAACTGGCTTATCGAATGCAGATGGACGCGGCGGACGCCTTCGATTTCGCGCAGGAACCGGAATTTATTCGCAACCTTTACGGAAGCGGTGTTCATGGCAGGCAGACGCTAATCGCACGGCGGCTGCTCGAACGAGGAGTTCGCTTTATCCAACTCTGGCACGGTGCGAGCCAGCCGTGGGATAATCACGAGAACATTGAGAAGTCCCATCGAGAGCTTTCAAACCAGATCGATCAACCGCTCGCTGCGCTAATTACTGATCTCAAGCAACGCGGAATGCTGGAGGACACGTTGATAATTGTGGGCGGGGAATTCGGTCGTACGCCGACGGTTGAACTCAATGATAAAGGCGAAACAAAGTACGGCCGCGATCACAATCCGTACGGATTTTCCGTCTTGCTCGCAGGCGGCGGCATCAAAGGCGGGACTGTCTATGGAGCGACTGATGAGTTCGGGTTCAAAGCCGTGGAGAACGTCACGCACGTGCACGATTTACACGCGACGATGCTGCATCTGCTTGGCTTCGAGCATGAAAAACTTACTTACCGCTATGCTGGGAGAGATTTCCGACTGACGGATGTCTACGGAAAGGTTGTTCACGATATCCTGGCTTGAACGGATTAATCCTTCGGCAGATCGAAGCGGAGAACCGTCTCAGATTTCTTCTTCGGAGAGTAAATCGTCATTTTCTCCAACTGCATACGACCATTCACTTTTTTGAAGCTGCTTCCGCTCAGAGAGAATTCCTTAACCTTTTCGCCTTTGGCATTGTAGCCTTGGGCCACAAGCAATCCCCCCGTCTCTTTGTCGATCCAAAGTTTTACGCGAACCATCTCAGGCGCGGCGGGGTTTTCACTTTCGAGAAGGTAACAGTCGCGGCCGAGTCGCAGTTCTCCTGTTAAACGTTTTTGCTCTGGCCAATGGAGGAAGTCGAGGCCGAGGTCGCCGATCGTAAAGTCCGAGCCGGCGAATGGTGTTTCAAGCGCTGCTTTGATTGAAATCGGCGTGGGTTGCGGGAGCTCAGAGGATGAATCGTTTGCCCGTGAGTAATAGTATTCATTCGGCGCGTTCGTAGCGTGAATGACCACGATCCGCGTCGCCGGGACTTTTTCTGTGGGCTTCGTGGTATAGATCGTTTTCCATTTGTCGCCCTCCATCACGACTTGTGCGCGGACCGGAATTTCCGCATTGTTCGTTGCGGCCCTGATCTTCAGCACGCCAGTGATGTCGGAGTTTTCGACCGGCGGCATGTTTCGAAGTTCTGCCGCAAGTTCCTGACCTGCCTGATTCGACTTGGAAGGAACTCGTTCCGCCGATACGGAGACGATGCACACCACGGCAGCGGCGAGGATTAAAATCCTTATTTTCATTTTGCTAACGCCAGTGGCACCAGTTCAGAAATGTGTTTCACGAAGTGAACCTTTAATTTTTGACGGACCTCCGGAGGAACCTCCTGCCAATCAGGTCGATTTTCATCGGGCAGAATGACGTGCTTGATGCCGGAACGTGCCGCGGCGAGGACCTTCTCTTTGACCCCGCCAATTCGCAATACGCGTCCACGGAGGCTGATTTCGCCAGTCATAGCCAAATCGGAACGAACCACTCGATGCGAAAGCAACGATGCAAGCGCGACTACGATTGATACCCCAGCACTCGGCCCGTCTTTCGGTGTGGCGCCGGACGGAACATGGACGTGGATATCGAACTTGTCGTAATCCGTCAGGTCGATGTTGAGTGCTTTCGCCTGGCTTCGGAGATAACTCAGAGCGGCGTGTGCACTTTCTTTCATCACATCGCCAAGGGAGCCTGTCAGGATGAGACCTCCTTTGCCGGGCATTCTCGTCGCTTCGATAAATAATATTTCGCCTCCCACAGGCGTCCATGCAAGGCCTACAGCGATACCGGCTTCAGTGATTCGTTCGGCCAATTCAGGAAAGAATTTCCGTGGGCCGAGATAATCTTTCAACTCCTCCGGGCTGATTACCAGAGGCGAGCCCTGATTACTGCGCCTGCTGATGATCTTACGTGCTGCTTTGCGGGTCAGAGCAGCGATCTCACGTTCCAATTGCCGCACACCAGCTTCGCGTGTG
Source organism: uncultured bacterium (assembly GCA_966112985.1). Taxonomy (GTDB): domain Bacteria; phylum Verrucomicrobiota; class Verrucomicrobiia; order Limisphaerales; family JACDHS01; genus CBHWET01. The sequence goes on along the minus strand of CBHWET010000112.1, from coordinate 214 downwards.
TAATCTTCGATTACTTTCCGCAGGGTTGTATCAGGAAATTTGACGAGCTTCTTCTTCAATCCATGTTCTTCCAGCTGTCGCGGAACGAGATGCCGTTTCGCAATCTGGAGTTTTTCGACAGCGGTGTAGCTCGGCAGTTCAATAACTTCCAAACGATCTCGCAAAGCCGGATGGATTGGGTCCAGCCAATTAGCGGTCGTTAGAAACAAGACTC
>CBHWET010000111.1:0-13331 GCA_966112985.1 uncultured bacterium | reverse complement strand
AAACTTTCTCAAACAACTCAGCATCGCTGCTTCCCTGCCCTTACTGGCTCGCACGCATAGCGCCCAGGCCGCGGAGCCTTCGAGTCCCCGGAAAGCCACATCCCACAAAATTCTTTCCTGCAATGTCCGCGTTGACGTGCCCGGCGACTCAAAAACCGGCGATGGTTGGGCGCAACGCAAGGAACTCTGTGGCGATGTGATCCAGGCGCAAAAGGCAGACCTCATTGGACTTCAGGAAGCCCAAATCGCGCACCTCAGATATTTGAAGAGCCGGATGCCGGAATACGATAGCTACGCGTTGTCCCATTCTGTTTCGGAATTCCATCCGATCGACTCCATTCTTTTCCTGCGCGCGCGGTATGAATTAATTTCGGCTGGCGGATTCTGGCTGTCGGAAACGCCGCACGTCGCTGGTTCGAAATCATGGGACAGCGCCAATCCGCGTCTCGTCAACTGGGTGCATTTGAAGGAGCGCAGTTCGGGAAAAGAATTCCGCTATTGGAACACGCATCTGGATCACAAAGGCCAGCAAGCACGCGAACATGGAGCGGCGATGATTGTCCAGGCCAGTTCAGTTTTGGACAAAGACTTTCCCCAACTACTGACGGGCGACATGAACGCGCACGCGAACAATCCAGCGATCAAAAATTTCAAAGCCGCGGGCTGGACTGACATTTATTCGGCAGTAAATGGTCCGACGGACCCCGGGTTCACCGCGCACGCCTTCAAGGGTGTCCATCACGCCGCTAAAAATCCGGATGGAACACCAAAGGGCAAAATCGATTGGATTTTCTGTCGTGGACCGGTCAAGCCGCTCGCGGGCACAGTGATCCGCGATTCACGTAACGGCCATTATCCCAGCGACCATTATTTTGTTTCCGCAGAAGTCGAAATCTAATTCTCCGTACGTTCGTATGTCTCAAATTTCCTCGATCACCGAACCGGCAAGAACAATTCCTGTTCGCGCCCAATATGATGTCCTCGTCGTTGGCGGCGGTCCCGCCGGATTAACGTCAGCACTCGCTGCCGCAGAAGACGGCTTGAAGGTGGGCCTCGTTGAAAGCCGCAGCTTCGTGGGCGGCAATATGACCATCGGCCTGCCTGTTCTGGGTTTCCTGGGTCAAAAGGGAAATCAGATCATCAAAGGTTTGCCTCAAAAATTTATTGATCGCCTTAAGGCGCGAAAGGGCGCCAGCGAACATCGCCCCTGCCCTTTGCACATGGGCATTACGCTCGTTGAACCGGAAGCGGTCAAAACCGTCGCGCTCGAAATGCTCACCGAAGCCGGCGTCGATGTGACCTTCTACACCGTGTGCGCGGGCGTGGTGATGGACGGCAATACCATCAAAGGAATCATTACTGAGAGCAAAAGCGGCCGCGAGGCGGTCCTGGGAAAAATCGTTATCGATTGCACCGGTGATGCTGATGTCGCCTATCGAGCAGGTGTGCCCTGCGAAAAGGGAAATGAAAAAGGTGGGATGCAACCGCCAACGCTGATGTTCTGCCTGGCTGGGGTGGATACGGAAAAACTGCGGATGAGCATTGCGAACCAATCGCGCACCTATCTCACCGATTTCATTCCTGCGGAATATTTCGGACAGAACAATCAATTCATCGTCGTCGGCTTGCGCGAACTCATTGCCAAAGCGCGCGCGGAACGAAAGCTGAACATTCCAAACGAACGCACGATTATCATTACCGGACTGCGTGAAGGCGAGGCGTGGTTGAACATGACACGAGTCGCCGGTGTGGACGGCACGGATGCCAGAAGTCTCTCGATGGGCGAAATCGAAGCCCGCCGTCAGATCGATGATATTTACACCTATTTGAAAAATTATGTGCCTGGCTTCGATAAATCTTATTTCACCAAAACCGCGCCGTTTCTCGGCATTCGCGAAACGCGCCGCATCGTCGGCCAATACGTGGTGACGCAGGAAGACGTTTTGGGATGCCGGAAGTTTGACGACGCCATCGCGGTGGCGAGTTATCCAATCGATATCCATCGCCCCGGCGACGAAGGCTGCACTCTCATTTGGTGTGGCGATTGTTATGACATTCCGTATCGGTCATTGGTACCAACGAAAGTTGACAACCTTCTGGTCGCGGGCCGCTGCATCTCCACCACACACGAAGCGATGGGAGCCATTCGTGTGATGGCGACGTGCATGGCCATGGGCGAAGCCGCCGGACGCGCCGCGAAAATGGCCGTTCGCGAAAATCTCTCTCCGTCGAAAATCAATGTTTGCCGGCTTCGCGACGAATTAGTCGCGAAAGGCGCGTATCTACGAAATTAACAGCCGAATGAAATGATAGTCGCTGGAATCGATTTCGGAACCTTGAGTGTTCGAGTCTCGCTGGTCGACAGCGACAAAGGAGTTCTTGGGTCTGCCAGCGCGCCATATCCTGTTTGCCGGAAAAGAGAAGATCCGGATCACGCTTCACAGGCGCATGCCGATCACCTGAAGGCGTTCGTTGCCGCAATGCAGAAGGCACTCTCGCAGTACGGTGTTGAGGGTCGGAATATTGCCGCACTTGCTGTTGCCACGACCGGTTCCACGGTCTTACCGGTCGACGAGGATTTAACGCCGCTCGATGACTACTATCTCTGGTGCGATCATCGCGGCAAAAGGGAAGCACAGGAAATTACTGCCGCTGCTCAACGCGAAGCTTTGGAGGCCATCAAGTGGTGCGGCAACGCTTATTCAGCTGAGTTCGCACTTTCCAAGTTGCTGCATTGGTTGCGACACAATCCACGCAAACACAACCGATTCGACACGATGATCGAACACTGCGACATGATGGTGGCGATACTGACCGGAGCAAAACGCGTTGCGGATGTACCTCGAAGTATTTGTGCGGCGGGGCACAAGTGGATGTGGAACGCACAACTCGGAGGGCTTCCTCCAGAAACGTTTTTTACGAGTGTCGATCCAGCGCTCGCGGGTATTCGTCTAAAGCAAATCGGACGTTACGCCGCCTCCAACAACATCGCCGGATATCTTTGTCCTGAATGGGCAGAGAAATTGGGCCTGCGGGCCGGCATTCCAATTCCCGTCGGGGCACTCGACGCACATTGGGATGCCATCGGCGCAGGCATCTCAATTGGCGATATAGTCAATGTCGTTGGAACTTCTACCTGCGTAATGGCGGTCGTCGAGCAGGCGGCGCCGATTCCCGGCGTCTTTGGCGTCGTGCAAGGTTCGATTCATCCAGACTATGCGGGAATTGAGGCAGGAATTTCAGCCGTCGGAGATATCTTCGAAGCAATTGCCAGGCGTGCAGGAACGACAGTTGCCGAACTTTCACGCGGGTTGCCGGATTTCCGCGCGGGCCAAACTGGTTTACTACGACTGACGTGGGACAATGGAGATCGCAACGTTCTTTCCAATCCGGATCTCGGAGGCGTGACCCTTGGCTGGACTTTGCAGCACACCTCTCAAGACGAGTTGTTCGCCGCTATCGAAGGCACCGCCTTTCACACGCGAATCATTCTCGAAAGATTGAAAGAGCATGGTGTCCCCATTCAACGCGTGATTCACGCTGGAGGAATTCCGCAGAAGAACGAAACCCTGAACCAGGTCTATGCGAATGTTTTCAACCGACCTGTGTTGGTGCCGATTGACGATATCACGGGACTCGGTTCGTCCATCTTTGCTTTTCTCGCCGCAGGAGCTTTCAAAACAGTCGAAGACGCCCAGAAAGCACTTTGTCGGAAATATCGCACGGTCATGCCGCAACAGGATGCCGCAGCGACTTACGAACGATTGTTTGCCATCTATCGCAAACTATACTTTTCGTTCGGAAAACCAGGATCAGACGCCGCGTCATTCGGTGATGTTCTCCCGGCGTTACGGGAGATCAGCATTCGTAGTCGACAGACGTCTTAGTGCTCCATCAACGAACACCGCTCAGCGACGGGACGCACTTCGCAAATGATGCCGTGTTTCACAGCAGGACATTGCTGCGCAATGGCGACGGCTTCATCCAAGGTGTTGACCGTAAGAATAAAGTAACCTCCAACTGCTTCCTTCGATTCGGCAAACGGGCCATCCGAGACTCCGCTTTTCGCCACGACTTTGCCGGTCATGTGCAGAGGCTGCCCTGCTCTGCATTTGCCTTCAGATTTTAAACGTTCGAACCAGCCCATGAACTTCGCGAGTTCCGTTTGCAGCTGCTCGGGTGAAAGGTTCTTGTCCCACTGCGTTCCCCGCATCAAGAGCATGTATTCGTTTGTCGTTGTACTCATATATGTATCGACGAACGAGCAAACCCAATCTGGACAAGTTTCTTACAAACCAGTTCCACCTGTTTTATGCTTCGCCGTCGGACAACAGACTTTAGCTCGTTATTTTTCCCCGACAATACTCCAGGTCGGAGGCACCGACATATTCAGGTAGTTCGAACCAACGACGTTTGTTCCATTGAGGAACCAGGTAAACAAGGCGCCGTTCGTATTCTGCCAGAGAACATCGCGTGAATTCGCACCATCCAAATCCACCAGACCGGTCACGCGCCACGCACTCACTGGCGCTGGAGCATAGCCGAATGGAATCACCTTCTTGAACTTGATGCCGTTCATCAGCCAGATGCGCATGGCACCCGTTTTCGTTGTCTGCCAGAGCAAGTCGACACTGCCGTCTTTGTTGAAATCGTCGATGCCAACGATCTTTTGGCCAGGAGGGATAGCGAGGCCGCCGCGCAACAGAAGGGATTTTGTCTTCTTCGTTCCGTTCATGAGCCAGAGACTCACGTAACCGAGATCATGGCGCAGCAAAATGTCGGGGTTGCCATCACGATTAAAGTCGCGCGCTCCCATTACTTTCCACGCCTTTCCAAAGGCGTTCGTGTTGATGGCCACCGAACTGACCATGTTCGTTCCGTTCATGAGCCACACGCGGAGAAATCCGCCGTTTTGAAAGAGGTAATCGATTTGATTGTCGTGGTTAAAGTCCGCCTTCCCGACGAGCTTCCAACCTGAAGTTAACGGCAGCCCGTCATTGAGCAGGAATGAATCGAAGAAGTTCGTGCCAGCGAGATTCCATACGCCAAGGTAATTATTCGTCGCAACGTTTGTGCTCTGCAGCAGAACGTCAATATGGCCATCTAAATCCACATCGTTCGTAATGACGTTCGGATCGTAATTGACGATCAGCGTTGCATTGGAACTCAGGACAGAGCCCGCGGTATTCGTGATCGATACGGAGTAGTCGCCCGAATCGACCAGCTGCGCAGAATTCAAGGTGAACGATGACGTCGTCGCTCCCACGATCGGCAGGCCATTGTAACGCCACTGATAGTTCAGCGGCGAGCCCTTCGCCACGACAGTGAACGTCACCGGATCACCAATGATCACTTCCTGCGACACGGGATTCGTCACGATATGCGGAGCAACGATGGTCGTTACAGTGAGCGCAATCGGAGCGCTGGTCGCCTTACCAGCAGCATTCGCCAGGACGACAGAATAATTTCCAGCGTCCGTTGTCTTAACGTTGTTAAGCGTCAATGCCGAGGTGGTCTGTCCAGCCAGAGCCGTTCCACCCTTCCTCCACTGATACGTGAACGGCTGTGTTCCGGTAACACTAAAGCCGCCATCCGGAGAAACAGGAAGGGACAAACTTGAACCCACAATCGCGTTAATAGAAGAAGGTTGAGCGAGGAAAGCGGGTTTTGCGCTGACAGTCAGCGTCGCGTTCGAGCTGGTAATCGTGCCCGAGCCATTCGAGACGATGACTGAGTACGCACCAGCATCGCCCAACTGCACGGACGTGAGCGTCAGCGTGCTTGCCGTCGCGCCGGCGATTGGTGCGTCGTTCAACTGCCATTGATACGAAAGCAATGGGCCTGTCGCGCTGACGCTGAAGCTTGTGTTTCCTCCGACACCGACGTTGCGGTTTTGTGGCTGTGTCGTGATTGATGGCAGAACGGGAGTAATCGTGAGTGTGCCAGCGTTAGTCAAAACCGAATAGTTGGTGAGATGATTGGATGCATCATTCAGAGTAAATTTAATCGGGTAATTTCCAGGAATGCTGGTCGTTGTTGCGGTGGAAAAGAATGTAGCGGTGATCACTTCGCCGTTGACCAGACCTGTCAGGCTGCCCGTAAAAGTCGGGTTCACTGAGCCATAAGCTCTTGTTGCATTGTCACCCGTTCCAACCAGCGAAGCGCGAATAACGGCAAAGTCCTGATCGATACTGACTGCCGCGAGGTAATTGGAATTACCTGCCTGCGATGCGCGAACCGTCACATTGCCAGCGCCAGTAATGGTCACGGTGTTTCCAGTGATGGATGCCGGACCGGAGACCACCGTAAATGTGACAGGCAATCCAGAAGATGCGGTCGCACTCAGCGCAAATGACGCGTCACCATAAGTCTTGGTGGGAATATCTGCGAAGGAATTGATCGTCTGATTCGTTTTGGGAACGACAGAGAAAAGATCACTGACCGCGTTGGTTAATCCGCTGGCTGAAGCCGTCAAACGCTTGTCGCCTTCGGTTGTAATCGACAGGTCCGTGAACGTGACCACGCCGTTTCCGTCGTTGGTGCCGATATCAAGAACGGTCGTTCCTTGCAATGTGCCGGTGCCGAACGTCAACGTCATCGTGACATTCAAACTCGACGCAAGGCCATTCGCCGAATCGTTGCCGTATGTGTCTTGGGTAATGATAACCGGCTGGATAGCGAAAGGCTTCCCTACACCCGCAAGGTCAGGTTGGACATCGAACAACAATCGGCTCGCATTCGCCGGATTGATCGTGATAGGGGCGGCCACGGCAGAATTCAAGCTCGCCGCAGAAAATTGAAGCGTAACATCCGTCGCATTTGTGAAAGCCAAATTCGTGAAGGTCGCCACACCATTTACAACTTTGACCGACAACGTGCCTTGCAGTGCACCATCACCAACAGTGTTCGTGACAGTGACAAACGTTGCATTGTCATTCGTATAAGGAAGATCGTATTGATCGAGGATTTGAATGACAGGTTGCTGACTAAATGCCACGCCAGCGGTATTTACGGCAGAAGGTTGAATTGAAACGGAAAGCGACGTCGGCACTCCCGGCGGCGGAGGAGATGGAAATACCGTCACAGGCGCTGACGTCACCGAGGTGAGGTCCGTCGCTGAAAACTCAATCGAAATGACTCCCGGATCTGTCGCCGCGAGATTTGTAAATGTTGCTACGCCATTAACGGTGAATGCACTGACATTACCCAACAATGAACCTGGCCCAGACACGATCGTCGCAATGACTTCCGTCCCGTTATCGCTCCGACTGACATTACCACCACTATCCATGACGGCGATCGAAGGCTGGCGTCCGAAAACTTGCCCCATAACTGCGTTGGTCGACGGCTGGACTTGAACACCTAATTGCGTCGCCTCACCGGCAACTTCGGCAAGATCGCCGAAACTGGTGATCGCGCCTTTCCCGGTAGTTTTCGTCCCGGCGGCTTTCACGCCGGAAATGATCGCCGTTCCGCCCGTCCCACCACTCGGACGCGTAATAATTCCCTTGGCAAGCGGTGAAATAAGTGTCGGACGGACTTGCAAACCCTGTGTCGCTCCGATGGTAAGGATATCGAACCCAGCGGTTCCGCTTACGGTATAAGTAATGCGCAATGTTGATGAACTAATCACTGCAGCAGAAGCGGACGAGATGTCCTTGCCCCCCGCGAACGTAGCGCTCGGCGCGGAGGCTACATTAAACTCAAAACCGGCCGGCGCTTTCAACACGAGCGTAACGTTCGTGCCAACCGCAAAATCATTCTTCTTACGCTCAGTGATCGTAATAGGTCCGAGCGTGCTCCATGCCGGCGATGCACTTTCAGCGGCGAAGTCCGACAACAGGTTCGTTCCGCCCGTCGCAGGGGTGATTTTTACCGTTGCTTGCGCCGTAAAAGACAATAACAGGCCTAACAGCAAACCGATGGTGGATTTATACATATAATTGAGACGCCGCGTGATAACCAAAAACCGCCGCAGGCCGAGTTTATCTGCATCCAAATTTTCCGTAAAGGAAAATCATCTAATCCCTGACACAGTCGTGAGCAAACCCCCGTTCTCTGACGAAATCAGGTTCAAGGGGGCCGAAATAAGGAAATGATGCCGTCAACATGCACAACATATGAACGCCAAGACAGAGCTTCACCAATTGAAGGATGATAACACCGCTGTTTTTAGGGACGGGAACCAGCGTGAGAATTCGATATAGAATTCTAAATTTCGAGAATCCCATTTTGAGACAAATTTCGCCTTATTTTTCAGCGTTTTTGCCGGCTCGGCATTCACTGGCGAGCCGATTGCTTAAATAGCACTTCGCAAGACTGCAAAACAGCGGCGCACTGACGCGTTGCTGGAACACAACAAACAATTAATTTAGGAAGGCCCGCTGCACATATGGCGAAAAAGTCCGCTCCTGCCCGGATCGTTGTAGTTGATGATCATCCCGTTTTTCGTCAGGGAGTACGTGCACTGTTGCAAGAAGAAGCCGATATTTGCATCTGTGGCGAAGCAGATGAACCTCATAAAGCTCTCCAGGTTATCGCCGCCACCAAGCCAGACCTGGTCACGCTCGATCTGTCGCTGAAACAAGCCAGCGGATTAAACGTGCTCAAGGATATCATGGCGCAATTTCCTCAGACGAAAGTACTTATCATCTCGATGCATGACGAACTCGTCTTTGCACCACGCGCATTAAAAGCCGGCGCATCCGGTTACCTGATGAAAGAGGTTGTCGTCGATACATTCATGACGGCGATTCGCAAGGTGCTAAGCGGCGACGTGTATCTAAGTGCAAAACTTTCCAGCCAATTGCTCAGTCGCTTCGCCACAGGCGGCCCGAAGATCACGTCGCCAATTGATTCGTTGAGCGATCGCGAACTCGAGGTCCTGACGTTGATTGGCAGTGGCTTGCGCACGCGCGAAGTCGCGGAGCATCTTCATCTGAGCATCAAGACGGTGGAAGCGCATTGCAGCAACTTGAAGGAAAAGTTGAAGCTGAAGAATGCTTCCGAGCTGCTCTATTACGCCATGAGCTGGGTCCAAAACGGCAAAGGCGAAATGGTGACAGCGCTTGAACCAGCCGCCGCTTAGGCAAGATCGTTGGCCACAAATTCTTCGACCTGTCCGTAGTAGCGGTCCAAACTGCGGGGTTCAGGCATTCCGTCTGTCGCAATTCCGAGACGCACGCGGTCTCCATAAATTTCTACGGTCGACGGCCGCGCCATTCTTACGGAATTAAACTTCAAAAACTCAGACTGATCTGCAACACCGCGCCAAGGTCGACTCAAATTCTTCATTGCACCGGGCGCGGTCGTGATTTTGAGAGTAAAAATGGACGTTGGGCGCCGCGCAGTGGCGGCTTGGGAAGTAAAACTCTCCATTGTGCGCCACGCAGTGGCGGTTTCGGGACTAAAATGGGCGTTGCGTCACGCGCAGTGGTCGTCTGGGGAGTAAAATTCTCCATCGCACGGCGCGCAATGGTGATCTCGGGACCAAAATTCTCCGGCGCGACGTTGCGGCGGTCGCTTTGGGAATTAAAATCATCACTGCACGCCGCGCAGTGGTGGTTTTGGGAGTAAAATTGTCCATTGCGCGCCGCGCAGTGATCATCTGAGACCGAAAACGGTCATTTTTTTCGAACAATGGAAATTTTGGGACCCAAAACGGGTGCTGCACCGCGCGCACTGAACGTTTTGGGAATCAAACCGACCGCCGCGAAACCCGCGGTGACCATTTTAGAGTAAAACTCACCACCGCGACGCGCACAATGCACGTTTCTAGAGCAAAAATGGACGTTGCGCGCCGCGCGGTGGGCATTTTTACTCCCAAATTCGCCACCGAAATTGCTCACCCCAAGGCATTTGCAGCGTAGCCGCCGAGTTTAACAGCCACGAGGCGCGCGAATATGCAGCTCACGACCCGCTTACAGAGTCTGGGTTTTGCTGATTAATTCAGCGACGGGATTGCCCGACGAACGCCGCGAAAGAGAAAGTGGCCTCTCGGTATTCCCTCTCCTGGGAAGGAGAGGGTTAGGTTGAGGTCTCCGCTATCGGTTATCTTTGTTCTAAACCAAACAACTCGCCATTACTCCCGGAACTGCAGGTTGTAGAGCATCTGATAAACGCCGCCGCGCTTTAGAAGTTCCTGGTGTGTTCCCGTTTCCACAATCACACCATCCTGCATCACCACAATGACATCCGCGTGCAGAATGGTCGAGAGACGGTGAGCAACGCAGAAGGTGGTCTTTTCTTTCATCAGTTCGTCCAGCGCAGTTTGCACGGCGCGTTCGGATTCTGTGTCCAACGAACTCGTCGCTTCGTCGAGAATGAGAATGGGCGCATTGCGCAGAATCGCGCGGGCAATGGCGAGCCGTTGTTGTTGGCCGCCGGAAAGACGCGCTCCTTTTTCGCCAACAACGAAGTCATAGCCGCCCTCTTTCTCCATGATGAAGTCATGAGCGTAGGCGTGTTTCGCCGCAGCAATAATTTCTGCCTCGGAGGCACCGGGGCGCCCCAGTTCAATGTTCCTGCGAATCGTGTCGTTAAAAAGAATCGTCTGCTGCGTTACCACCGCAATCTGATCACGCAGATCGTTCGAACGCACGTCGCGAATATCCGTGCCACCGATCCGAATGCTCCCGGATTGCGGATCATAGAATCGGAGCAACAGATGCGTCAGTGTTGTTTTGCCAGAACCGCTTCGTCCGACGAGCGCGATGAGCTGCCCAGGCTTAACTTTCAACTGAATGTTTTTGAGAACAGGTTTGTCGGCGTAACTGAATGTCACGTTATCGAAATGAATCTCCGAACCGTTTGCTTTCAACGGCTTCGGATTAGATGGTTCAGTAATCGTGGTCTGCGTTCCCATGATGTCGAACATCGGTTCACTCAATGTTCGAGCCTGCTCCAATTGCGCGTTCAGTCGAACCAGTGACTTAATCGGCGCATACATCAGAAAAATACAACCGACGAATTCTGTGAAATCAGCGGCGCTCGGCTTTTTGCCGGACTTGGTTGCGATGAACATGAAAAAAAGTGCAATGCCCGTTGCGCCGGCAAATTCGATGACCGGGCCCGGCAGTTCCTGCGCCCGCACGAGCCGCATCAACAACCCAACAGCTGTTTTCGAAGCGGCCTTGAAGCGTTCGAGAACAAGTCCTTCAAGGTTGTATGCTTTCACTACGCGCACCGCTGTGAATGTCTCATGCATCTGCTGGTTCAACCCGATGGCCGTCTGGCTATTCTTTGCTGCGGTCTTCCGTGTTTTTCTTCCAAAGTAAACAGCGGTCCCGACGCACACAGGAAAAATGAGCATCGCGACGAGCGTCAGGTCACGGTGTTGCGTGAGCAGGAGAACGAGCAAACCGAGTATGGTCACAGGCTGGATAATCAACGTCACGAGTGACTCACCGATAATGCCCTGCAGGGTGGGCACGCGATTGATAATGGTCATCAACTCCGGCGTGCTGAATTTATTGAAGAAACTGATCGGCTGATCGATGACATGAGCAAACAACCGCGTGCGCAGATCGCTGGTGACGCGAACGGACACCCACGTCATGAAATAGGTATTTAAATAGGTGAACAGAACGCGGAGAAGCATTGCCAACGGAATGCTCATCACGATCATGAGAATCATCTTTCGATCGTGGCGCAGTCCAATCTCACGCAGCCAATCGTGAAACTGACCCGAATACGCCTTGGCCCCTGCAACAATCGCACTGAAAGGATTCGTGAATTTAACCGGCGCGTCGGCAGCTTCGGCCGTCAGCAGAAATCGGCTGGTGACCGTGTTCGCTCCATTGTCGAGAGTGACCGTCAGATTGTTGGTAGCACTCCACGTGTTGCCCGGCCAATTCGTGATCGGAGGCGAGGCCGGTTCAACCGTCATACGCGGTGCTTCGGGAACAATCGTGAGTGCAGGCGAAACCTGGTTGGAGGAAATTTGAGCGGCCGGAATTTCAACGAATGGCTTCGATGTCCCAGAACCGGGGAACACAACCTCCATGGAAATCTTCACCGCCATCATCAGCAGAGGATTTCCCAAACCGCCGAGTAACCCACAGAGGATTCCGAGCGCCAACCGGCCTTTGTAGGGCAGGAGGAGCGACCAGATCTTACGCAGAAAACGAATCATCTACAGCGGCAGTATGCGAATGCGATGCAGTTTTGTCAGATGTTTTTTCCGTGGAGCGAAGGTTATTTCGTTGACCAGCCGCCGCCCTGGAAATTCACCACTTTCGGAAGTGGCGCACCACCGCCGAGTTTTCGGACATAACGCTTTTGGAAATGTCGTGAGAACATTGCGAATCGGGACAGGATATATGACTCCCACTTCGTATATGGACGTCCGCCATATTTTTTTAGAACGTCAGTGGCTTCGTTGACGTATTCCTTAAATTGTGTGGCGGATCGTTGTGTCTTTTGATGCCTGAAACAAGAGAGCGGGACGTCGACGCCAAACAGTTCGGCGTTTTGTGAAAAGAACCGCGCCCAAAGTTCGAAGTCACCGGCCAGTTTCAAGTTACTATCGATCTTTGCACCGGCTTTATCCCACAGCGCTCGCCGCCAGAAAGTGGATTCCTGTTGAATGAACGAGTCACTGTGCCAATCACCGCCGGGAAGATTCGCACCACGGAAAAATGCGTTGCGATTGAATCCGTGCAGCTGAGCGCAAGCCGTCGCTGTCCCCTGCTCGTTTCCAAACAGCGGAAAATTCGTCGTCAACCATTCGACATTTTGACATTCAGCGAAGATTTCTCCCACGACACGCAACGTCCACGGAGTGTGTTTATCATCGGAATTAATCCAGCCCATCACGTCGCCTCTAGTGCGCGCGAATCCTTTATTCACCGCGTCGTATTGGCCCTTGTCAGGTTCGCTCACCCAATAGGAGAGATGCTTTTCATATTTCCGGATGATCTCGACGCTCCCGTCTGTCGACCCGCCATCGATAATGACGTATTCAAGCTTCGGATAGTTCTGGCTCAGCACCGACTCAATCGTTTCAGCAAGGAACGCCGCCTGGTTAAAGGATGGCGTAACGATTGAAATGGTGGGCAGTTGGTTTGCCATATTACTCCAGTTCCCGGTCACCCAGTTGGAACAAGATCGATGAGAATGAAATCCTTTAATTTCATTCGGAGCGAGTCGATTTCTTGCTTAATGGCCCTGCGGTCTTTCCGAATTTTCCAGGCGTCGGGTTGCAATATCCAAGGGACTTTACTGTTACGACATGCTTCCAGTTGTCTTTCCAACTGTCTCTGCTCTTCCACGCGGCCGAACAATTTCTGCAACTCACCAAACTCGGAACGCCGGCGAACCGTTTCAGATTG
>CBHWET010000110.1:0-13403 GCA_966112985.1 uncultured bacterium | reverse complement strand
CGCATCACGCATCACGCATCACGCATCACGCATCACGCATCACGCATCACGCATCACGCATCGGCTATCGACGATCTGTTCTGAATGGCGAGGCTGGGAGGCCGTCGGCGTTAAACAGGTTTACGTCGGGGACTGTGGCCCAGCCGTAACGAACGGCCACTGGTTTGGAAACGGCCGGGTTTATGACGATCACTTTGTCTCCCTCTATTGATGCCGAAGCGTCGACGAACTTGCCGTCTTTGCCAGCGATTTGGAAACCTTTCAGCTCCCCACCCCGCGCGGTTAATCCGCGGCCAACATGGGTGAAGCTGAGAACGATGCGGTCGCCTTTCACTTTCATCGATTTATAGAGCGGGCCGGAATATTCGATGTTGTGGCCGTAAGCGAGGGCGCGCGCTGCAAGGGCAAGGCGTTGACCCACGGGTTCTTTTTCTTTCGGATGAATGTCCTTTGCTTCGCCGTGATCGGTGATGACAGCCATGGCGGTGCGCGGCACGTTTTGCATCGTGAGCATTTGCGCCTCGCGGATCTCCGGACTCATGCGTTCATGCGGAGCTATCTGCACAAAAAGGAAAGGAAACTCGCCGCAATCGAAGGCTTCGCGCCAGTTACGAATCAACGCGGGGAAAAGTTTCTGATACTCGGCGGCGCGTCCGGAGTTGGCTTCGCCTTGATACCAGATCGCACCAGCAATGGCATAGGGCTGCAAGGGCGCAATCATGGCATTGTATAAACCGTTCGGACGTTTCGCTGTCTTACGCGGATCGGTGTCGACGGTTGGGGTTGCTGGCTTCTTGGATTTTTTCGCCGGGGCTTTCTTTGGCTTGGCGTCGAATTCTTTAATGGCCTGGGCGTAGCGTTCGAGAATCTTTTTGAGTTCAGGATCTTTTTCGAGTGTTTCGCGTGAGACCCAGGCTTCGGCGGGCGTGCCACCAACGGATGCTTCAAGCAATCCAACGGGAACATTGAGCGCGGCGCGAAGATCGCGTGCGAAGAAATACGCGACGGCAGATAAATTGGTCACGGTGTCGGGCGTGCATTCCATCCAACGGGCATCAACGGTTGTTTGCGGTTGATCGACAGATTCATGCGGCACTTTGAAGTAGCGCAGTTGCGAGTCGCGGGCGTTCGCCATGGCGGCAGCTCCATTGCTCGCGCGAGGAAGAAGGAAAGCCATGTTGGATTGTCCGCTGGCGAGCCAGACTTCGCCGACTAACACATTTCTGACAACGAGTTGGTTGTCACCGGTGACGGTCATTTCAAATGGACCGCCGGCTTTCAATCGTTTGAGGTGGACGATCCATCGACCGTGCTTCGCGGTCGTGCGAACAGTTTGGCCCTGCAATGTGACGGTGACTTTTTCGCCTTCGTTGGCGGTGCCCCACACCGGCACTTCCACGCCTTGCTGCAACACCATGCCGTCGGAGAACAGCGTGTGCAGTTTGACTTCAGCGCGGGCGGTCGAAGAGAAGCCGACAAATGCAGCAAATACGGTGAACGCAAGAACGCGGGCGGTGGTTCGCAAGATCATGGTGGCGCGAAATTACGAAAAGTGGGCCGGATCGAAAAGCCCTCATTTGTGGGTTAACGCAATTTGACTTTTGGGCTGTCGCCGCTAGGCTTTCGCGCACGTTTTCCGTATGGGCTTGAAAATATTCAACACACTGTCGCGGTCTCTCGAAGAATTTGTCCCGATGTCTGCGGGTAAAGTCGGGATGTATTGCTGCGGCCCAACGGTTCACGACTTCGCGCACATCGGCAACTTCCGGACATTCGTGTTTGCGGACCTGGTTCGTCGATATCTGGAGTTCAAAGGCCTTACCGTCCAGCACGTGATGAACATCACGGACGTGGAGGACAAAATCATCAAGCGCGTTCGTGAAAACACAACGACACTGCGCGATTACACCGGGAAGTTTGAAGCAGCCTTCTTTGAAGATTTAAAAACACTCGGTTGCAAATCGCCGACGCAAACGCCGCACGCCACCGAATACATTAAGGAAATTATCGCGCTCATCGAAAAACTCGTCGCGCGTGGCATTGCTTACAAAGCGGCGGACGGTTCGGTTTATTTCAGCATCGATAAATATCGCGGCTGTGGATGCAAATACGGGCAGCTCGTGAATTTGAATTTCGAAGGCATGCGCGTTGGCGAACGCGTCAGCAGTGACGAATACGAAAAGGAATCGGTGGCGGATTTTGCGTTGTGGAAAGCGCGCGTTCCGGACGATGGCGATGTGTTCTGGCCGAGTCCGTGGGGCGAAGGACGTCCCGGCTGGCACATCGAGTGCAGCGCGATGAGCATGAAATGCCTCGGCACGAGTTTTGACCTGCATCTCGGTGGCGAAGACCTGGCGTTTCCGCATCACGAAGATGAGATCGCCCAAAGCGAAGGCGCTGGCGTGCAGGAAAACGGCAAGCCGTTCGTGAAATATTGGATGCACGGCGCGCACCTGCTCGTCGAAGGAAAGAAGATGAGCAAGTCGCTCGGCAACTTCTTCACGTTGCGCGATCTGTTGAACAAAGGCTTTTCCGGCCGCGAGATTCGTTATCTGCTGCTCACGGCGCATTATCGCGAGCAATTCAATTTTACCCTAGACGGTTTACAAGGTGCGCGAACGGCTTTGGCGCGCATTGATGATTGTCTGGTCAAGCTGAAGGAGGTGGCAGGCTCAACGCAGGGCACGGCGGACGAAAAACTTCTGCTCAAGTTTGCGGAAGCGTTGGACGATAACCTGAACATCTCCGCCGCGTGGGGCACGATCTTTGAATGGGTTCGCGAAACGAACAAGATGCTGGCGGACAATATCATTACCCCGCAACAAGCAGCGGGCGCGTTGGCGGCATGGCAGCGAATCGACTCGGTTTTCGGCATCGGTGTACAAAAGGGAGCGGAAGCTCCGGCTGAACTACTCGCCTTGTTGGAGGAGCGTCAGGTGGCGCGGAAAGCAAAGGATTTCAAGCGCTCTGACGCGATTCGCGATGAGCTGAAGGCGAAGGGATGGATTATTGAAGACACGCCGAAGGGGCCACGCCTGAAGAAAATTTGATTGAACAGTCACCCCAAAATGTTGTCGTATTCCCGTATTCCCCTGCTATAATGTAGGCCGTTTTTTATCGATATTATGAAGCGTTTATTAGTTGCGACTTCTCTCTGTGTGGTATCAGTGGCTTTTGCGGCCCAACAGCCGCCACCAGCACCGCCCGCTCCGCCGGCGCCTTCAGCTCCCGCTCCATTTGCCCCGGGCGAACTGAGAAGGATTGAACATCCGACGCCCGTTACTGCCGCCCCTGCAAATGGCGTCGTGAAGACCAATCCGCTGGTTTGGAACACCATGTTTCAAGAAATCACGACCAAGCCGCTGCAAACAACAAACCAGTTCACTTTCTGGGTAACCAATACCGCGAAGACAAACGTGGTGCTGGATCATATTCAGCCGTCGTGCGGTTGCACGGTGGCCAAACTTCCAAAGGATCCGTGGCCACTCGCTCCTGGCGAATCCGGTCCGATCACCGCAACTGTCAATTTTGCGGGTAAGAGCGGTGAATTTTCAAAGATGCTGACCGTTTACTCCTCCGAAGGGCAACAAACGCTCACAGTGAAGATCAAGATTCCATTTGATCCGACTGCGGACGTTCGCCAGGCCCGTATGCAACAGGCGATGGGAAATAAACAGGCTGTTTTCCAGGGCGATTGCGCATCGTGCCATGTTGAAAAGGGCAAAGGCAAATCGGGTGAAGAACTCTTCGCTGCGGACTGCGGCATCTGTCACACCTCCGAGCATCGCGCCGAAATGGTTCCGAATCTCGCTGACATCAACAAGATCACGAGCAAGGAGTATTGGAAATATTATCTCGAGAATGGTGGCAATGGTTTGATGCCGGCATTCATCAACACGAAGGGCGGTCCTTTGACAGCTCAAGAGATCGACGCGTTCGCGGAATTCCTGAACAAGAAATTTCCGCCCAAAGACAAATCGCAGATCAAGCCAGTGTCGCAGCGATAATTTGGCCTTCACTTTCTCACGTCAGCGTTTAGCGTTCGTTCGCTAAACGCTGATTTTTTTAATGAAAGGCCTTTTCATCACGTTCGAGGGGACAGAAGGGAGCGGCAAATCCACACAGATCACTTTGCTTGCAGAAAAACTTCGTGCGATGGGAAGAACCGTTCGCATGCTGCGGGAGCCAGGGGGCACGCCGATCGGCGAGGAAATTCGGCACACTTTGAAACATAGTAATGTAAATCACGCGATGACGTCCGAAACGGAGTTGTTGCTGATGAATGCCAGCCGGGCACAACTGGTCCGGGAGATTATCCGCCCTGCCCTTGCGGCTGGTGAGACAATACTCTGCGATCGCTTCTATCATTCCACCCTCGCCTATCAAGGTTATGGCCGGCAGCTGGAGATTGAGAAGGTTCAACAGATTATAGATTTCGCGGTCGGAGACACACGACCGGACGTTACTCTTTTCCTACACGTTCCAGTTCATGTGAGTGAACAGCGGCGTCTGGCGCGTCAGGCATTGCTCTTTCCACCGGATAATGCGGCCGGAAAGAAAAATGCGGCGCCGTTGCCCTTCACGCAAAATTTACGGGACCGAATGGAAGAAGCAGACCGCAGTTTCTTTGAACGTGTAGAAAAAGGATACGAAGCAATTCTTAAGACGGATAAGCGTATTCGCTTCGTGGACGCTACCGGCCACCTCGAACAGGTGCGCGATCAGATCTGGGCGATTGTCGGTCCTTTGGCCTCGTAATTTCTTCCTTTTTCTTTGGAGGTTGGCCAATAGAATACGGCCATCGCCTCGACTAGGACAAATCACTCACGGTTCATTGGCCGATTTGGACGCGAACGCCCTTCCCGGCCTACTAAGTTGCTCGTCGCAATCGGTAGCGTTGCGGTCGGCACACTTCTTTCGGCCGTGACCGAAAAGTGGCTGGAACAAACGCCCACGGTACTGTTTACGGCATCCGTTGTTTTTACGGCGTGGTTTGCCGGGCTCCGGCCGGCGCTCTTGAGTGCTTTGCTCGCTGCAATTGCGCGCCATTTCATTTTCTTTCCGGGCCCTTTTCAGGTGCCCGACGTAGTTCACGTCATTGTCTTCCTGTTCCTGGCATTATTAATTGGAAAGCTCTTTGAACAGGTACAGGAGGAACGCGAGTGGTTTCGGACGACGTTGATGAGTATCGGCGACGGAGTTATTACAACAGATTCTGAAGGCAGGATTATGGCGCTTAACCCTGCGGCCGAAACGCTCACCGGTTGGAAAACGAAAGACGCGCGGGGATTATCACTGGAAACTGTTTTGAAGATCGCGCACGAGGACACAGATCAGCCGGTTGAAAATCCTGTAAAACGAGCACTTGAAGAGCGAACCATCGTTTCCCTTGAGAATCACACAATATTGCACACCAAAGACGGCCGTTGCATTCCGATCGAGGATAGCGCAGCCCCGATTGTCGACAACCGCAAACAACTGATTGGTGCTGTGATGGTCTTTTACGATGTCACCGAACGGCGTCGTGCGCAGAAAGAACTCGAGAAAGCTCAACGAGAACTCTCGCGCCATGCCAGCGAACTCGAAACAAGAGTCGCAGAACGCACGACACAACTGCAACAGAGCGTCCAATCGTTGGAGAGCGTTCTCTACAATATCGCCCATGATTTACGGGCGCCGCTCCGCGCGATGCGAGGTTTCATCACGGCCTTAACGGATGATTACGGCAATCGTCTGGAAAAGGAGGGACATGATTACTGTTTGCGCATCTCGAACGCGGCCGATCATATGGATCGCCTGATTCTCGATTTGCTTGATTACGGCCGCCTGACGCATGTTGACGTTCCGATTCGAGACATCGCGCTGAGCCCGCTCGTCGACAGAGTGTTGGAAACATTCGCTGACACCGTTGCTCAGTCAAAAGCGATTATTGAGATTCATCGCCCGCTTCCCGCAGTTCGCGGAAATGAAGGAGTCATCGAAGCAGTTATGGCGAATCTGCTGTCCAACGCTTTGAAGTTCGTATTGCCGGGGACTCCACCGAAAGTCGTGATACGTGCCGAACAACGAGACAACTTCATTCGGCTATGGGTGGAAGACTCCGGCATTGGTATTGATCCAAATTATCACCACAAGATTTTTCAACCGTTTGAGCGTTTACATGGTCGCGAGGAATACACCGGAACAGGAGTGGGTCTGGCGATCGTTCGCAAAGGAGTCGAGCGAATGGGCGGCAGCTGTGGAGTTGAGTCCAGCAGCGGTCAAGGCAGCCGATTCTGGCTTGAGCTTCCAAAAGCATAAGGGATGTCCGCCATCAGCATCACATTGAGCGCCGCGGCACTGTTGGGTTTTGCGTTGCTACTGCGACGGCTCCCTCTGCAGAACGTGCTCGCGGCCGGGATAATCTTGTTTGTCGTTGCTTATGGGATAGAAAGCAGCGCAGCCGCGATTGCCATTCCGTTCCACTCTCGAATCGCTGCATCTGTGAGCAGCGATGCCAAAATTGTTCTGTCGCTTCGGGCCTTGTTCTGGATCGGCCTCGTGATCCTTCCCCGGGAACTAATACGATGGCTGTTACGCCGACGGTGCAGTGGCAATTACGGACTGGCATTGTTCACGTCGTCGACAGTCATCGCAGCATCATTACATTTTGGGATTAATGCATTCGAGTTTCACGATTTCAGTTGGAAGAATTTTCCTGGCGAAATCTTGACGGGAGCAGCTCTTCTTTTATCTGCGGCGCCGTGGCTCATTGACAAGAAACCGCCGGTCGGTGCGTCAGGGTAATCTTCTTGCCCCGGCAGCGTTCATTCGTTTTAAATCGCGCGCATGTCACAAAAAATTTCTTCTGAAGCTGAATATGGTTTGAAGGTTCGGACGGATGGTGCTTTGGATTTTGTTTCCCTTGGAGCATTGGTTCATCGACTCGATCCCGGGATCATTCCTTTTCGCAAAGCAACTGAATGCCGCATTCATGTGAGCGGCGGCGAATTCAACGTTTCAGCGAACCTCGCTGACTGTTTCCGGCTTCGCACTGCCATTGCAACGGCCATGGTCGACTATCCAATCGGCGATCTGATTGCCGAACGCGTGCGGGCCATGGGCGTCACTCCGTTTTACAAGCGCTTCAAGCACGATGGTGTGCATGGTCCAAACATGGCAACCGTTTATAGCGATCAAGGCCATGGCATTCGCCCGCCGGTCGTATTTTATAACCGTTGCAATGAAGCAGCAGCGCAACTGAAGCCGGGCGATTTCGATTGGAAAACGATTTTTGCGAATGGTGTTCGATGGTTTCATAGCGGCGGGATTTTCGCAGCGCTCTCGTCGACCACGCCCGAACTGATTATTGAAGGCATGCAGGCGGCAAAGGCAGCGGGTGCAATCGTTTCTTTCGACCTGAATTACCGTGCAAAACTTTGGAACATTGCCGGCGGCCACGAACGCGCCGTCGCTATCCTGGACCGCATCGTGAAGAACGTAGACGTCCTGGTGGGCAATGAGGAAGATCTGCAACTCGGCCTCGGTATTCCGGGACCTGAGGTTGCAGCGAAATCAAAACTCGATTCGAGTGCCTTCATCAGCATGATGGCCAACGTCACGAAGAAGCATCCTCAGATCAAAATTGTGGCGACAACCTTGCGCGAAGTTCATTCGACCAACCGACACAGCTGGGGTGCCGTCGCGTGGATTAACGGCAAAACCTATAACGCGCCAACGTGCGAGCTGGACGTAATTGATCGCGTCGGAGGAGGCGATGGCTACGCTGCCGGTTTCTTTTACGGATTATTATCGGGTGCATCACCAGAAGAAGCAGTGCGACTCGGCTGGGCACACGGAGCCTTACTCACGACGTTTCCTGGAGATACAACCATGTCGACAGTTGAACAGGTGCGCGAGTTTGCGAAGGGCGGTTCAGCACGAATTCAGCGTTAATTTCACGGGCTCAGTCCCGCCGATTGCCGATCAGGTCTCTGCCTCGGCAATTGCAGGGCTGGGCTCTTTCTTTATCAACTTGAGCCGGGCGACGCGAGGCCCGGCCATTTCCTCCACCTTTAATTCACACGCCCCGATATTCAGCACATCGCCGACCTTAGGAAAACCTCCGAGTCGGTGCGTGACAAAACCGCTCGTCGTTGTGACTCCCTCTTCTGCCAACGATTCTCCAACGACTTCGCTCAGCTCATGCAACGGCAGAGTTCCGTCGATGTCCCACGTCAGTTCGTCCCGTTTGATGAGCAAAGGCTTTTCCTGATCAAATTCATCCTGAATCTGGCCGACAAGTTCTTCTAAAATATTTTCGAGCGTCGCCATCCCGACGGTCGTGCCATATTCATCGATGACAACGGCGAAGTGCAGTTTGCGATCGAGGAACAGTTGCAGCAGTTTTTCGAGACGGGCGGTCTCGGGCACGTAAATCAGCTTCCGCGCAACGGACGTCAAGTCGGCCGCTGACGTCGCTTTCATCCGCATCGCGAACAAATCTTTGATATGGACGACTCCAAGTGTCTTGTCGAGGTCTCCGCCATCGCACAGCGGAAAACGCGAATAGCGGGTTTTCTCAGCCACATCCAAACATTCCGCAATCGTTGCGTCTGTCGTGAGAAAGGCAATTTCCTGGCGTGGCCGCATTACTTCGCGAACGATCCGGTGTCGAAGATCTAACGCGTTGAGGACCACATTGCGACTGAGAGACGAAGCCTGCAAATGCTTCTGCGATGATGCGAACATCAAACGCAGTTCCTCTTCGGAGTGCACCAGCTCGCCTTCGCTGACGGATTCAATTCCCATCTGCCGGAGCATCCATTGTGAGGAGTGATTCAATACCCAGATAAATGGAAAGGAGATTTTATAAAACCAGATCAGCGGATACGCAACCCAGAGTGATGTTGGCAAAGGTTTTTGAATGGCCATCATCTTTGGCGCCTGTTCGCCTGTAACAATGTGAAGAAACGTCAGCACCGAAAAGCCGACCGCGAACGAAGTGTAGTGCATCCACTTCTCCGGCATATGCATCCATGACAAAGCCGGATGTAACAAAGCAGCGAAGACAGGTTCGCCAATCCAACCAAGCGCCAGGCTCGCCAATGTGATTCCCAATTGCGCCGCACTCAGAAATTGGTCCAAATGACTGATGACGTATCGAGCCGCTTTAGCCCTGCCGATCCCCTTTTTATCCAAAGGCTCCAATTGTGTGTCACGAATCTTCACCAGCGCGAATTCCGCCGCGACGAAGAAACCATTAAGGAAAATCAGCAGTGCAACGGCGCCTAACTTTAGAAATATTTCGCCGCCATTCATCAGAGACTTACCTCCCCAAAAATGGTTCGCAAAATATCCTGCAAACTGACAATCCCGATCTCACGCTGCTGAAAATCCAAAACGATAGCCAACCGATGACCGGCTCGCTGCATACGACGCATCGCTTCCTCGAGTCGCAGATTCTCATTCAGGAAAAGCGCTGGTCGCATATAGTCGGTGACCGGCTTTCCACCATTCACATCCTCGGAGTAGAGCAATCGTTTCAAGCTGATAATCCCGCGTACCCTCCATCGGTTTCCTTCTTTTTGGCAGATCGGGAACCGGGTGAATTTCTTGTCGCGCGATAACGCCAGGACGTCCGACATCCTGGTGTCAGGCGTCACGATTGTCGTATTCGCGAAAGGAATTGTCACATGGCGCAATGTCGTAGCTTGCGAATCCAGGACCCGGTTAATCATCACCTTCTCCTCCGACGAAAATCCGTGTGCAGATTCCTGCATCACGAGACGGAGTTCTTCCCGGTTTCCAAACAAATGACCGGAAAACTTGCGCCCGCCGGTCCAGCGGGACAGCCCGCGGGCCAACCAGGAAATAGCAGCCACGATTGGCGCCAACAGAAAATGAATCAATCGGAATGGGCGTGCGAGAACGAGTGTCAGCCGGTTCGGAAACAGGCGGAATAACATTTTCGGAAGCAGTTCCAGAACGACGTAGAAGAAAAACACAATCACCGCAAACAGGAGCAACACAAGCCAGCCTTTGAACCATTCCTGCAGTGTGATCGCGGACAACGCAAAAATCGTAAAGTTCGCGACGGTGTTACCCACCAGGATGGTGAGCAGAAAGTTCTCGGGATTTTCAAGGAATCGCAACAGAACAGCAGCCCGTGGATCGCCCTTGCGCCGTAATTGTCGAATGCGCAACGGACTCAAGGCGAACACGCCTGATTCCATCCCTGACATCAAAAAAGAAAGGGCCGAACAAAAGATAAACGCTGAGATTAACGCAAGAGTCGGGCTCATGCTTTTCGTTTTAGTACCTCCACATGCAATTCTTTAACCCGTCGTTCATCGACGCTGTGCGCAGTCAACCGCAATCCGCGGAATACAACCGAATCACCGGGAGCAGGAACAACTCCTAATTCGCTCATCAACAAGCCTCCCATGGTATCGAGTTCTGCGACCTCGCCGATCGCCGGATACTCCCGCTGAAAATCATCAATGCGCATTGTTCCACTGATTCGCCATTTACCCTCCCCGACTTTATCCATGACAAAGCCTGTGGCTTCACCTTCGGAACGCAGTGGGCCGACAATCTCTTCGAGAATGTCTTCCATCGTAACGACTCCGGCCGTGCCGCCGAATTCGTCGAGCACAAGGGCCATTCCACGTTGCTGCCGCTGGAGACTTTTCAAGAGCTGCAACAAGTTCATCGACTCAGGAACGAAAGAAGGAAATTCGATGACCTCGGCGAGGTCAACCTGGGGATCGAGTAACAAAGCGCGGGTGTTGAGCACGCCAACAATTGTATCAAGGTTCTCGTCATACATCGGCAAACGCGTGTGCTTCAACTTTCGCGCCTGCTCAATCATTTCCTCGATTGAAAGGTCATCGGGAATCGCCGCCATTTGTGAACGCGGCTTCATCACGTCTTTGGCCGTGCGCCGATCGAGACTGATGATCTGCAAAATGATTTCCTTTTCGGACCGCGCCAGGGTTCCCTGTTGATAGGCAAGTTCCAATAACTCTTCATATTCTTCGTCAGAGACACCGCTCTGTGGCTTGATCGTTTTTGGAACGAGACTCGATAACAGCATGCTGTTGAACTTTTGGGCGATCTGCCGGAATGGTTGGGACAGCCATTGCAACAGAGCCATCGGACTTGCGATGCGTATCGCCCAGAACTCCGGGGCTCGAACAGCCAGCGTTTTCGGGACGACCTCCCCCGCCAAAAGAACAGCGACCAAAAGCAAAGCGAGGGTCAGCATCATTGGCCAACTCTCATGGACCGCTATCCACAACACAGCGCCAACCATCGCCGCGTTGGATAACGTATTGCCGAGGACAATTGTGGCCAAAAGGTCTTGCGGTTGCGCGAGCAGGTTTTCCAGTCGCCCCCCGATGTGAGGCGATCGTTGGCGCAACTGATTCAATTGCCATTTGCTGAGCGAAAATAAAGACGACTCCGCCAACGCGAAAAAGAAACTCGCGGCGGCAAACACGAGCAACGCTCCTATGGCTAACAACGGCGTCACGGGCGGAACTATGGGATATCGGAATCGTGTGAAAAAGCGAAAACCGCAGCCCATCGGTATTTCTCTTGAGCACGGATTGGGTGACACCTACATGCATTCACAGTAATAGAATAGCAGTCCCCTTCTAATCATTCATCCTGATAGAGACGACATTGATTTGTTGAGAATTTTATCAAAAAAGGCTGATGCCCCAATTAGCACGCCGCCATATTGGATACGCCACGCGAGGTGTTTAACATCGTGACCAATGGTTTCAATCAACGAACTCCAGGTCCCAAAGAGCGAAGAACAACAAGCCGCAGCCAAGATCCTTAAGGAGATACAGAACGATGCGGTGACTCCCGAGCACAGTTCTTACACTGAGAATTCAGCGTTCAACCTTTACTTAAAAGAGGTCGCTAAAACACAACTCCTGACTCCTCAGGAAGAAATCCAACTGGCTGAGCGTATCAAGAAGGGTGATGAAGAAGCGGCACAGCAGATGATCAAAGCCAACCTGCGCCTCGTCATCAAGATCGCGCACGATTATGAGCACTACGGTCTCCCGCTGCTTGACCTTATTAATGAAGGCAACATAGGGCTCATGAAAGCGGTCAAACGATTTGACCCAAACAAAGGAGGGAAGCTATCCACCTACGGTTCATGGTGGATCAAGCAATCGATCAAGCGAGCACTCTCTGATCAGAGCAAAACGATACGACTCCCGGCGCACGTCGTTGAAAAGCTCTCAAAGATGCGTCGTGCTTCTTCAAAGCTCGAGGAATATTTGGGCCACGAACCGTCGGATGATCAGTTGGCGGGTGAACTAAAAATTTCTGCGCGTCGCGTCAGCGAATTGCGCAATGCCTCAACGACAACCATTTCACTCGATGCACCAGTAAGCGATGGCGAAAGCAGTTGCTTCGGCGAACTCGTCGCAGACGAAAACACTCGCATGCCCATCGATCACCTGGAAGAGGAAGCGATAAAGGCCCAACTTGTTGATGCACTCGAGACACTCAGTCCACGTGAAAAAGCAATTGTGCGGTATCGATTCGGTCTCGACGGTGGAGTGGAAAAAACCTTGGAGGAGGTTGGGCGCCACTTCCGCATTTCCCGTGAACGCGTCCGACAAATTCAAAATGCCGCCTTGGCGAAGTTGCGCAGGAAACTGCAACCGATCGACACAATGCACGTGGACACCACAGCCAGCGGCTCGAACATGGAGTTCAGGAACTTTTGACCTTGCCCACACAAACTACCTATGAAAACCGATTGCTTGAAAGCAGACCTGTTTCTCGAAGCCGAAGAAGCACTTCGAGGCTTGCTGGCGCTCGAGCACCTGGGTCGTGTTCCAATCAAAGAGTCGGATTTGACCACTGACGAAAGAAAGTTGGCATATCTGCAAAAGCTCATCGACCAGGCAGGACTGCGCGCCCGTTTCGATCAACACCTCCTCGAGATCCTCGCGCGCAAAACGGAAAGAGTTTGCTACACACACATGACGCTCGAGGATTGCGCGATTGCAGCGCTAAAAACGGCGTCCGAAGAATTTGCTTCGATTCCACAACATAAACATCCCAAGCACGGCTAGGACACTTGTGCGTCACCGATTCCGGGCGTACTGATGAGATATGCAAATCTCAGGTGCGGCAATTGACGCCCGCGTTCGCATCGGACATGTCCATCTGAAAGTCGCCGATCTTGACCGGGCACTCGCATTTTATCGGGACGTGCTCGGCTTTGAAATCACTCAACGATACGGCCGTCAAGCAGTGTTCCTTTCCGCCGGCGGTTATCATCATCATATCGGACTCAACACATGGGAAAGCGCCGGTGGTCCTCCGCCGCCGCGCGGCTCAACCGGCTTATATCATATCGCCATTTTATATCCGACCCGCGCTTTGCT
>CBHWET010000109.1:0-13422 GCA_966112985.1 uncultured bacterium | reverse complement strand
TGTTGCTGTTCAGTGTGAAACTGTAATTGGTACTTGTCAGTGAACCGGCAGAAATATCGATCGCATACGTTCCGACTGCACTATTCGTAGTCGCCGATGTGGTCAAAGACGGCGAACCGGCGACGTCGCTGGTCGCCAGTGTTTGGTTATTTACGAAACCGGAATAGGTCGCGGTCAAGGCGGGATTGGTTAGCCCGTACTGACGCGAGAACGCGCTGGCAGTGACGGACAATGAAGCTTTCGTCACAGTCAACGTGTTGCCGGTAAGCGTTGTGTTGTAATTTGTCAGGCGATTACTCGGATCGTTCAGAGCAGCATTAATGGCGTACGTTCCCGGCGCACTGTTGGTCGTGGCTGAACACGTCGGATTCAATGTGATGTTATCGTTATTGACGATACCGGAGAGAGAGCCACTGAAAGCCGGATTCGTTTGTCCATACGAGCGCGTCGCGCTGTTCGCCGTGGCCGTGAGCGATGCCTTGCTGATGCTCAATGAGAAGGCGTTCGTTGCCGCGGCGGACGCGGAGTCGGTGGCGATGAGGTTGATGTTGTAACTCCCCGATTGCGTCGGCGTGCCACTGAAAGTGCGCGTTCCGCCATTGAGCGTGATTCCACTAGGAAGTCCCGTCGCGGTGTAAGTTAACGAGCCGCCGTCCACGTCGTTGAAAGTATTGGTCGGAAATGTGAGGTTGAAGGCGCTGCCGTACGTTCCAATTTGATTCGTCACAGCGTTCGCAACAACAGGCACGTCATTTACCGACGCAACGTTGACATTCACCGCAACGGAATTCGTCGAAGCCGCTGAACCGTCCCACGCCGTTACGGTTACTGCCATAACAGTGGCACCGTTAACATTCGTGGGAGGCGTCCAGGTCCAGGTTTCGTTTGTGCTCAGCAGCGTACTTCCCACGACGACGTTTGTGGAATTCTTGGTGAGCGTTCCCGTATAACTCTCAACGCGGAAAGAGAGCGCACTGCCTTCGGGGTCGGACGCCGAAGCAGCAGCACGGAGGTTCGCGTAAGTGATTGTATATGGAGTATCCTCAACCCCGTTCGTCAGCGTACTGATCGACGTAAGAATTGGCGCATCGTTTACAGCGGTGACATTGATGCTCCTCGTCACAGCATTGGTTCCACCGTCACCATCGTTGATCGTGATCATCAATCCACGGGTGAGAGTGGATGGCGTGTCGGAAACGTTAGTGTAGGCAAGACGCATCATCACCTTTTCTACCGCACCAATCGTCGCCTGCGTGTTCGTAAAGTTGACGATCAACGGCGATGCCCCGCTCGTCCCGCCTGTGTAGTTCCCAATGTTCACGCCGCTGTATGAAAGAACGCCTCCCTGTGCGCCAACCTGATTTGCTCCTGTTCCCTGGTCGAGCACCACGAGTCGGTCCTCTGCCGCGCCATTCGAAGTAAACTTCACCGTCACGCTTCCGCCATTAAAATCCGGACTGTCAGGATCACTGATGAAACCGCCGGTGACCAACTGCGTCGCAGCACCATTCTCCGTAAAGGTCATCGTTGAACTTGAGAAATCATAAAAGATCGGCGCCTGATCCATTGTGAGCGACAGAGTCCAACCAAGAGTCGCACCGCCAGCGCCTGAACTTTGTTCGCCATCGTTGTAGACATAGAGCGACCACGTTCCGCCCACGCTTTGAGAATTAAATACGGAGAGGTTGGTGTAATAAGTTCCCGACGGCGCTGGCGAAGGAAAGCTATCGCCGCCGCCGAGATTGGTCGGCTTGTACGTGCCGGTGGTTGGAATGGCGGTGCTGAGCGAACTGGCAGCGCTATCGTCGAACGTCAAAGTCACCGCTTCGCTCATCGGCCCGACAACCCCACAGTCAGACATCAGATACGTCGCCGTTCCGCTCGGGTTCACCAGGATGATGTCGATATTCCCTGCGACGAGATTGCTGAAATTGTTCAACGTGACGGTAGCTTTTGTCAGGATCCCACTGAGGGTCGGCACGGTGACGGTAGACGGATATGGAGTCGCTACATGACCGTCGGGAGTGATAATCGTTTGAGAATTTGTAAAGGACGCCGTCTGGATCGAATCGTAAACGTAGGTGATCGAAAACGCTCCCGATTGGAATGTCATGCTGTCGACCGCAATTCGATAAACGTTTCCGGCAGCGACGTAGTAACTCAGCGTATTGATATCGCCAGCGACAAGAATAGTGGCGCCCGATTCGTGCAACGTTGAGACCGTCGATCCTTCATACATCTGGAAAATATGCCCGTTATTAACGGTAAATCGGGCAGTGCCGCTTACAGGCGCCGTCCACGAATACCATGCGGTTTTGCGTTCTCCAGTGGAGCCGAAGGTAGGTTCGCCCGCTTCAGTTGAGTAACCGACGTTATTTCCAGAGCCGGCCCCCGACGCTCCGGTCAATGTCCACGCATTCGCAAAGTTATCATTCGAATTCGGCGTCATGCGGACAGTGAAGGTTCCTGAACCGGACACACGCTTAACAACGACAAACGCCACGAAGTTCGAAGATGCGGTGTAAGAAACCGTTTCCGTCCCGCCGGAGACTGCCGTTGTGCTGGAAGCTAGAAGGATCGGTTGACCAAACGTTCCCGGCGTTGCGCTGTATAGATACAGATCAAAATCGCCAGTTGCGGGATTCGTCAGGTTTAAAGTAACGGTTTCGCCACCGTTCAACGTGAACTTACGCGCCCACGCACGGCGGTCAGAAGTTCCACCGGAGAAAACGTTCGTGAGCGTCGTGTTTTCGGTAAAAGAAAGAGTCGCTGCTTCAATGGCTGCATCAGGATTGATGACCCCGTAACCTTCGTATTGATCTTTTCCAGCTGGAAAACCGGTTCCATCTGTTCCGGCGCGCTGCAACGTTGGATTATTAACGCTCGATTCACGGTTGCCGTTGCATTCGGTCGCCGTGGCGCTGAGCAACATTTTCACGTAAATCGGATCTTGTTTCGAATTGAAGTCCCATGCGCGCCCATTTTGTTCCAATGCGTTAATCACCAGCGCAGCGCAGCCCGACACAAATGGAGCGGCCATGGATGTGCCAACATCAGGGGTGTAATCGTTCGGTGTAGCGTCGGCGAGATTGCCGTCTTGCGTGTTGCTATCGGCGGAGAAAATGCCGCCGTAATATTTCGATCCGCCGGGCGCCATCAAATCCGGTTTATAATCTTCTTCGATGCCTACCGTTGATCCCGGCGAGGTGAAGCCCTGGCTGCTGTAATCCGTCACTTGATGAATAGCATTCTCGGCTGCGACGGTAATCGCCAATGCGGCGCGCCCGGGATCATCAATTTCACGGGCGGAAGCCGTTGCACCCGTTCCATCGTTTCCTGCCGCAACGACGACTACGATCCCATTGCCGACAGCATTATTTACGTATTGGCGCTGGACGACGTTGATCCCCGGAGAACCTGAGGAACCAAAGCTGCAATTGATAACCTTGATCTTGTTTGTGATCCGGCCCGTCGTCATGTCGTCGAGGGCAGAGTTGCAGTATGAAGAATTGAGCCCCGAACCTGTGCCGGTGGCTACTCGCGCCGCAGCAATCTTACATAACGGCGCAACACCACGGAACTTTGCGAAGCCGTCCCCGACACCGGGGTAATTCACAATCGAGTTAGTCACGACGTAATCTGTCACGCCATTAGCGGTGCTCGATTGCACGACGGTTGGACAGTAAACAGAGCTGGACGAGGGCGTGAAAGATGAACTGAGCGTCAACGGAGAACCTCCGAAACTGCTGGCTTGCACGGTAAAACCACCGCTGTTACCAGCACCGCGATATAGCTCATACAACGTCGTCTGCCCGCCACCACTCCATATGCCGCCCACATACCAGGTCAAACTGGAAGACGGCAAAATGATTGTCGGCGAATAAAACTGTCCGCTGCTGGCGCCACTGAGGGTATTCCACAGACTAAAATTAAACGGGGACGCACTGGTTCCTCCCGCAGCACCTGTGCCCAGTGCTATTCCCGCGACATGCGTGCCGTGGCCATGATAGTCCAGCGGGGTGGTATTGGCCGAGTTACCGTAGTCTTTCCAAAAAACCCGTCGACCGGTCAGGTCGGTATGCGTGTCGTCGACACCCGTGTCGATGATACCGATAGTGATATTGGTTGAACCGCTGTAACCGCCGCTAAAACTATTGGCCCAGACGGGGCGCACACGACCCGTTTGTGTAGCATTGATCAGATTCAGGTGAATTTCTTTCGCCTCTTCAATGAGAACCATCGAAGCGCCCAACAACTTTGGAATTCGATGGACGAGTCCCAATGGACAACGTCCGTTCCATCCGTAAGAGATGGTCTGGTAAACGTGATCGATCTCTCCCCCGCCGTCTTCGAATGCATCCAACTGCTGCTGCGTGACCTGCTCCGTGAAGATCACCTCAACGGGCACCATCTGCTTCCGCTCGTTTTCGGTGCGCGCGTTATCGGCTTTTTGTTTGAGATCGTCATCGATTCCGTCGTTGTTTTTATCACCGGGATAATGCCGGCTGATATGTGGCGCGACTGCCGGTTTAGGTGGAGGACTGTGTTTGGCGGAAAGCGGTAGGGTAATTGCCACCACCACGGCAGCGAAAAGCCATTTGGTTGAAAAACAGGCGACCTTCATCTGGGGTTACGGATACGAACGTCAATCTTAACAAATCATTCAGGTAGCAAGGCAAGGCATTTTAAGAACGAAAAAACCAACAACCATGACACATTAAGCTATGGTAGCTCGAGGCGAACACCGCCATCCATCGATAGCCTGCTCACGCGAAGAAGCCTGACAAGGAAGGACATCTAAATCCTAGCATAGTGTCGATTCTCCCAATGCGTTCATTGACTAGTATCATGCGGAAATCGAAGAACGAGAGCGGATTAACCGGCAAGTTGGTCACTGAACGTTTTTACCTGCTTCTGGCAATTTTCCCGGCGGACGGACACCGGTCCCCTCTTGTCCCGTTAACTTGTCCCCGAGCTCCGCCCGAATGCCTTCCGCAAGCGTTTGCAATTGTTTCACGACGTCGGGATGTGCAGCAGCGACGTTCGTCTTCTCAGAAATATCGGCGCGCAAGTCATACAATTCGGTCTGGGTAATTTCGGCCCGGCTATATTTAACCGGCTTGCCGCCGGTTCCACCAGGACGGCCGGCGAGCGTTGGATAAGTATGAGAGAACTGCAACTTCCACCGCCCATCGCCGCTCGTAAGAGCCTGGAGTGCGCCCCCGTCGTAGTAATAATAGTACGCATCGTGGGGGTTCTTCGCGCCCTTTTCGCCCGCGAGAATCGGCCAGATATTCAACCCGTCAATCTTGTTCGCCGGCAGTTGTGCATCCACCAACTTTGCGATCGTCGGAAGTAAATCAATCGTCATCAACATTGAGTCGTTTATCTTTCCGGCAGGAATTTTTCCAGGCCAGCGCATGATACATGGCGTGCGCGTCCCGCCTTCGAAGCACGTTGCCTTTCCTTCGCGCAATGGTTCTGCAGAGCCCGCATGGTCTCCATAACTCAACCATGGGCCGTTGTCAGACGCGAAAATCACCAGCGTTTCCTTATCGATTCCATTTTTCTTCAACGCATTGAGCACTTCGCCAACCGACCAATCGATTTCCATGATGACATCACCGTACAAGCCGCGTTTCGATTTTCCTTTGAACTTATCGCCTACATAAAGCGGGACGTGCGGCTTCGGATGCGCGAGGTAAAAGAAAAACGGTCTGTCTTTGTTCGTTTCGATGAACTTTACGGCGCGTTGCGTAAACCACTGGGTAAAATGTTCCTGATCGTTGGCTGTTACGGCGGCTTTCATGACACGTTCGCCTTCGAGCAGAGGCAAATCCGGATATGTGCCGCGCTTTGCCTCGGGATGAAATGGCCACATATCGTTTGAGTAAGGAATTCCGAAGTATTCGTCGAAGCCATGGCGCGTCGGAAGAAATTCGGGGTAATGGCCGAGATGCCATTTTCCGGCCATGCCCGTAACATAACCTTTTTGCTTAAGCAGTTCAGGGATGGTCACCTCGGTGGCATTAATCCCATGCCGCGCAGAAGGCCCGAGCGCCCCGTGAATTCCAATGCGATTCGCGTAACAACCCGTCAGCAATGACGACCGTGACGCTGAGCACACAGGCTGCGATACGTGGAAGTTGCTGAACTTCGTTCCCTCGCGCGCCATGCGATCGAGGTTCGGTGTTTCAAATCCTTTCGCGCCAAAGACGCCGACGTCCGCATACCCCTGGTCATCGGTAAAGATGATGACGATATCCGGCAAGCGGGACGCTGCGTTTAAAACCTGCAGAGAACCAAACACGACAATGCAGCAGAGGATGCGCAGAATGCTTTGCATGTCCGGAATTTACGCGACGCAACCGACAACGAGAATCAGAAACTGCGACGGCGCGATCCTCGCCCTTTGCGCTGCTGCCGCCGGCCACCCGAACGCCGACGTGAGGAACCGAACGACTGCCGCTCTTCTTTGCGATGCGCAGTGCCGGACGTCGAGATAATCTCTCCTCGTTGTGGCCATCGCTGCGGACGTCCGGGCTGTTCAAACTTCCTCACGCTCGATTGGAGAAACGGTTTTTCCGCCCCGCGGTCCCGATCCCGATCCCGTTCGCGGGTCGCTTGAACAAGGCGAAAATCAACCTGCTTCTTAAACGAGTCCACCTTCGCCACCTGAACCTCCACACGGTCGCCGAGGCGGATGATTCGGCGTGTGCGCCGTCCAATCAGATAATTACGCTCGCCATCGAAGACATAGAAGTCATCCGTCATCGTGGAAAGCGGAACGAGGCCGCTCATGCTCAGTCCCGGGACATCGACAAAGAAACCCATATTGCGCACGTCCGTCACCAGCGCTGGATAGCGGATTGGCTCACCCGACTTCAATTGCGCATTTAAGAATGCAAATAACTTAACGTCCTTGCTGTCGCGCTCGGCATCAGCGGAATTGCGTTCCGTATCAGAAATATGATTAGCCATTGATCGAAGCGCCTGCGCCGAGCTGGCAACGCTTTGGAATAACGCGCGATGAACGACGAGATCCGCATATCGCCGGATCGGGGAGGTGAAGTGCGTGTACTTCTTTTTCGCAAGACCGTAATGCCCGAGCGGCTCATACGCATAGCGCGCGCGCATTAACGATTTCAGAAAACC
The DNA here is from genome assembly GCA_966112985.1 of uncultured bacterium. GTDB lineage: Bacteria > Verrucomicrobiota > Verrucomicrobiia > Limisphaerales > JACDHS01 > CBHWET01. The sequence continues at coordinate 6,267 of CBHWET010000109.1, read as the reverse complement.
AATTTTCAAGGCAGGGCCGATCGGAATCGTGTTCAGCTTTTGCAAGAGTCTCTGCACCTCGTGGCGATTCTTGAGATTGCCACACTGCACATTGTGACTGAGCACTTCTTCTCGATATTCCTGCAATCGTTTTTCGTCAGGCTCTTCGTGCACGCGATAAACTGCCTTTTGATTTTGGCTCATCAAATGCGCGGCCACAGCTTCGTTGGCAAGAAGCATGTATTCTTCGATCAACTGGTGCGAAACGTCGTTGACTACTTTCTCGATCCGCGCCACGCGTCCCTGATCGTCGAGACGGATTTTCGTCTCGGGAAAATCCAGGTCCAGTGACCCAGCTTTGAATCGAAGCCTGCGAATCTTCTGCGCCAGTTCATGCGCGTCGTGCAACATCTCTTCAATTGGACCGGACGGACGCCGTTGCAGAATCGCAAGTACTTCCTGATAGCTGAACCGCCGCTTCGAATGAATAACCGCTGAATAAAACTTTGCGTTCAAGACACGCCCGTCATTCGACACGAGGAACTCCACACATTTAGTGAGTCGGTCGACATTCGGCTTGAGCGAACACAGCTCATTGCTTAATGCCTCAGGGAGCATCGGGATCACACGATCGACGAGATACGTCGAATTACCGCGTTTCCGCGCCTCATCATCGAGCGAGGTGCCGGGCTTCACATAATTCGAAACGTCGGCGATGTGAACCCACAGCTTCCATGTGCCCTCGGGTGTTCTCTGCAAGCAGATCGCATCGTCAAAGTCTTTCGCATCGTCTGGATCAATCGTAATGACCTGGTGGCCGCGGCAATCTTCGCGCCCTGCTATCTCGTGCGGATGAACGACCGTTCCCATAGCTCGCGCTTCATTCAAAACCGGCTTTGGAAAGTGCAGCGGTAAATCGTATTGGCGCAGCACGGAAAGCATATCCACACCTTCTTCGTCCGGCGCGCCGAGGACCTCAATGATTTCTCCTTCGGGATTGGTGCTGCGCGATTCCCATTCCTGGAGTTCGACGACGACCTTGTCGCCGATGTAGGGACGGCGGCCAACATCGCGCGGCTCCGGCACATAGATGTCATGCGGAATACGCGGATCGTCCGGGATGACGTAAAGAAATTGCCGTCCGCGTTGTAATGTGCCGACAATCTTGGCGCGCCTTCTCTCAAGGACACGAATAACCTGACCGGTGTTCTCTCCCCCGCGATGGGATAGACCTCTCGCGCCTCTATCCAAACGAACCAGGACACGATCCTCGTGCAAGGCCGTCCCCGTCGCACTTTCAGGCACCACGACTTCTTTGATCGACGGATCGTCGGCCTGTAGAAATCCTTTACCACTTCGATTGATCCGAAGGCGGCCAGAAATCAAATCGGCTTCGCGGGGTATGATGTAGCGATTGCCTTTAATGCGGGCGACGCCTCCCTGCCGTTCAAGATTTCGGAGCACGCGTTGTAATTCCTGCTGTTGATTCGACGGTAGTCCAAGCGTTGAGAGCAAGCCGCGAACATTGAGGGGAAGGTAGTCCTTCGTGCCGAGCAGATCTAAAATCTGTTGTTCCATTGTGTATCCAAGCGGCGATCACTGAATCCGTGAGTGGACCGGAAAGCCGTGTAAGAAACCATACTGTTAGAAGGAGCAAAGGAAAGGCATGACTGACACTTTATGGCGCTACACAAGGCCGACTACTTATTCCCTTTCGGCACCTTAAGCGTAATTAGTGCACCCTGAATGCGTCCGCTACTGTTCGTTTCGATCAGCAACGCCCCTTTTCCGTTCGGAATTTGCAATCTTGCGGCCAAAGTGAAATTCGTAACGATCTGTGGTGACGATGAAGTTTCGTTTGCGACGGATTCGGTAATCCGAAACAGCCCCATTAAGTCAACCGATCCGCTTTTCACCCGTGGTAAAAAACCCGTGACGACCTCTTTTCGGTTTGGGACTTCGGGCGGTCGCATTTCGGTTGAACCAATGGACTCGACTTCATTCGCTGTGTCGAATCTCATGATAGAAGTAATTCCCTTCGTTTTTGCTAAACGTTGACTGAAAGCGACAAGACTCTTTTCCTCAGAAATCCACACGCCGATGCTGCCATTATCATGAAAAGAGGCCTCTCCGAGCGATGCCCAATCGTCGCGCAACACGTGAGTTAAGTCACAATAAGCAGCATTGATCTGCAAAGTTGGACGCTTATCAAACACCGCATATCTCAACCGCCACAACCATGCCCATGAGGCCGACGTCGGAATCAATTGATCTACTCGATCCGACCAGGATCGTTCAGATGGCGGTAAAGATGTCGCTCGATAGAAAATAACGACGTCAGATTGTGGGCGGGAACGAAATTGCCACAGTGCCGCCGTGCAAATGATGCTGATTCTCAATATCGCCAAGACTTTTCGTCGACGCCCAATTCTTGGTTTCATTCAATGTCACCGCAGCAGTAACTACATCCTCAACACCAGATGCCTGAGAAAGTTTTTTCGAAGTGAACCATTTTCGCACTGCCGTGCAAAAATTTAGATTGCAACGCCGCTTTATTCGCAAAAGGCTCGGTCATGATTTCCCGTCTGCATCACATCGTAACACTTTTGCTCCTGACATTCATTCCTGTGTCGATTTCGATGGCGGCGCCCAAACCCAATGTGCTTTTCATCGCCGTCGATGATATGAACAACTGGGTCGGTGTGATGGGCGGACATCCTCAAGCGAAAACGCCAAACATTGATCGACTCGCTGGTCGCGGCATGCTGTTCACTCACGCTTACGCCGCCGCCCCCTTATGCAATCCATCTCGGATCGCTTTGATCACCGGTTTGCGTCCATCAACGACGGGTGTGTATGGCAATCTGCACCGCTTTAGAAATTTCATTCCGGATGCGGTCACGCTACCCCAGTACTTTAGACACAACGGTTATCGCGTGTTGGGGGGCGGCAAGGTTTTCGATATAGCGAACCAGACTTCTGATCCCCGTTCCTGGGAGGAATATTTCCCTATTCCCGACAACGACGTAAAAGCGCCGCGCGATCCAGATGCGAAAAAGAAGCCTTTTCCATGGGGGCCGTTGAAAGCCGAGGACGACCAGATGTCGGATATGAAAATTGCGAACTGGGCAGTCAGACATCTTCAGGAAACGAACGACAAACCCTTATTTCTTGCCGTTGGCTTTTTCAAACCGCACGTCCCCCTTCACGTCCCGCAGAAGTATTTCGACATGCACCCACTTGAAAAAATCCAATTGCCGGTGATGAAGGAAGATGATGTTTCCGATCTGCCGCCGACTGGACAATTATGGGCTGATCAGGCGCCCGGCCTAAAATCAGGTGCTCACTCCATGATTGTCACCAATGGCCTCTGGAAAAGTGCAGTCCAAGCTTATCTCGCAACATGCAGCTTTTCGGATGCGTGCGTCGGACGCGTTCTCGATGCGTTTGATAAAAGTCCTTATGCCACAAATACGATTGTTGTCCTTTGGAGCGATCACGGATGGCATCTCGGCGAAAAACTGCACTGGCAAAAACACGTGTTGTGGGAAGAAGCCACTCATGCACCTTTGATGTTTGTCGTCCCAGGAATGACAAAGCCGAATCAACGCTGTGATCGTGTCGTCAGTTTCCTCGACGTCTATCCCACGATGACCGATCTATGCGGGTTGCCGCTGCCTAAAGAGATTGAAGGAGTCAGTTTCGATTCGCTACTCAAAAATCCAACCGTTAAATGGAACCGACCAGCGGTCACGACATACGGTCCGAACAATCATGCGGTTCGAACGGAACAGTGGCGATATATCCGTTACGCCAATGGAGATGAAGAACTTTACGACGAAACCCCGCGATCAACATGAATGGTTCAATCTGGCAAATAAGCCGGAACTCGTGACGGTCAAAAAACAACTCGCAGCCGTTGTGCCCAAAATAAACGTGCCCGATAAATTGCCGAAGTCAGACTTTAACCATAAGCCGTGGTCAAATGTTCGGGCTGAAGACTAATTGAACTCTTACGGCTTCTCCGGTGTATCGAAGAACTTCCCAGCGACACTGCGCACGTATTTCGCGTAAACCGAGTCGGGAAACTGTTTCATGAGGTCCTCAAAAGGTTTAAGCAACTTTTCCCGCTCCGCTTTGTTCGCATCCGTCGCTTCCTTAGGAACAGTGTCGAGATCACAGAACTTCTCCAGACGGTCGTTTTGCTGCAGCCATTTCCACGCGCCTTTGTCTGCGTCTGTCGTCGGCTCATTGATTGAAATTAGCGTTTCTTCAGACGCTATCTCCGAGTTAAACCGAGCTGTGAAACGAACGACGTAAACCCCAGGCTTTGCAAATACTAACACATCACTACCAGGGGCAAAGTCCTTCGGCCATCCGTGAATGAAATAATTCCGATCAATTTGAGTGCCCGTGTTAAAAACGACTGCGGGAAACTGCCCACGTTCGGCTTTCGCGTCCGCCGCTTCAGCCCGTGACACAAATTTGCGAAACTGCGGGTCTTTAGCCATATGAGCAATTTCCAGAGTTTCGACATATTGGCCTGGATCGCGCGGATCATTAAACTCCAGCGGAACCGAACCGCTATACGATACTGTGGCGGAGACAGCAACGGGCTCGCCGACTAAATATTCGCTCTTATCTGTTTTTAGAGATACCGAAAAGTCGGCGCCAGCAACCAGCATCGGACAAAGCACCGTGGCCAATAGCAACCCGCTCAGAAAGGACATGTTTTTGGAATGTTTTGTTCTCATGAACGCGAAAAGTTTCAAATGCAGCCTTGGCTGACAGAAGCGAAATTGATGCCAAGGATTCACCTATCTTCCTGGGCGCCGAACTTCGTTACCTGCGATCACCATCGTTAATCGGTAAACTAGTAGACAATCTTTCGTGTACCAAGCCCTATCGGACTGGTCTGTAAGAGAAAAAAGCCGCCAGTGTTAACTGGCGGCTTTGGAAAGTGTGCAACAAATTAATCTTTGCCTTTGCCACCCTCACCACCGCCGCCGTCGAAACCTTGATCCATGAGTTTAATGAGTGGAAGGAACAGCGCGATGACGATACTGCCGACAATTACAGCCAGAAGCACGATCATGATCGGCTCAAGCAGCGAAGTCATAGCCGCAACGGCATTGTCGACTTCTTCGTCATAGTTATCAGCGATCTTCATCAACATTTCAGGCAAGGCGCCGGTTTGCTCACCGACGTCCACCATGCTGATGACCATGGGCGGAAATACTTTGGAAGCTTCCAGTGGCGCAGTGATTGTTTCGCCTTCCTTTACGCTTTCGTGCACCGCTGCAACGGCTTCCCCGACGATCACGTTACCAGATGTCTCTTTGACAATCGTCAACGCTTGCAAAATAGGAACACCACTACTGACCAATGTACCGAGAGTACGAGTAAAACGCGAAATTGCCACTTTACTGATCACAGGCCCGATGGCTGGCACGTGCATCTTGACGCGGTCAAACAGCCGACGACCAAACCGCGTTTTCAAAAACAATTTCAACGCGACAAACGCCGCGAATAAACCACCGAGGGTCATTAGCGCGTGGTCTTTGACCATTTCGCTGATAGCCAAAACGAGCTTTGTGAATTCTGGCAACTCGATATTCATGCCAGCGAAGATGTCCTTAAACTTCGGAATGACGAACACCATGAGGATACCCATGATGGAAACGGCAACAGTGATAACAGCCGCCGGATAAAACATCGCCGCAACGACTTTGCCTTTGATCTTCTGCGCTTTCTCCATGAAGTCAGCCAGACGCTTCATGACAACTTCGAGCACACCGCCCATTTCACCGGCCTTCACCATATTCACATAAAGGCGATTAAAAACCTTGGGATGCTGCGCCAGACCTTCAGAAAATGTACTACCGCCTTCGATTGATTGGGCGACATCGCCGATGATTTTTCTGAGAGTGGCGTTTCGTTCCTGCTTTTCAAGAACACGAAGACCACGCAAAAGCGGAAGACCGGCTTCAACAAGAGTGGCCAACTGACGAGTGAAAGTAGTGAGAACCTTCGGTTTAACTTTTCCACCAAGACCAGGGATCTTGATGTTGATATTCATGGAGCCGCCCTTGCCTTTGGCCTTCGCCCCTTTGGCACCCTTGGCAGGTTGGCCCTTCGCTGCAGGTTTGCCCTTGTCTTCGACAACCTTCGTCGGGAAATACCCCATCTCCTTTATTCGGACGATCGCTTCGTTTTGGTTGGCGACCTCCAGTGTCCCCTTTGTCTCCTTCCCCTTCTGATCCATTGCGATATAAGTGAAACGGGGCA
>CBHWET010000108.1:0-13520 GCA_966112985.1 uncultured bacterium | reverse complement strand
TACTGAAGAGCAATAGAGTTCGTCATCGTGTCGAATCGACTCGCAGCCATTGCCAATGTTCTTTGTCTCATCGTCGTCCTCGATTTCTCTGCTGCTGTCCCCTGCTCTTCTGCGGAACGGCGGGAACTGACAAAAGGCGTTTTCCTCGGAGAATACAGCACGAACTGGCCGAAATGCCTCTTCATGGATTCGTCTGAGTCGAAGGTATCGGTCGTGATTACACCGAACATCGGCGGCCGAATCGTAAACTTCAGCCTTAATGCCAATAATATCCTGTTCGATGGTGCAGCCGTTGGAAAACGTAACATGGCCGGGGGCTATCAATGCGATGTGGGCCCCGGAACGCTCGATCTGCCGGAACACCCGATTCTTTGGAACGGAACGAATAGCTGGCAGTTCAAACCATGGAACGTCCGACTGATGAGTGATCCCGACGACGTCACCGGCGTAGCGATCGACAAAGAAATCACGCTCGAGCCTGACACTGGTGAACTTGGCCTGACGCAATGGCTTAAAAACACGTCGACGAATCCTGTATCGTATTGCATCTGGGACCGGACGTTATGCAAAGGCGGTGGGTTCGTTCTGGTTCCGTTGAATCGAGACAGCTTTTATCCGTCGGGTTGGGCGATTCACCCGGAGTTCAACGCCAGTTTCCGTTACGAAAAAGGAAAATACTTCTCGCCCCAGATTAATAACATGGATGGCGTGCTTGTTATCGAAGCCAATGGTAAACCGACGCAGATTGGGACAGACAGTCGCGAGGGATGGATCGCGTATGTTCGTGAGGATTTACTTTTTGTGAAGTATTTTCAGATATTTCCACGAGCGGATTACACCGACGATGCCAATACGGTCGAAGTGTTCTTCAACGAACAGGTTGCGGAGTTGCAACTGTTAAGCCCCGAGGTGCCGTTGAAACCCGGGCAACGTTATAGCTTTCCTGAAAAGTGGATTCTCATTCACCTTCCGAAACCGGTAACAACAGCGAAACAGGCACGCAAACTTGTTGATAAAATCCCGCCATCGCCCTTCAACCGGTGACCGAGGCCGGTCCGGGCGCTTTATTCCACTGCAAAAAGGACTAGTCGGCGGAAAGTTCGCGAACTAAGTTCGCATCGACATGGCACGAGAAATCCTAGGCACGCATCAAAAAGCGTTTCAAATCAACCTCGACCCGACGAAGTACGGGACGTTCGCCGAAATCGGCGCGGGGCAGGAAGTCGCGCGCTGGTTCTTCCGCGTCGGAGCTGCCGCGGGGACGATCGCGAAAACGATCTCCGCCTATGACATGACGATCAGTGACGCCATTTACGGCCGCGCCGAACGTTACGTCAGCAAACAGCGCCTCGAAATGATGCTTGAGCACGAATACCCACTCCTGCTTGAGCGTCTCGACGATAAACGCGGCGCGTCCACGAAGTTCTTCGTTTTTGCCGACACCGTCGTCGCGCGAAGCTATTCGCGTCAGGACGACGCCCACGGCTGGCTCGGCATTCGTTTCCAAACCGAGCCGAAGGAGGCGCCTTCGCAAATTATCGTCCACGTTCGCATGTGGGATAAGGAGAACGTCCAGGAACAGGAAGCGCTTGGCATCCTCGGCGTGAATTTGGTGCACGGCGCGATGTATTTACATGACGACCCCGAGACGCTTATTGCATCGCTCGTCGATAATGTCGGTAGCGACCGCATTGAAGTGGACATGATCCAGTTTTCCGGACCGGCTTTTGCCAAGGTCGACAACCGTTTAATGGCGCTGAAGCTCGTTCAGCACGGTTTGACGAATGCCGCGTTGTTCACTGCTGACGGCCAGGTGATGTCGCCGGCGGATGCTTTTTATAAGAAATGCATTCTCGTCGAACGCGGCAGTTTTCGGCCAGTCACCAATGTCACCTTGGACATGCTCCGCTGTGCCCAGGCGCAATTCATCCAGGAACCCAAGGTGCAGGGTGAAGAAGTGATGACCGTGATGGAGATGACTTTGAAGAATCTCGCCGCGGAAGATAATAAAATTGACGCTCAGGACTTCCTCGATCGCGTGGATATTCTTGGGTCGCTGGGCAAAGCAGTATTGATCTCGGACTTCTTCGAATACTTCCGGCTCGCACAATACTTTTTCCGCTATACGAAGAAGATGCACGGCATCGTCATGGGCGTGCCAAGCTTGCGGGACATCTTCGACGAAAAATACTACGCGAACCTCGCGGGCGGCATTCTTGAATCGTTCGGGCGCATGTTCAAAAACGATTTGAAGCTGTACGTCTACCCGTTGCTCGACAGTCGTACTGGTTCGCTCATCACGGCGACCAACCTTCACGTCGCGCCACATTTGCGCCATTTGCATGCGTATCTCGTGGAGAATCGGTTCATCGAAGGCATTCGCGACTACAACGAAAAGTGCCTGCCGATCTTTTCGCGGGATGTGATTACGAAGTTGCGACAAGGCGACAAATCGTGGGAGCAAATGGTGCCGCCACAGGTCTCGGCGATGATTCGAGAACGAAATCTATTTGGCTGCAAAGGCGTCTGCTGACGCGCAATCGGTTCAACAATCGACGGCGACATTAATGGCCGGTGGCGGCCGGACGCTCGACATTCACCGATTTAACTTCATCGGGCGTGCGCGGCAGAACTGCGTTAACCAAAAACGCTACGGTCAACGTGATCAACGAGCCGATCAGCGTGTACCACGGGAAGGCCAGGTTTAGCGGCAACTTCAGAGCGGATGGAAGGCCAGGAATTCCTTGCACGATCGGACTGAAATACGTCATCACGACAAGCGATGAGATCATTCCTACAATGACGGCGCGGGCCGTTCCGCGTTTCCAGAAGACAGCGAGAAAAAGGCCCCCGAGCAGCGCACCGCTGGTCAAGCCACGCAGCTTAAACGCGATATCGAGAACAAACGTAACTTCGCGACTCAGATAGGCGACGAAGATCAAAGCGCCGGCCCACAGCACCGTCGAATATTTGCTGAACTTCAAAAAATATTCGTCGTCGCGATGTGGCATCCACTTTTTAACGAAGTCCATGGTTGAAACCGAAGCAAGAGATGTCAGCGCGGAACTCACGGAGGACATTGCCGCGGAGAGGATCGCCACGATCAGAAAGCCTTTCAAAATATGCGGCACTCCAGTCAGCATGAAAATCGGATAGATGAAATCATTCTTTTTGATCCCACTTCCCGGTTTTACTTCAGGAATCAGCGAAGCAAGGTTCACTTTGGCCGCCCCGTTTGTCAGCACATCGGGAGCATGATTCGCGTAAACGTAGAGCATCATTCCGACAAGCAGGAAGATCAGGAACAACGGGAACACGAACACCGCGCTCAACATCAGTGCACGACGGCCGTCGCGCACGTTTTTACACGCGAGCACACGTTGAACGATCAATTGTTCCGCGCCATGGGTCGACATCACCATGACAGTTCCGCCGATCACACCCATGAAGATATTCATCGGATCTTCAAACAATGCTTTGATTCCGAGCCAATGACCATCTGCCGCGACGTTCGTATTCAGCCACTGAAGCTTTCCGTCCTGGGCAGCCAATCGGAATACTTCGCCAAAGCCTCCGTTGAAGAGATGGGGGATGTAAAACAACGTGAATAATCCGCCCAGCAGAAAGAGACCGAACTGCACGGCATCCGTCCAGATAACAGCTTTGACACCCCCGACGTAAGTGTAGAGGAGAGACAATACGACAAACAAAACAATCGCTGGAAGAACTTGAATGCCCAACATCAATTGGATCGGTATGCAGGCAACATAAACACGAACACCAGCGGCGAGCGTTTCACTGAGCAGGAAAAATCCACCAGCCGTGCGGCGAGCCGAGTGGCCGAGATTGTCGGAGAACAATTGATATGGGGAATAAATCTCTCCCTTGAAGTAATGCGGCACCATCACGATCGCGAGGATGATACGTGCAATCACATAACCAATAATCAGCTGAATAAAGACCAGGTTGCCACCAAAGCTCATCGCCGGGACGCCAATGATGGTCAACGCGCTTGTTTCCGCTGCGACGATTGAAAGGCCGATTCCCCACCACGAAATATCTTTGCTGCCAAGAAAGTAATCGCGTGTGTTGCGGTTATCTTTTCCAAACCAGACGCCAAGCCCGATAATACCCAACAGGTAGACGACGATGACGATCCAATCGGCCACGTTCAAGTTGCTTGCAAGCGAAATGGGTCCAGGCATAAGGGCAATTTGGCAGACGGAAAGTGCGGACGGCGAGAAAAAACAAGCTAGAGCTTTTACAGCCGTTCTACCTTGCGATCTGAAAACTTTGCGAAGCGAGGAGCTTCTCAACAGCAGAAGCACACGATGGTGAAAGTTGTTGCCACAGTTCCCCGCTGAAGTTCCGCGGCATTCGGTGGGCCTGCACAGCCGTGGCAGCAAAACCTTTCAACACCTGTTCGGCATAAAAGTTTAATGCCTGCCGCAATGGCAACGAGTAAAGCGCCAGACTCATGCCGTAAACAAGCGTGTGCCAACCATGGGCTTGGCCGCTATCCACAGCATTCAAATAACGTTGCACAAAACGTTCGCGCATCGGGCGAAACCGTCGCAGTTGAATGTGTCCGACGCGCTTGCTCGCATCCGCGAAGTTTTTCAACCGCGTCTCATTCGCAAGCTGCTGGTCGAGTGCCACCAATTCACGGCATTCATTCCGCAGCGTGTGATTGTAGGCGCGGTGAATTGCCGCCAGCTCAAGGGGAACAAGGATCTGCGTTTGGTAATTGAACAGAAACTTTTGCAGTGCATCGGCCGTGCTGACATCACGCAGTTCAGGAAAGACACCACCGAACGCGAAGTTTTCGTCCGGGGAACCAATTTGCTCGAGCAATCCGCGCAGTTCGCCGGTGAACTCATTTGCTTCGCCCGGTAATACTGTCGGTTGAGAAATCATTCGGCTTATTGGCATGAATGCTACTCGCGTTTATCGCAGGGTCTAGTGGGAAAACCTCCGCGGAAAAAACTAAATTTCTTGACACTTGATGATCAGGAAAATTCCCGCCTGCCGAAAAATTTCTTCACAAGAATAACGGATTTGATCGGGGGCCGAAGTTGGAGTAGAATCACGGCTCCCATGTCAAAACTCACACGCCATTGCCATAAATGCGGCTGGGAATACAGCATCAGCGGAAATCCCGGGCGCAGTGAGAGCTGCCATCGTTGCGGCGCCGATTTGCGCGTCTGCCTGAATTGCATCCAATATGAACCGCGCCTTGCCCAGCAATGCCGCGATCGCCGCGCCGAGCCTGTTGCGGAAAAACACGTCGGCAATTTTTGTGAGTGGTTTGATTTTATTCGACGCGAGTGGAAAGGCGCGGGCGCGCAGGACCCACGCGAGACAGCAGCTCGGGACGCCTTGAAAAAGCTTCTTGGCGATTAAACATCGCCGCGTAACTGAGACCAGTCCCCTCGCCTCGGCCAAGGGCGGAAAGTGATTGGTATTTTTTCAGCACGTGATAACGATTGCGGGCGTTCAGTGCATATCGCACAGGGATTAATTTATGCAACCACACTACGTCCGTTGGATCATTGCGGGCCTCTGTCTCGCTTTCACGTCGTTCGCGCAAACGGTTCACACTATCGACCTGAAACAATTCGTCGGTCCTTCGCCGATTGAAGCCACCCATGCCGAGTGGCTTGTACCCCGCGGACAACAGGTCCTCGATGGAGTTCCATTTCAAATGGACGGCGCGATTCTGCTCTATAGCACGAGCTGGTTGCAAAAGAGCAAGCCCGCACGGACGAATGTTAACGACATCCCCGTCGGTCAACGCTTCGAGTTGCTGCATCTGTTGGCAGCCGCCCAGCAAGGAACCGAAGGAAAACCGCTGCTGGCGAAGGTGCGGCTTAACTACATGGACGGTTCGAACGCTGTCATTGATATCCAATACGGCGAGCACGTGCGGAGCTGGTTCGGTCCGTCACATAAAAAGGACCCGAAACTCGGCGCCAAAAACGCCCACGTTGCATGGCAAGGCCAACATACAGCCGCGGCAAAGTACGATACCCACATGCGATTATTCCATGTCTCTTTCACGAATCCATCTCCAGATAAAGAAGTGCGGTCCCTGTCGCTTGAGTCTGCAAAAGGTCCTATCGGTTTAATGATCGCCGCGATCAGCGTCGGCCCGGCTAACGCACCGCGGCTCGCGGACACCCAACCAGGATTCAAACTCCGTTTGCCAGACACCAAACCGCGTTCAGGAGAGCTGTCGCGCCTTCAAGGTGTCGTTAAAGACAACGATGGCGTTGCACTAACCAATGCGTTGGTAAAAGTAACCGGCACTCGCCCCCTGAATACCAGTGAAGACCGATTCACGATGCAGAGCGCTGTGGTTGGCCGCGAAACAAAAACCAGTGCGGACGGTTCCTTCTCGATGGAACTGCCAGACAATCAACTCTACCGCTTGATGATCATCGCGGAACGTTTGGAACCCATGTTTTATGCAGGTGCCGATCCGAAGGCTGATCCGATCGAAATCCGTATTCCGCCCGCAACGAACAAAGCCACAAACTTCAAGTTCATGGTTCGCGCGACGGTTCTCGGACCTGACAACCAACCGATGCCCTACGCCATAATCGAACGCGAAGGGGTATCGTATAACGGCGGGACGAGCTGGGGCAGTAATGAAGACATGCCCGAGCAGGTGATTGCCGATGCTCAGGGGCAATTTGCTCTGGGGCGGAACCGCCCCTTTACGCGCGTGCAGGTGAAAGTTCACGCGCCGGGGCTTGCGATTGCCCATGACTGGCTGGATGTAACGAACTCACCTGAGACGATTAAGATGGACGCCGGTGTGACGATTCGCGGCCGCGTCGTCAAAGATGGCAAACCTTTGGCAAAGGTCGAAGTCGGCCTGACAGGTTCCGACCGAAGCTCCGAAGTGTTCGCCGGCCATTTTTCAACCGAAACGGATACCAACGGGGTCTTCGAGTTTCTGCATGCTCAATCCAACATTGGATGGTATCTGCACGGAAAAGGTAACTCGCTCAAAAAATATGGAGCCCTTCCTTTCAAGGCCATAACGTCGGGCGCTGCTGGAACGACGAACGACATCGGCGATTTTCAGGTCACGCCGGGACTTCATCTCGCCGGACAATTCAAAACGGCACACGGCGAACCGCTTCCCAAGGGTTTAAAGATTGGCGTCGGATACGATAAAGGGTGGGACTCACAAACGGTCGTAGCCGATGCAGACGGGAAGTTTCGTGTGGACGGGCTCACTCCCGAACAGATCGAAGTCTGGTTTCAAAATGATAACTGGATGTTGACCGTCGCCAACCCGAGTCTGACCGAGTGGAATTTTGGTCAGATGAGTGGGCAGCTTGAAAAGAGCAAAGACGACCTCGTGATCGTCATTCAACCAGGCAAAGGCAACCACAACTCATATTGGAACGGCAACGGCCATCTGCCGCCAGAAGACGAATTTCGAAACAAGCCTTTTGCCGGTGCTGAAGTCGGCGTTGTAACTCTATCCGGCCAGGTTGTTGATGACGCGACAGGCCAGCTGATTCGAAAGTATAGAGTTGTTCCTGGTCGCAAGCCGCCTGCTCCAGCGAGAGCGCCCCAAAAAAGTGTGCTCAAGACCCTCGTCGAGCCGCTGGTTAAGAAGAATCCATCTCGTGATGAACTTCCTTTTTGGTATGCCGAAACGGAGGAAGTGACGAACGGACACTTTTCCGTCGGCTTTGCATGGGGCTTTCGCAGCCAGCCCATGCTGCGAATCGAAGCCGACGGCTATGATCCGGCAGAGACCGAACCCGCTTCTGTCACAACAAACCTCGTTGTTCGACTGAAACATGGTTTCGGCCCGCAAGGGGTCATCGTGTTGCCTGACGGATCGCCCGCCGAAAAGGCATACGTGGTGTACGGCGCATTGCAGGAGCAATTCATGCTGCACACCAACCGGATTGAGACTTACGGGGATAGAGAGAAATCGAGACAGATCACCGGAAAGGATGGCAAGTTCTCCTTCGCGCCGCGCAGCACCGGTCGAAAGATTTTCGTTGCGCATGCCCTGGGGTGGGCGCAGGAAGAAGTTGGTAAGAGCGAAAATATGAAGATTCGGCTGCAACCGTGGGCTTCAATTAGCGGGACGCTGGTGAAAAGCAACGGGGTTCCAGTTCCAGGAGTCGAGCTCAATATCGCCATGCGTCATGACTGGAATACCGGCGAACCTTTCCTGAACATGTATGATTTTAAAGCGACGACAGATGCGAAGGGCCGGTTCACGTTTGCTGTCGCCCCGCCGGAGCGCCTTGATTTGCAGCGTATAGTGCCCAGCAGCCGCAACTCATGGTCCTACGTAGCGCAAACATGGTTCGATGCTAAACCCGGGATCAAGAACGACCTCGGCAATGTGACCTATGACACTCCCCCGCCACCGCCCGTTATCGACCAGTGGAAGCAAAAGCTTGGGTTTTAGAGCGGTTGGGCAATTGAGCTTTGGCGATCCCCGATCCGCTCTGGATAAGGCCTAAAGAGCGTCACAATAGGGACAATAATTGCATCGAACGCCGAGCGTCCGGACTGCAAAAATGGTCGTTAAAACCCGATTTTCCGCAAATTACGGTTTCGAAGTGCGTTGCGGGGGAGCAAAAAAGACCAAATTGCCCAAGTCCCTCTAAATCAACAGATTGGCAAATTTTCCAACGCTTGGAAAAACTGGAAAAAATTTCTGGAGAAAAATTCTACGCCTGGAAAATCCAGCGAAAGTTTTTTCTAACTTTTCCAACGGCAGAAAAAGTCGGAAAAAATTTCTGGAGAGTTTTTTTGCCGCCGGAAAAGTTGGAAAAAGTTTTTTCCGTGTTTTCCGGTCGTCGGAAAAGTTGGAAATAATTTTTGGAGGAATTTCCGGCCCTCAAAAAATCCTGAAAAATAGTTTTCCGGATTTTTCCGGCGTCGGAAAATCCATAAAAAATTTGCGGAAGATTTTCCAGGCGTCGGAAAAAGTGGAAAAAACTTTTTCCGGTTTTTTAAAATGCACCTTTTTTGATCAAAAATCGTTAGTTCAACCCGGAGCAACGGTCGTTTGGAGCGGGTTGCCAAAATAAATGGTCCGGATGGCGCATTACGGTGCCGAAACAACGGGAGAGACTCAAGGTAAGTGACAAAATATCCTGGGACCGTATCGGCTATTCCACTGAAGGTAGCGATGAGTTAAATTTTCCGAAGGATTCGGTATTCACAGACGTGTTCCTTAACAAAAGGACATTCATGAGAATTTTGAAACAGAGTGCATTCATCGTAATCGTTGCGGCGCTTTTAAGAGCCACAACCCTCACGGCCGAAGATACAACGACTATCCAACGACAAATTACGGCCTCGCCAACACCTACCGTGGCGCCGGCATACGATCCGAATGGTGCGGGCGTGGTACCGGGAACTCCCGTGGCTCCCATCGTTGATTCAGGTCCGGCAGATGAGACCCTCACCTTCGACATCGATTTTAAGGGAGGTACGCCGCAGCAACTTCTTACCATCATAGCCAAAGCACGCGGCGTCCCGGTTAATGCAGTCGTTCCAACCGAACACGCCGATGTGCAACTGCCGCCAGTCAAGATGCACGGAATAACCGTCAGTTCGCTATTCGCGGCGTTATCAAGAGCCAGCCACAAGACGATCAAGTACCCCATCGGTTACGGCGCTAATAAATCAGTGAGCTACGGATCGCGGACTGTCGGCTATGGTTTTGAAAAAATGGGAGCGCCATCCAATCCGGTATGGGCCTTTTCGTATGAAGGCGCCGAGGAAACGCCGCGCGAAAGCGAGGTTTGCCGCGTATGGCAGGTGGAACCCTATATCAGGAATTACAGCAGGAATGGTGGCGAACAGCCGTTATACCGAATCGAAGATATTACGACCGCCGTCCAAACCGCATGGGATCTTTTAAACATCAAGAAACAACCGACGCTCAAATTCCATCCCGAAACCAAACTCCTGATTGCTGTCGGACGTAGCGACGATTTACAAATAATCGACGAAGTGCTCGAGCGCCTGTTTTCGACACTTCCGCATCTGCCCGCGGCCGAAGCACCGGCACCTCCAGCGGCACCAACACCGCCAACACCACCCGCCGCTCCGAAAGCTCCAAAACCACCAACCGCTCCTCAGCCGCCAAAACCTGATGCCGGACCCGATTCCAAATAATTCACTCTGCTTCAGTGTCGATGCGGGCTTAACACCCGCTCGACGCCTTACTGCATTGAGTATTGAGGGCGTCAACGTAGCGAGCGGCCGTGATACCGCACCGAACATACGCACACTGACCGAAGGCATGGAGCGTGGTGATGAAGGTGCATATCGGCAGTTCTACTCGCTCTATTTCGATCGACTGCTGCGCTATCTGCTCGTATTGACCCGCGATGAAGAATCGGCCCGTGAAGCGCTGCAACTGACTCTCGTTCGCGTGGTCAAACACGCCCGGCGGTTTGATTCGGAAGAACCTTTGTGGAGTTGGCTGACTGTTCTCGCACGCAGTGCAGCGATCGATGAGCAACGAAAGAAACAACGTTACAGTTCGTTTTTAAGCCGCTTCTTTCAGCAGAAACAAATTGAGGAACAGACCGTCGAGGTAAACAGCCATGACTTGATGGACGTTTTGGAAGCGCAATTTGCTGTGCTTGAACCCGAAGAACGCGACCTCTTGCGACGTAAGTATCTCGAAGGCGAATCGGTGCGCGATATGGCTGAAGCAAATGCCACGACCGAAAAGGCGATTGAATCGAGGTTGGTGCGTGTACGACGACGATTGAAAGAAATGATTTTTTCCCAGTTGACGCATGGACGATAAAAACAAAAAGGAATTGTTCGAGGATCTTTGCAACGATGCCGCATCGCCGACGTTTCGCGAAGAAATGCTGGGAACGATGTTGCGCCAGGCCCGTCGCAAAAAACAAATGCGCCATGTTCGCGGAGGTGCGATGGTCATGGCGCTAGTGGCTGTTGTTGTCCTTCTGAATCTTCCAAGAAAAGAGGCTGTTCCGCTTCAACCGTTAGTTCGCGAACCACGCTGGTTCGTCCGGTCCCAACCGCTGGAGAACGATGCCATCGTTCACACTGGAGCGGCATTACCTTTGATTGTTACCTCAAAATCCAATCACGCTGTGATAGTCCACACGGCGCGCCCTGAAGACACGTTTGTTGTGATTAACGACAAACAGCTGTTTAAGCTTCTCGATGGCGCACCTGCGGCGCTTGTTGGCGAAGGAGACAAAGTCGAACTCGTCTTCGTGAATCCGAGTGATGCCGAAAAGTTTGTCGCGAGCATCCCACGGCGGTAATTCGTCCGGCACTATTGTCTTCTGCCCAGAACGCGGTCTAGGCCCAGTAGTGGTAGTTCAGCTCCGAGAATATATCGTCCATCGCTTCAATTCGGCTGAGATAAGTCTCATCGATCTTGCGGGCGGTTAGTTGCTCGTGCAGTGCAAGGAACCGTAAGAGGTGATCCTTAACTCGTTTCTTTGCGTAATCAGGGCTGGTGCCTGTTCTGAGAATGAACGGCCAATCGCTCGCTTGTGCGAGGAGTAATTCCCGGCCGGCCTGTTTCAAGGCACGCTCGGTCAGACCTGTTGCATTTGAAAACTGCTGCGTCAGTTGGGTCATCCGTTGCTCCGCGACATGCAGGTGCGGATAAATCCATTCATTGGTCTCATTCAACCAGACGCGCCAATAACCTTCTTCGCCCCAACTGGACGCGCTCGGTGTCGCCACCTGCTGTGTGGGATAGCGTCGCAGGTATTCGTTCGGCGTTGTCAGGTTGAAAACCTTTTGGTCGTAGTAAGCCTTGCGGACGAAGTAATCGAGAAATTCAATTCCTTCATACCACCAATGGCCGAACAACTCCGCATCGTAAGGCGAAAGAATAATCGGCGCTTTGCCCATGATGTGCGAAAGGTTTTGGACCTGCGCCATGCGGGCTTCAAGAAAGTGTTGCGCGTGTTGCGCCGCAACATGCAGCGCCGCTTCGCGATGGTAATGCAGTTTTTCTTCGCGACCGGTAATTCGGTGATATTTAATCCCGGTAAATGTGCGGTGTTCCGACGGGAAGTGCGGTTTGATGTAATCGTAATCGAGGTCGAACCCAATATCGCGGTAGAAGTCGCGATACGTCGCGTCGCCCGGATAACCTTCCTGCCTGCTCCACACCTGGCGTGCTGATTCAAGGTCGCGCCCGAACGCCGCAATGCCGTTCGACGTAAAGACGGGAGCGAAGACACCGTAACGAGGCCGCGGTTGCGCATGCAGGATGCCATGCGTGTCCATGATGAAATAACGGATGTTGGCCTCTTGCAAAAAGAGTTCGACGCCATCGACGTAAGCGCATTCCGGCAGCCAGATACCTTTTGGGTCGCAGCCGAAACATTTACGGTAGTGATCACGCGCGACGAGAATTTGCGCACGAATCGACTGAGGTTGCGATGCCATCAAAGGGAGAAGACCGTGAGTTGCAGCCGTGGTAATAATCTCCAGCTTTCCTCTTTCCTGAAATTTGCGGAAAGCACCCACGAGATTCTGGCCGTATGCGAAATAGGTGTCCCGCGCGCCAACAAATCGCCGGTGATACATCTCAGCCAGGGGACGCAGTTCTTTATCCCAATGCGTGCGATGCAACTCTTTATCAGCAAGTTCAATCAGACTATCCAGGTGCCGCAGGAATCTTTCCTGTAGCAGAGGGTCCAGAAGCATCGAGCAAAGCGTCGGCGAGAGAGAAATCGTTAGCCGCGTATCCATTCCATCGCGCAGCCAGCCATCCATCACCTGGATCAACGGGATATACGTCTCGACGACAGCTTCGAACAACCAATTTTCTTCGAGGAATTTCGGATGCTCGGGATGCCGGACGAACGGCAAGTGAGCATGTAGAACCAGTGCGAGATGACCTTGCATTTGTTTTATGGCGGAACATGTGACTGCTCCGCAGCTTCAATTCACGGGCAACGCCGCAAGGCGTGCCGACATGATGAAATGTGCGGAGAAAATTACAGAATGCGAACCGAATTCAATCCCGAAACTCGGCTCATCCAAAGGCTGAGCCGCGGTTCGACCGGCTGCTTCACGCAAAACCCGAGGGGTTGGATTTAAACCAGAACTGTTCTATGGTTTCGCGATGGCTGCATCCGCCAAGGCATTGACGTTATTGCTGACGATTCTCTCCTTCGGGAGTCAGGCCGGTCCACGTCCGTTAAATACCAATGCCGCGCCAGGTTCGTCCGCCGCTACCAACGCCCCTGTGAAGAAGCTTTCGGAAGGCATCTTTCAGGTCGGCAAAGTTCGCCTCGATCAAAAACAGAACAACATCACGTTTCCGGCCACCGTGAATATGCATGAAGGAACGGTCGAATATGCCATCGTCCATACGAGCGGCAAAGTGCATGAAAGCCTGTTGAAGACCGATGCTAAACCTTTTCACATTCACACAGCCATGCTGTTGCTTGGCGCCAAAGGCGGTGTGGTAAAAACGAAAACTCCAGAGAAGAAATCGAGCGAGATCGCAG
>CBHWET010000107.1:0-13690 GCA_966112985.1 uncultured bacterium | reverse complement strand
CGAACGTGCGTTTCAATGCCGTGGGAAAGCCTGAGGCGGTGACAAACAACTGGGAATCGGGTACGCGCATCGAATATGCGATAAAAAATAACGGCAAAGAACTGAACAATTGGCACATCGAACACGTGAACTTCCTCGATGCGACCGGAAATGATGGTTCACAGACAAAGAGCCGTGGGGCCGGCCGTGTGATGTTGATCAATTCCCTGCTCTGGCCGGATGAACTGGCATGGAAACTCCGGGTCGAGCTCACTCACAATTCAGATTTCGACACGAACGAGGTCGCCTCTTTCAAAGCCGTGCCTGTGATGCCTTCTTCGGCCACGACGACCGTGCTCTACACGACGAATCTTCAACACTTCAAAGTGGAATTACTTGGCGTTGGCGTCAGCACTCCTGAACCGCCGGAAGGAGAACATCGCACTTACGAATTCCGCTTTCGCACGACGCCGGCGCTTTACGGATATCGTTTTACAGTCACCAAAGCGGTGGACGAAAACGGAAACAAACTGGAACCAGCTGGTTGGGGTCAAAGCGGCGACGGCATTAGCAGCAACAACGGAGTCTCTCTCGATTCGACGAACTCAGCCACGGCGCTGGATGTAACGCTGGCCATTCACCAAAGCCGTTTCGTTGAGTTCATCGCCAGGCCCGAAGTGCTGACGGCAGCGAAGCCGAAACAACAGTGAGCGGCTAACCGCGGAGACGCAGAGACGCGGAGAAAACCAAATATGGTAGCAGCCAGGTTGACGAGGCTCATTCTATTTTGCGACCCGAGACCTCCCTACTTTTCTGACGACCAATGCCGCTGTAAGGAGACTCCATAACTTCGCTGGCGGGAACACGTGCCAAATGCGACGAGACGTTCGTGAAGAGTTTTCAAATTTGACTCCTGGCGAGCTAGTGAATTGAGGTCATTAATTTTGTAAATGAAACCGTCCTAACCAACACTTTGCTACTGAAGACGCAGCTTAGGGACGTGAAAAGAACCGGGCGACAGCCGTGTGCTGTGCGTCGCCAATTGCGACTGTTACCGGGATTTGGAATTCACTGTTTCCAGAACTTTTAATTCCGTGGTCAACTCTCTTTGTTACCTCGAGCCATTCCGCACCACTCAATGTTGCCTGAAATTCCATGAGTCCGCCGTAAACGACACCGTATTCGCTGACATTTTTTACCTCGAAACGATTTTCGTCTGTTTGGGTTTTTCCTTTTCGATCGGGTTTTAGCAGCACCGATTTATCCCCAAGCTGGATGCGAATGGGTTGTGTAAAAACCGAAAAGGCATCGTAGACAGTAACCACTCCTCGGAAATTGAGCTCGCACGAATTTGTCTGACCATGTGAGTTGATGCGTGCTTCCGCGCTCGTGATTCGCAGCGATTCGCGTTTATCAGGTAGCCCGAAGAAGGACGGTTCGTCGATTCGATTTGAGCTCGTCGAACTTTTTGGATGAACCATCATCCTCGCAAACATGCCTTCCATCATGTGCTCGGCGACATGGCAGTGTAGCATCCATGAGCCTGGATTGTCGGCAACGAGATCGGCCACCTTCATCGACGCCGGCAACAATTCCACGACATCGGTTCGTCTGCCTTCGTGCAAAACGCGCAGCCCATGCCAATGCGCGGTGTGGAAATCCCGTTCTGAACCGAGACCGAAAAGGTACCAGCGCGTCCGTTCACTTTCGATCATCTCGAGATTCAGATTGCCGAAGATCAGGCCATTGATCGCATAACGGGAACCTTGCTCGGTCATCTCCTGAATTTGCGTCCACGTTT
This sequence comes from uncultured bacterium, assembly GCA_966112985.1. GTDB lineage: Bacteria > Verrucomicrobiota > Verrucomicrobiia > Limisphaerales > JACDHS01 > CBHWET01. The sequence goes on along the minus strand of CBHWET010000107.1, from coordinate 11,910 downwards.
TAGGCGCGGGTCCGCCGCCAGGGAGGTTCGCATATTCCGCCGCTTCCCGCTCGGCTGCACCGAGGCCGCTTTCGTCGAAAATAAAATACAGAGTCGCCAATTCGCGATCGACATCGACGGGCGTCCCATCCGAGCGAGCGCGCTTCGGATCGGTCACCACGATGAAACCGACAAGACCTTGGTTAATCTCGTCGTCGCCGTTAACATGGCTGTGATACAGCCATGCCTTCGAACTCGGCTCGTCTGGACGTGGACCGGAGCTTTCATCCAAATGCCAGACGTAAGTAAATTTGGCTCCGGGGGCAACCGCTGATCCCAGCCCCGGCTTCGGTTCGTAAAAAGCTCCTTCGCTGTCTTTATCGTATTTCACACCATGCGGGTGCATGGAAAGCGGCTGCGGAGAGCGATTAAGAAATGTGATCGCCAGATATTCGCCCTGCACGCCGCGCAGGACCGGACCAAGAATCCCCAACCGTTGCGGTTGCATCACGCGCGTTGCGAAGGTGGCATCGGTATATTCCACATACCTTATTTTTCCGACTTGTCTTTGCTCAAGCACAGGTGCCGGCAGTGGCTTGCCACAGATCACGTCTCGTCCGGCGGGGGCGTAATCCCAAAGTTGTGGTTCGGCGGCAATATAATACCGTCGCGTCTTGCTCGGCTCCGGTTCTTTGCCAAAGATTTTTCCACCCACATCCCCCATTTCAACAGTAACCGTCGGGCGGACATTTCCGATCGCCGCTGCCTGCGCCCACGCACGCCCCGGCACCGACAACAATGTCACCAGAAGGAAAACACGAAACAAAGGGACGGTTCTCATTTCAGGCGGGATACTACCTGGTCGCAAGCTGCCGACGCACTTCTTCTTCCAATTTAATCGTGCTTTTCACGTGTCGCTGATTTTCCGGTAACGCGACGATCGCTTGAAGTGCCTCGGCATAGCAGCGCTGAGCCATTTCGCTCTTCCCTGCCTGACGCAACACGTCCGCTTTTCGAGCCAGATAAGTTTCCTTTCGTTGCGCGCCTGCAATAAGCCGGTTCAATCGCATCAATACATCGTCATAACGTTTCAGCTGCAACTCAAGGTTCAACGCTTCCATTTCCAGCGTCGCTAAACTGCCCACTCGCTTCATCGCTGCGTTAACACTTGATAAAGCATACTCGACGCGTCCGGCCTGCTCAAGATTTTGCGCTCGTTCAATGATTTGTTCCGGAGAAGGTTCCTCTGTTGCCGCAATGACGCCTACAAATTCTTTTTCAGCCTCATCCCTGCGATTCAGCCGGGCGAGCACACGACCGCGCAGCCACCGGGCTTCGATGTGATCGGGGTGTCGGCTCACAAATTCATCCAACGCCTTCAATGCCGAGGCGAATTTACCCGACTCGCTCAAAACCCGGCCGCGAGAGAGCAAAACAACGTCCAGTTTGGGATCAAGCTTTTCGGCTGCCGTGTAATCAGCCAGAGCTTCGAGGTATTCGCCATGAGCGCGATGCAATTCACCACGTTTATGGTAAAGCACCGCGTTCTTAGGCTCGGCCTCGAGTTGTTTGGTAAGCTGTGTGATTTGATTGTGCAGATCGCCATGCGCCAGGAGCGATCCTTGCATCAGCAGGCAAATAACAATCGCGAGCAGCGGTTTCATTGGGAGTGAACAGTATCGATGCGTTCGCGAACGTCTGTCGGCAAATCCAAGGCCGCCAGCGCCGGCCTCGCCGCTGACTCATCCTCTTCCAACCAGCGCAACGCGATGCCCTGGAGCACTTCACTACGCCGCGTAGATTCCGTAATGGTATTTGCCCATGCCAGAGCCGTTTGCGGATGTTCGCCTCCGATGTTCCGCGCAAACGCTGCGATGGCGTCGTCGCGAAAACCGCTTTGCGGAAGCGTATCGAGCCAGGAAGCAACCGCGTCCGTGCCGCGGGCAGTCCATTGTGTGATGATCGATTGAATGACTCCGGCGTTCATGACATCGGCATCTTGCGATTTGAGGGCCCAGGTCATCGCGGCAGCCGGATCCTTTTTGGCCCAACTGGCTGCGACCACATTCAGCATTTCAACTCGGCTCTCCGCGTTAGCAGCCGCGAGAACTTCGCTCGCCGCGGCTTTAGGGTCAGCCGCCGCCCAGGCCGGAAGCAAATCTGCGAGCGCCGCATCCCGCCGCGGTCCGGCAGGCAACGTTTTGAGCCATTGCGCCGCACCAGTTGCATCTCGCGCCGACCATTGCTGCAACAGGAAGCTGACGGTTTCCGATGCTCCCTGCGTTTGCAATGCCAGAGCGCGATTCATCGCTTCCGCCGGTGCGGATTGCGAGAGGTGAAGGAGGACGCTCCGGAACGCCTGAATACTCTCGTCGGAGGGCAACGATTGCATCCAGGCCAATGCAGCGCCGGCATCGCTCTTCGCCCACCGGCTTCCAATCTCTGTATACAATTTGCTGCGAAGATCAGGATCGGACACAAGGCCCGCAGCGGCGCACGCACTTGTCACGTCGCTCGCAGCCCAGGACGAATAAATCGCCTGCAACGCCAGCAGACGCTGATGTGAATCGGGAAGGTTCTGCACCCATTGGCTCGCCGCAGCGGGATCGACCAGCGCCCAGCCTTTGGCAATCGCAATGCAGGCTTCTTCGCGGTCGCGATCATCCGCAGGGTTGGACGCGGCATCCATTGCGTCCAAAAGTGCGCGATTCAACTGAGCCTCGGCCCATTTCGTCGCTTCGGTCGGCGCGACGCGCAGCCATTTTTGCAATTGTTTTTCCAACTCCTCGTTGCGTGATGAAACTTCCCGGAGGTTTGAAGCCAGCTGCACAGCCGCCCCCGCATCTTCTTCAGCAATCCTGGCCAACAGCGCTGAAATCAGCATGTGCCGCACTCCATCGGAAGCCCCTTGCGCACGCGTCAAGGCCAGCGAAAGGTCGGCAGAATGAATTCGGCGAATCACCTGTTCTACCAATGATGCATCCAAGGCCTCGGCATGCAGCAACCGCTCAAATTCATCGAGTGACGCACCGGCCGCTATACGGGAAGCAAGCGGATTTACAGCGCGCGAAGCGGGCTCTGCCTGAATCGATTGGGGATGACCGGAGCCTGAATGGTTTCCGGGTCGGCTTACCGGGCTCGATGCAAAATGAAAAGCCACAATTCCCGCCACAGCGCCACCGGCCACCAGAACGGTTGTTATGAGCTCTTTCTTCAATCGGCCGACGCTACGGTTGTTGCGGCACAAAACGGATCGCGTCGGCAATGACGACGAACCCGGTCGTGGTCCAGCAGGACAGTTTCACCTGGTTGACACCATTCGTGAAATTATAAACTCCGAGCGAGTTCCATTTTCCGCCATTGGCTTGTTGGTTCACATTGACGGTGCTCGACCCGGTCGAGTGATAAACAACGTAAGGCGCGTTGGTCGAACGATTGGCACCTTGGCTCCACCACGCTTCAACAGCGTATTTGCCTGCGCCAAGCGTGGCGCTCCAGGTCGCCGCGTCACTCACGGCCTGGGTCGTCCGGAAACGATAATCGGTTCCCTGTTTATCCGTGGCACTGGTGCCGGTAGACCAGCTGGCCGAAGCGGTAAAACCCGCATTGCTGTTGTCAACGACAACCGTTGAGCGGCTGGTTCCACCTTTGATGATCGTGAAGTAGTCGCGACGTGTCCCGGCTTTGTCGATGTAACGCACGTCGAGCTGGTTCGTGTTGATATCCAGTACCAACGAGCCGAGCACATTGAGGGACAGATACATTGCCGGATGATTGAGCAGTCCGCCATCGGTCTGGCCGGAGGCACCCGCCACGGCGAAAACGGTTCCCTCATGAGGTGTCGGGCCAACAACCGTTTTTGTATAGGCGCCGCTGCCATCTTCCCGGCCACTGCCGCCATCTTTAATCATGGAACTGGTGAGAGTGCTGGAGAGGCCGTAATGGCCATCGATGAATTTCGAGCGTTCATAAGCATGACTATGTCCGCAAAGCACGAGGTCCACGCCGTTATCCTCAAGAATCGGCAGGATGTTTTGTCGCATTTGGACCATTTCGGTTTCTGTGTCGGAATCGTGCGATCCTTTGCTATAGGGCGGATGATGCCAAAAAGCGATCAGCCAATCTTTAGTGTTATTCGCGAGGTCACTGCGCAGCCAATTTGCCATGGTGCCAGTGCTGGATCGATCGACATCATACGAGTTGAGACAAACAAAATGAATGTTGCCGTAATCGAACGAATAGTAGGCCTCTGTGCCCGAAGCGACACCACCGGCTTCTGCATTCTTAGGCAGCGTGAAATTGCTATAATAAGGTCCAGTCTGCGTCGATGAAGCAGCGGAGTGTCCGTCGTGATTACCGAGCGTTGGCCACAGCACCGATTTCCGGAGCATCGCCCCATAGACGTTGAAGACCTTGCTTTGGTATTCCGCGTCCGTTCCATCATTGTAGGCGTTGTCCCCGAGCATCAGCCAGAGATCGGTGTGACGTGTGCCGGTGAAGCTGTAGTAGGCATCGCGGACGGCAATTTGATTGGTATCTCCGGTCCCCGGATCTCCCAACACCCAGATTCGCGTCGATTTGGCGGTGGTGGGCGCGGTGATCACAAAATACGTGCTTCCGCTGGCGAGAGTCGCGGTGGTGGTGCCAACGGAATAAAAATACTTGGTATTGGCGGCCAGCCCCGAGATCCGGATGCTGTGTTCCGTTGTGCTCGTCGTATTCGTGACAGCAAGATTCAAACTCGACGCTGAAGTGCCATAGCGAACCACACTGTTGACGCTCGTCCCGGTGCGCCAACGCACCGTCACAGCTGTGCTGCTCCCATTCTGCAAGTAAGGTCCACGGGTAATTGTTTGTGCCTGTGCTGTGGTGAACGCGGTCAGAAAGGTAGCCGCGACGAATAAACGGAAAATGATTTTCTCCATGTTCAGTTGTTGCTCGGGCCCGGAAAGACCATTACTCCTGATCGGCATCTGCCGGGAGTGAGGGATGCCCGAGTTATATCGAACTGATTGCCAATGGGAAGCAGAATTTTAGTCGGGAGCGATCGACCGGTACTAAACGGCAAAAGATTAACCAACACCAGGGCTGAAGGCCCGCCATGTGATAACCCAGGCTAAAGCGAGTCGGACGAGCGGCGGCCTGGGTTAAAATCATGAACAAATTCAAAGAGCCCTGTAAGGGAGCGATCGTCTGCAGTTAACCGCGGAGACGCAGATGCGCGGAGAAAACAACTGCGGTTGCGAGCCCGACGAGCTGATTCGGCGAGTTTTCAATACAACTCAAATTTCAATTTTCTCCAAAACGACCTTGCGCCCTCCGCAATGCGTCTTTTTCTGCCTCTGACAACTGCTTCGCACGTCGTACCGCTTTATACCGTTCGTGGAGAAAAAGCGGTCCGTTCTCCGCCGGTTTCTTTGTTTTCGCTTTGGCTTTTGTCTTCGCCTTCGCTTTGGACTTGGCCTTCGATTTCGCGCCCCACGGTTTCAGTCCGTACCATTCCGGACAGGCGTAAAGACTCAACCCTTTCGCACGCGCTTGTAAATTTTCCTCTGAATGCTCCGGCCAATACCCGACTTCCTTGTCCTCGATCTTAATCAGAAAGCCAACCTCCTGCAGTTTCTCGATAATTTCGATGACCGTGCGGTGACAGCGCATAAAATGCTTTTCACCTTCCAGGATGGCTTGTTCGGTATCGACCCAACTGTCGAAAATATAATAAGGCGGAATGTGGGTGGGGATAACAACGCCGTCGTAAGCGGTGTATTGCTGGGGATACTTGCACAACGCGATCCTGAGCACCTCGCATCCCTTGCCGACTTCGACTTCGAACATCCAACCCTCGATGGCCGTAACCCGTGGCCAGCACTGCTCTCCCGGTTGTTCACGAACTAGACTGACGAGCCCTAAGTGCCGTCTGTAATCTTCCGCGGATGCACGTTCTTTGAGAAAGCGAATGAGCTGCCGTCCTGGGGCAAGTTCAGCAATCTCGGCGCGGATTGCTTTCATTTTTCCCTCAGCTTCACGCAGGGTATGCCGTGCCTCCTCTTCTGCCTGCCGCTTTGCCGCAAGTGCCTTTTGCGCATTAGCCGCATCATCTTGAGATTCTCGAGCGAGGCGCACCTTCTTCACTTCATCGTAGGCACTCTCCAGTTTTGCGACGAGGGAGTTACCAGCTTTAGCTTGCGTTGAAATCCACGCAGACAGCGCTCCAATTGCAGTGACCAGCTGCGCTATAGTTTGGCCCAATCCCGTCAGTAGATTCTGGATCCTTAACGTTCCATGATCCGCCAACCACGCCACTCCGAGCGGTGCTGCCAGTGCCACCACGAGCAACAGTCCACGCTTCCACCATCCTGGTCCTGTGAATATCGCCAACGCCAAAGCCTTTGACCGCCCATTAAGCGAACGGACTTCTCCTGCTCGCGCTTCCAACTCCGCGAATGAATTTTGTAACTTTGGCAACCCAAGACCTTCAGCAGCGACTCGCAATTGGTTCCTTACCGTCTCATTGATTGCCAAGTTCTTGAGGTCGTCGAGCAACACTCCAACTTTGTTTTCCTCCTCGATCCGCTCCTTTATTGCAGCTCGTAGCTTTTCCTCCGCATCAACTCTCGCCGTCTCTGCAGTCTTCAGCGCTTCTTTCGCCTCTGCGGCCAATGCGCTTTGCTTGGCCAATTCGCCCTTGAGTTTTTCCACCTGTGCTACCGTCGTATCCGGACGCTCATCCAGCTTCACAAAGAGTTGGTCAAAGATCTCACACACGAGGTTCGCCCAAAGATTGGTGTCTAAGTAGTGCCATGCATTGAATCGAATCTGCACGATTTGCTGGTGGAAAACCTTACCTGGATCGCGGGTTATTGTGCGGAGGTTTTCGTCCAGCAAGTCGATAAAATGAGACTTTCCTGAACCCCATGCCCCAAACAAACCAATCGAAAGCGGCATCCATGTTTCCTTCGCCGCAATTAGTTGTGCAAGATGCCGTGCATGGACGCCGACTCCGAGAGCATCATCAAGTGGAGCACCTGCGGCTCGACGCCCATAAGCCGCGCGGTCTGGAACAAAAGCTGAGTAAGTTGTTTGGAAAGTTGAATCTGGCGCGCTCGTCCTGTCGGTTCTTTCCGAAATTCGACGGCGATAGGCCACCAGAAACTCCCAAATTTTTTTGGCAGGCTCGCTTGTCTCAGGCCTTTGTCGCGCCTCCTGAATAGCACGTTCTACATCTGCCAACTCGAACTGTGCGAGCAGGACCGTGAAGTTCTTAGCCGCATTTTCATTCGATTCCCCAGCTTCTCGTATTATCTGTGTGATTACAGGCCCAACTCCTGGATCTTTTGAAAGTATCTTGGCTGCCTCGCGCCCCATAACGGGGCTCGTAAGCGCGTAGAGCGCGTCGTAAGAAAGTGGAGTTCCTTGAATGGATTTATTGAGTAACGCACAGACGTTTCCAACCAGCTCCGGAATTGGAACAATGCGCAGAATCCGAAGCACCTGCCGCGTCGTCTCGAATTCGGGCGAACTCAATTTCACCTTAAACTCTTCATGAAGCTCCGGATCAGTAGGTGATGAGATCGCCTTCGCAAGTCCGGCAACTTCAGGTATGGTGTCTATGGCACATGTCCTGACGGCTTCACTCAGATAAGAAACATCTCGCTGATACAAACCAGCGAGAGTCCAAAAACGAACGTTTTGATCTGGTTCCTTGTCAACTTGCAGGAAATCGAGAATGAACTCACGACTCCCTTCGGCGTCCGCCCAGATCAGCGAACTCAACATCCAAGAGCGGATCGAGGATAATTTTTTAGGATCTCTTGTAGAAGCCGCTGGCCCGAATCGGGCGAAAATCTTTAGTCGAAGCTGTAAAGCCAATGAAGACTTTTGTGCGGGTGGAAGAGTCTGTATCTCTCTCAGTGCATCGGAGCGTTGCTCCTCGTTCCCGTCCACCATTACTCTAATGATGCGGTCGATTTGCGCATTTCCGAAAACCTCTTCAGATTGACGCTCAGTCGATGAACGGCGGCGCACTTCCCTGACAATTAGATCGATTCCATCCGGAGTTACTTTTCTCAGATCCACGTAGCGGCGTTTTCGAAAAAGACCGTCTGCATTGTCGAAATCTGCCTCTGACGGATTTCCCGTCAAAATAGGGATAAGCCGCTTGCCAAGACGTTGGGCCTCTTGAGCAATTCGCAGATGGTTTCGTCCCCAACCTGAATCTCCGAGAAAAACCAAAACTGTGCGCGCTTCGCGAAGTTGCTGCGATTCAAACTCCCGCCACGGCTCTCCGGCAGGAACATCACGTCTCCAAAAGTAGGTTGATATTCCTTTGGATTCCAGTTCGCGGATGATGGTTTCCACCTCCGTTTGTTTTTCGTTGTAAAGGATAAATGCGTCGGGGCTTGCTGTAAGTGCTGAGCTTTCGGTTTGTGAATGAGAACGTAATAAATCCTCAGTTTTCACGTCCATGCCGACAAGATTCAGGCCTTGTCGTAATTCAGCTATCCTTTTTTCAATTTCATCTCGCTCTACTGGATTCAGCGGAATCTGCGAAAGCTGGCGTGTCAAAAACTGTATTTCTTCTGCAATTTTTTCGGTCGAGGCTGGGCGATCAATTGAATTTCGATTTGGGTCTGGAGGAATGTTCCCAACATGAGATTTAGGCGAAGGTGCAGAACGTCTCTTTACCGGTTCCACAAGCTGAGGCCGCGGAGTGATTTGGTCCAACAAATCATGGCCTTTCGAGGTCAAGTTAGTCATGACCGTCGATACATACCGACCGCCTCCTCCACGAATTGCTTCGCCTTCAACGAACCCATCGTCAATGAGAAGAGCAGAATTATATACTCGATCTTCTTCGGTATACTTTTTTAACTCTGGAGGTTCTTTTCCTTCCTGAACATGAAGAAGGAGGAGGCGTTGGAGTTCTCTGTCCCGTTTCATAATGACAAAAGTCGATTATTCATCGTGGAAGGGAAACCGCTAGAGATTGGATTTGGTTGGCCATATTAACGGTTGTGCCTACAACCCCGTCGAACCGACCTTTGTCGAACCGTTTGGCTCGGCTGTTCGGTTGCGTGATGAGGAAGTGTTCGTTTATAGGGGACTGCCTGGGATGCAGCAAGAGGTAAAAACAAGTCCAACGTTCCATGTTTTTTTGTTAGCGTCTTCTAAGTTTGCTGAATGCTGGTCGTATTTTGTCGGATTTTTACGGCGGCGGCTGTTTACTGGTGAGATGAGCGAAGTGTCCGATGCCCAGTTGCTGCGCGATTATGCCGAACATGGCCATGAGGCTGCGTTTCGGGAAATCGTCGCCCGGCATACGGATGCGGTTTATTCGGCGGCGCTTCGGCAGGTCTTCGCCCACGACCTGGCGCGCGATGTGGCGCAAAGCGTTTTCACGGATCTCGCCCGTAAGGCGGCGTCGCTGTCGCGGTCGCTGGATGCGAATGCTTCGTTGCTCGGCTGGCTTTACCGGAGCACTCGCTTCGCCGCTCTCAATCAGTTGCGCGAGGACCGACGCCGTCAGCTCCGCGAAAGGCATGCCATGGAACATTTCAGTCCTGACTCCGACGCCGCGTCCGCGCCTGCGCCCGAATGGGAACGGATCGGTCCTGTCCTCGACGAAGCGATGGCGGACTTGAGCCACGATGATTGCGAGGCGTTGTTGCTCCGCTTTTTTCAGAACCACGATTTCCGTGCCATCGGCCAATCGCTCGGCGTGAGCGATGATACGGCGCAGAAACGCGTCAGCCGCGCCCTGGAAAAGCTGCGTGTTCATCTGACGCGTCGGGGCGTGACCACCAGCGCCGCCGCGCTCTCGCTCGCTTTCTCCGCGCACGCGGTTCAAGGCGCGCCCGCCGGATTGGCGGCCGTGTTCTCCAATACCGCTCTCGCCGCAACCCTTGGGACGACCGCCACGATCACCGCTACGATTACTATGACGACACTGCAAAAAACCTTAATCGCCGCGACGCTCGCCGTCGCGGTCGGAACCGGAGTTTACGAAGCGCATAGGGCTTCGGTTGCACAATCTCAAGTGCAGACACTTCAGCAACAACAGGCGCTGCTCGCGCAACAAATTCAGCAACTGACCCGCGAACGGGACGCAGCGGCAAGCACTCTGACCACGTTGCAAAGCGACCAGGAACGGGTTCGTCGCGACACGAACGAGCTGCCGAAGCTGCGCGGAGAACTGACGCGTCTGCGCGCGCTCGCACAGCAGCAGTCGGGAGCGACGCAAGGGAAAGCGGCGTCGGCGGGGAGCGAAGACTCCTTCACGCAATCGGTCCTCGCCCTCACGCGACGCGCGGGAGAATTGAACCAGCACTTGCAGCGTATGCCAGACAAGAACATTCCCGAACTGGCGTTCCTCAATGAGAGCGACTGGTTGTCGGTAGCCAAAGACGCCAACCTCCAAACGGAAGCCGACGTTCGCCAGTCGCTCGCCAACTTGCGCAACGCGGCCAAGGGCAAGTTTGGCAACTACGCTTCGCATGCTTTGGATAAATACCTCGAGGCAAATAACCAGCAGTTGCCCGCCGATCTTTCCCAACTCAAACCGTATTTCGAAGTGCCGGTGGAAGACTCGGTGCTGCAACGTTACAAGGTAGAGGTGCTAAAGGGCGACGACGGAAGCGATCCGCGGGACAACTGGGTATTAATCGAGAAGGCGCCGGCGGACAAGGATTACGAAATGCCTTTGCATATCAGAGGCTGGAGCGGCCATGGGGGGTGATGCGGCGGAATAGTTTGAAGTTTGAGGCGGCTGTGCCGCGTTTGAAGTTTGAAGTTAACCTTCGGAATTCAGGAGCGGTGCAGTGAGGAAATGGGTGGACTCGTTTTTCGTTGTTACCGAATACTGGTTGCTGAATGCGGGATACTGGGAAAGATACTTGCGTCAGAACTATATAGTTGCTGTCCGCCTCGTTGGGCTGCTGGCGCCTTTGGCAGAAATATGGTTTGGAGCCGGGAAGAGCTTACTGAGTGCTGCTCGGGCGCGAACCGAATTTATTCCAGATGGCTTCCACCTTCGCGAAGTCTTCTTCCATGCTCCTGCCATCTTTGTCCGGGTGATACGCACCGGATTTGATGCTCTCAACGGTTGCCGCGAGAAAATTACGGAACGCCGGGAAGTACACGAACTCGCTACCTTCAGTGAAATGATAAAAGAAAGCGCCATCGGCGTCTTTGCGTTTGGTGTCGTAAACAAAACCGTCGCCAGCGCGATCGGGCAGTATCTCCAACCAACCAGCTGTGTGAGCAGTGAAAAGGTTGGCGGCGACGCGTTGTGCGGCTGTGTTCGGGCGGCTTTGGACCGTCGCCTTGTGGTCCGCGACGACCGATTGCAATGACGGAAAGTAGTGACCGGTTATGAACGTCAGCGTCGTATTGGTCTGCATGCCATTGTGCCAGCGGTAGAATGCCCGTAAGTCCTCGCTCAGTTTGAATCCACCTTGCGTTTCCAGTGCAGTGATTTCCGCGTCGGACAGACCTGGTTGCAGTGTAGCGGCGATTGTTGGGAAATTCGCACGCAGTTGTTGTTCAAGTTCCTGGAGCAATTCTGCTGCGGACGTTTGCACGACGGCTGGCATTGGCGGCGCCGGTGGATATAAAAAGGACGTGAGCGCTTTTCTGCCCAAAAAGTAAGTGAGCGCGACGACAAGCAGCAGAACGACAATGACGGCAGCGATGATGATTTGTTTCTGGCGCGACACCCACGATGACTTTACGTATACCGCGGCACAAAGGGAAGTTTGGTGTGTTTGTTCGGTCGTTCGTCGCGTTGGTTCGCGGTTATTCTGATTTCGCTCAGTTCTTCTTCTGTGTATTCGGCGTATTCTGTGTAAGCGGAATAGTTTGAAGTTTGAGGCGGCTGTGGGCGCAGTCAGGACATCGGTAACAGTCGTGGTTCAAGACATAGGTAACACTTTT